>CALJGU010000104.1 GCA_938075565.1 uncultured Opitutales bacterium | reverse complement strand
GTTAATCAACACACGAGATGAGTGATGATTAGATAGTTGAAAAGTTCCATATATTCCTATATAGGAATATATGGAACTTTTCAACTATCTAATCATCACTCATCTCGTGTGTTGATTAACACTCAGTTTCGATCATTGGATTAGATAAACCAAGCTCATTACCCAAAAAAGTATGAAATCAATAAACATCTTACCTCTTGCCAGTGCATTGGCAGCACTGTTCGTACTCCAAACAAGTGGTTTTGGACAGGGCATGCCCTCAGAACAACGGGACACGATTCACGGGCTCTTTGACTCGCGCGATAAATTTCAGCGTGAAGTCACCGAAACGGAGACGGGCTATGTATCAAGGACCACTTCCGATGATCCTGAAGCTGTTCAACTTATTCAGACGCATGTTAAGCAGATGGAAGGTCGATTGAAGCAGGGATTGATGGTAAGGCATTGGGATCCTGCCTATGTAGAGTTTGTTAATTACTACGACGATATCGACATACAGATCACCAATATTGAAAAAGGAATTTCAATCGTGGCAATTGGCAAGACCAAGGAAGCTATTGAAGTGGCAAGAAACCACGCTGGTATTATCAGCAAATTTATGGACCACGGATGGAAAGAACACGATAAGACCCACGCTGCGGTTTATAGTGAATCTGAGGCTACCCAAGAGATGGGTAGCATGGGAGGTATGGCCTGCTGCCAGCAAGAAGGCCTAGGAGACCAGCTTGCCGGCGCCGCATGCAAGACTGAAGGAGACGGTGGTTGCATGATGGATGCTAAAGCAGAGGACAAAGGAGGAAAAATGTCCTGCTGCCAGCAAGCCGGCTAATAGTTGCAGGGCCTTGGTTCATAGTAATCCTGGCCCTGCAAAATTCAAACGTCGATGGGGCTAGTCAATTTTTCACCTTCTATACTATTGGGGTAGAGAACGCTCCTAATTGGATTGCAGCTCCTTACTCCTAAACTTTTTAAGACTGTCTTTCCGGCAGCTCGATCCGTTCTACTTTCCCAACCAGGAAGAAATAGCTGCAGAAGCCAATAATGGAAACGACTCCGATATAGATCAGTGCTCCGTCAAAATTTCCATCCTTGGCGAGGAATCCAATTACAATGGGCAGGCTGATACCGGCTAAGTTCCCTATAAAGTTAAAGACCCCTCCGACCAGGCCCATACAGCGGATAGGCGCGATGGATGAGATGAACACCCAGGCGATAGACGCAAGGCCATTGCCAAAGAGTGCAATAGTCATGAACACGATTACCATGCCGGTGCTGTCGGTGTAGTTGGCCCCAATGATGGAGGAACCGATGACCATACCGCATAACACTGGAATCTTGCGCGAGGTCCCAGGTGACACGCCTCGCTTGATCAACTTGTCGGAAATGTACCCGGATAAAAGTACTCCGCAAAAGGCTCCTAAAGGTGGAATCATCGTCCAATACCCCATCGACTCCAGAGTGAGTCCTCGTGTGTCCTTTAAGTAGTAAGGGAACCAGGTGAGAAAGAAAACGAACAAGGAGCCCAGGCAGAACTGGCCGATGTAAACACCCCAAAGTTTTTTGTGCTTAAACGCTTCTGCGAAATCCGCCCAATCGAACTTGGTTTTTTCAGCCTCTGGGTCTTCCGTTGCGCCATCGTTAATCAGCCCTCCTCCGGCTTCAATGTAGTCGAGCTCGTCCTGACTGACTGAGGGGTGATCTTTTGGATCACGATAAATCGCATACATAATGAATGCTCCGACTATGCTGACAGCGCCTGTAATGATGAATAGCCCGCGCCACGTAACGGTGTTCATCATAAAGACAAAAATGGGTGGCATTAATGCCAGGACCAGAAACTGGGCCGAAGTGTAGGTAGCGATAGCAGTTGCTCGCTCATCGGTGGGAAACCACCGAGTAACCATTTTATTGTGAGCAGGGTAGGAGGGTGCCTGAAACACTCCCAGTGACGATCGGAGTCCGATGAGTGTAAACAGAGAATTCGCGAATCCCGTTATAACGGTCGTGCAGGACCAGAAGAACATGATAACGGCGTAGAACTTCCTAGTGCGAAACACATCCACCAGTGCTCCTCCAGGAATTTGCAGCCATCCGTAGGTCCAACTAAAAGCGGAAAAAACCAAGCCCATCTTAACAGCATCCAAACCGAGGTCGTCGCGCATGGTCGTCCCGGCGATCGAGATGTTGGTGCGGTTCATATAGTTGATCCACACACAGCCAAATAACATGGCCAGGACAATAAATCTTTTGGGGATTCCCGAGGATGATTGGGTAGAAGAATCAGGCATAGAAGCGGTGTGTTTGTGTTACATGTCTCCATGGACGAACTACCAGTTTTGGTAGCTGCCATCCGAGCGCCAGAGACGGGGTGGCTCCCAGAGTTTGACGGACATTTCTTTCAGCACCTCTTCATCGACTTCAACCCCAAGACCGGGGGCGGTTGGTACTGCGTAGGCGTTGCCTTCGAGTTGTAGGCGTTCTGTGAATACGTCGACATCAGCCACCGGAAGCTCCTCAATGGGTGACTCCCGAGATTCGAGATGTGAAAAGTTTGGAACGGCTGCAGCAAGGTGCACGGAGGCCGCTGTGCAGATCGGGCCCAATGGATTGTGTAACAGCAGGTCGATGTAATTGGCCTCGGCCATGGCTGCCACTTTCACCGACTCGGTCAAACCACCCACATTGCAAACATCCACTCTAGCATACTGAAGTATGTTGCGCTCGATGTACGGTTTGAACTGCCACTTACTGGAAAACTCCTCGCCAATGGCAAACGGTACGTCCGTCATTTTACGGAGTGCCTCGTAGGCTTCGGGTGACTCATCGCGAATCGGTTCCTCAATGTAGTCTAAGGTCCCGGACGGCAGACGCTGAAGGAAGGTGGCACTTTCCGGAACTGAGAGGCGATGGTGGGCATCACTGCCGATCATGAGTTTCGGGCCTCCTGCATCGCGGCAGTTCAGGATGGCTTGAATTGAAATTTCAATTCCTTCGCGCGTGTCAAATATGGCCCCATCTTTGCCTTCATAATCTGAACCTGGAGGGCCAACGATGTTTACGCGGCAGGACGTCCAACCGGCATCGACCAGTTTTCGCGTCAGGTCTGCGTACTGGTCCAAAGGCGTATCCCCCGGGTAGCTGGCAAAGCATTCCACACGGTCGCGACAGGCGCCACCGAGTAGCTGGTAGACGGGAACGCCCAAGGTTTTCCCGACCAGATCATACAGGGCAATATCGATAGCTGAAATGGCTGCGGTGAGAACACGTCCGCCTTCGAAGTATTGGCTCCGATACATTTCCTGCCAGTGGCCTCCTATTTGGCGCGGATCTTTTCCAATAAGAAATTCCCGGTAGTGTTTAACCGCTCCCTCCACGGCAAGCTCTCGACCGGATAGTCCTGATTCCCCCCATCCGTACTGTCCATTGTCGGCCTCGATTTTGACAAGCAATTGGTTTCGGAAGCCTATCCAGGCAACATAGGGTGTAACTGAGGTAATTTTCATAAATGATGAGAAGAAAGACGACAACCCCAGCGTTTCCCATGCAGTAGTGGCTGACAACTTTTATTTCGTGGTAGGGGATATTGAAACTAGGGCCAGCGGGATCAAATGGCCCTTGCCGTGCAGGTGGGTGATTGGCTGAATGGACCTCTTTATGGCAATTGCTACTCAACTTATTTCCGCTGCTGCACAACTCCGTGATGTTGTGGACCCATTAACTTTTTCTGCACCGGTTACCCATGTTTATAATCCTCTGGTTTACGCCTGGGAACCGCATGAGCGGTACCTGTCGGAGTTTGGGAATTCTACAAAGAAGGTCGTTTTTCTGGGTATGAATCCCGGACCCTTTGGAATGGCGCAGACTGGGGTGCCATTCGGTGAGATACCAGCTGTTCAGGACTGGATGAAGATCGATGCTCCTGTGGGCAAACCAGACATCGAAAATGCGAAGCGGCCTGTAGATGGTTTTGATTGTAAGCGATCTGAGGTATCAGGACGCCGACTCTGGGGGCTCATGGCCGATCGATTTGGCTCAGCTGAGAACTTTTTCGAAAATCATATGGTGCTCAATTACTGTCCGCTTGTTTTCATGGAGGAATCCGGACGAAACGTCACTCCCGACAAGATTCTTGCTGCTGAAAAACAACCGCTCAACGAAGCGTGTGATGCTCATCTGCGTGAAGTCACTCGTATCTTAGAACCAGAATGGTGCATCGGTGTTGGCGCCTACGCCAAACAATGCTTTGAGCGTGTAGTTCCGAATCATCCGAAGATTGGAACGATCCTTCATCCTTCACCCGCATCCCCCGCAGCGAACCGCGGTTGGCCGGCTCGTCCTGCTGAGCAACTTGAAGCTTTGGGTGTTTGGTAGGTTTGAAGTGGCTATTCCACTTCTAGGTAATAGGTCGTAAATAAGGTTCTACGCTTAATGCCTCTTCGTTGTTGGCCACAAAGGCGTCCCGTTTCTCCTGCTCTTCAAAGAGGTAAAGCGCATAGCCGCCAAATCCTCCTCCACAGTATTTATGGGCAAGCATTCCTTCCACGACCGGAAGAGGTTCCATACCCTCCTTAAGTTGCATTTGGTGGTAGCGCATGGTTCCTTCAGCCAGTTTGCTGAGATCCTGTCGCTCTGCTCCGTCGGCAGCGATTTTACTCGCCTCGACGATCATGTCGTAGTCCCGCTCTCCTTCACTTAAACTTGGAGTGTCGTGATCGATACCGGTATAGAAAACTGCCAAGCGACCTTTCAACATGGAAGGATCGCGTTTGAGATAAAGATCTGGTTGTTGACCACTGCGCCATACGCAAAGTCCAGTTTCACGAATGATGGCTGGGTCTTGCCAACCAACTCCTAAAGCAATCTCACTGTCCACGCCACTTTTCCCATTGAGTAAAGCCCAGGCACCGCTACCGCCGAGGCCCGAGCGTTGCTTGTAGCTCCAATCGCGTAAGGATACCATGGGCGTGATTGCGCAATTGATAATGAATCCACCGTCTCGAGCGTGTCTCGGTACATCCAACCATCCTCCGGCGAAATCGACACGAAGGGGGGCCTGGTCCGGGGCTTTGATCCACTTGACGATTCCACTACTAGATACCGCTTTAAACTGAGGAGGTGTCTTGGGCAGTTTGAGGTATGTGGCGCCAATTTCTTCGCAGAGTGCTTTTTTGATGTCTGCGTATTGGTCGTCCTCTGTAACCGCCAAAATGTCGGGTTTCACGTTTCTGAAGTGATCCTGGAAATCGAGTCCCACTTCGTGATTATCTCCAATGACCACGTCGTCCACAATCTCCAGGGCAGCAATGAGCCCTTTTTTATGAGTCTCCGGAATAGATGAGCGTCGTTCCTTGTGAAGCCAAAGAATCTCATCGGATGCAAAGCAAACAGTCAGGTGATCGCCTAATGCTTTGGCTTCATGGAAAAACTGAACATGGCCAGCATGAATGATATCATAGCAGCCAGAGACGAAAATTTTCTTCATACAGGTGGATTAAGTTCAAACCAAAGAAAGCTAAGGCCTTTTTTCTACCTAGGACAAACTTTGTTATTTTATTAACTTATCGAGAATCGGTGGAGGGAGCCTTTGGTGGATATTAATCTTTTTATCGTTCTGCAATTCCGGGCCCTGAGTGCTGCGACCGCGTTTGATCTGATCTTTGAAGACGGAGACCATCTTCTGGACGCGATCCGGGTGCTGGGCTGCTAGATTGTTGTCCTCCTGTGGATCATTTTTCAGATTAAACAACTGAACGAAGGGAGCACCTTGAAGATCTTCCCGTGTCGGCCTTTCTCCAAATTCTGTCATAGCCTCTGACCAGGCCTTCTCGGGAGTCGGTGTGTTGCCCCAGATCCCTCTCGCTCCACTCCCAGGTGCGAGGCAGAGCTTCCAGTCACCGTCCCGGATGACGTATGACTCCATAGCGGATTGCATAATTAAATGTGATCGTTGGGTACCCGTATTGTGGTTACGCAGAATTTTGGCAAAACTAACTGAATCGGGGCCTTCTGTTTTATTGAGTTTGTGTTCTGCAATTTCAGCAAAAGTGGCCATCAGATCGTTGAGACCCACCAGAGCGTCAGATTGAGTGCCCTCTTTAATGACCTTTGGCCAGTGTGCAATGAGTGGGACATGAAGACCGCCTTCATATACCGAGAATTTGTAGCCACGGTTTGGCCCGTTGGAGTGATGGCCAGCGGCTTCAAGTTCATGGATTTGCCCGTAGGTAGCGGCCAGTGTGTTTCCCGCATAGGAAGCGGGACCGTGATCAGATGAAAAGAGCACCAAGGTATTTTCATAAAGTCCCTGTTTCTTCAATGCGGTGATAACGCGTCCAACGGCATGATCCACCTCCATTACGAAATCTCCATAAACACCCAATTCACTTTTTCCACGCCAATTAACGCCAGGGCTGGTCGGTGTATGCGGAGCTGTAAGTGCAAGAAAGAGGAAGAACGGATCCTTCATCTTTCGATCGGCGATATAGGCATCGGCTTCGTCAAAGAAAGTTTCCAGTACTTCGTGGTCTTCAAAATCTTTCTCCGCATCGCCGACTCGATTGAAAGCACTCCAACCTTTTTGTGCGGTGATCTCTCCTTGCCACACATTATTCTTGGCGTAGGCGTACGGATACATGTCCAATGAACCAGGAAGAATGAAACTGTAGTCGAATCCGAACTGAGGTGGCCCTACCTTCAGTGGTTTTGAATAATCGACATTGGTCTCACCTTGGGTCTTCCCATCTTTGGTAGCCATCAAGGTTCCCAAGTGCCACTTCCCAATGTAACCAGTTTTGTACCCGGCTTCCTGAAACATATCGCCCAGTGTGTGATGTTTTTCCGGATCAATTTTCAAACCAGTAAAGCCCCACGGGCCTCCTCTTTGAAACTGCTGGTGTCTCCATGGGTAGCGGCCGGTCATAATCGCCAATCGAGTGGGTCCACAAACGGAAGCGTTCACATGGGCGTCCGTAAATCGGAGACCGCCTTCGGCGAGTTTATCGATTTTGGGAGTCTCAATTTTGCAGAGGTCACCTCCGTAAATCTTAACATCTCCAATGCCTAAGTCGTCCGCGAGAATGAAAACGATGTTTGGGCGCGTTGCACCCGAAAGGGGCGAGAGGCAAAGGGTGAGGGCTAGAAGCAGAAGTACTAATCTTAAAACTTTCATTTGAATACTGTTATCTGTTATTGGCGTTGTCACGTATTCTTGACACCTGCTAGGGAGTTTCAGCCTTCAGTCCTTCTCGAATATTCCATGATCCCGTATCTGGATTTCCGGTACGAAGGGTGTAAGTGGCACTGTTGTCGAAAACGCGAGGGCGAAACGATCCTCCGGCGGGGCGAATCGTGTACTCAATTTCTCCGTTTGAATCATTGATTACCTGGACAACGGGACTTTCGATCAAGCTTACCTCAGGGAGGTAGCCTTGAGCTGAGCGATCGTAATTATCAGATTGCTGAATGGTGATGGGCCAACCTGGGTAGGGGCAACCTTCCTCGCCGCTTCCGCCAGGGCCAGCGTAAGAGGGCCAGGCTGTCATGGTGATGTCGTGGCTTTTCCGGTGGAAGGTGACGATGCCATAACCTGGATTCCTGTCATGGAACCAGGTGGGATTGCGTTCGTTTTGTTTATAGGGGTTGGCGGTGGCAAGCATGGTGAATCGGTTGCCCTGCCCATCGTGGAATTTACCGGTGTAGTTTCGGGGATCAAAAGCGAAGTCTGCTCCGTCGAGATTTCCGATAAAGTCTTCTTCAATGGCTCCGGGTTCGTTGGGCATCCATAGGCGCGACCAACCGGTGCTGGCAGCCGGTACGCAAAAGGCAACGCTCCCACTATCGTGTTCATCGATTCCATAACGAATCGCTGAACCAAGGTGCTGATCCCCGGCCACATGAGGAGCAAACGCTTTGCGGAGTAGATGAACGGCACGGTCGCGGGCCTCTTGAGGCCAACCGTTGGAATCCATGTCGTGGGATGGATTCGTTGCATTAGCTGGCCAGGATCCTGGAGTTGGGAAATTGGCATCCGAGTAACGATCCCAAGGTTCGTCGTTATTAAGTCCATCGGTAGCCGCGGTTGCGAATACGGTTTGGCTGACGGCACATTTCATCCAGGTGCCTTCCGACCAGTCGGCAGCCCATTGTTCGAGGAATGTTTCTTGTCTTTTGCCAAGTAGGTCTGCGTTGGCGCTTACCTTTCGAATATGGGCTGTATCTTTGGCATAGGCGGGATCTTTGAAATAGCCGTTATAGACCTCGGTGTCGGTGTGGATATTTGCGGGTGCTGATTTCCATTTCCTGTCTTCCAAAACGGCAAAAGAAACGCCGGCATAACGGACATCCGTGTAATAGGTCTCGATTCCTTGTTTGACGGGGGATGTATCTGGTGAAGGTGGAAGGTGACCACACTGGCCCTGTTGTACCAGATTCACAAACTGAGGGGGCATTTTATAACCTCCCGTGTCCTGAGCGGCCGCAGCTCCCTTTTTGCTCATGTCAGCCGCTTTACCCGACTCGCCCCACACGTTGCCATGGAAGACATCGTGATCGTCGTTGATGGTCATGCTGGCTGTGTTGGCTAACAAGTCTCTGAATGCCAGGCCGTGAAGGAACCAATGGTGAAAATAGTTGAGACGGGATTCTTCCAAGGGTGAGGTCACAATCCCATAACCGCCCGCTCCTTCGTAAAGTTGATCACCGGTAAAGGCGAGAATGTCAGGTTTGATTTTTTGCATTTGCGCAACCGACCCGGCGTAAGGATAACCGGTCCAATGCATGCAGTTGAAAGAGCCCAGTACAACGTCCTGCTTCAGCGGCTCAGCTCGAATAGTTCCCTCGTAATGATGTGTGTAAGACTTTCCATCAAACCCCGTTCCCTTCCAGACGATGCGGTAGGGGATGTCATTTTCAACATCCCAATGGGGTATGGTGAACAGGGCTGAGCTGGAAGGACGATGGTACTTCCCGGCTGCAATTATTTTCCACTCCTTATTTTCAAATATTTCCAGGTCCAGGGACTGTACGTATTTCTTTTCGAAGGGCGCCAACTGAGCATTCATTCGCAACGTTCCAGAAGATGTAACGAACTGATTGAATGCAACGGGACCAAACTGGCGTTCGAGTGTTTCCACAATACCAGCTCCTGATGCTTTTAATTCATCAAACCAGTGAGATAGAGGCCCAGCATCATTTCCTTTGCTATCGTCAAACTGACCATCGGCATTCAAATCGCCGTTGTGGGAGGTGAGTGCAAACAGGCCATCGATTTGATCTAGCGGAAATGAATTCTTAACCGAAATAGATTCAGATTGATTGCTAGCGCTCAACGTCAATTCGATACGGTTGCCATTTACTTGAGATACCAAGCGAAGGATCAGCTCATCCCGGTTTCGCAAAACCGGTGCGGCAGCTTTCACTTGATCAATGAAGAGTTTCCCGTCGGCAGTTATCCCAGCTGCGGTTCCAATGCAATGGATCATCTGGTTTTTCCAATTATCGGTGTGGATGCGGTTGCCCTGGAGTCCCAGCTTGAATCCTCCCCAACCGCTCTTGCCGCTTTGCAACTGTCCCATGCGGACGCTCATGGAGAAATCCTTGGTGGCGTCGATCGCATAGGTCGTAACTACCGCCGATCGATTGCCTCCTGGGTGAGTTACCTCAATCCTTCCCTTGGCCTGTTGCCAATCGCGATAGGAGTTCTGCCAGAAATGTCTGCCAATCCACTTTTGAATAACATCCTCCGACCAATCCGCATAAAACTCGGCGGCGTAAAGTGAACTTGTTAGGAGTAGGGTAGTAAGAGCAGAAACGATCTTCATCCTGCCATTGTTTGTTAGGAGCACAGATTACACCAATCAAAAGTAGCTCCTGCTAACTTTAGTCGCTAATCCGGCTCATCCTGGGAAACCTCCCAATTTAAAGTTAGGGACTCAGGTGTTTTTAGAATTTCGCTGTTTGTCTAAGCTTGATCCTCCCAGCCCTTAGAGCGGCCAACTGCTTTCTCCCAGCCCTTTACCAACTCAGCCTTTGTGTCCTCTTTCATGTCGGGTTCGAAGCGGGCGTCCACTTGCCATTGTTCTGCAATTTCTTCCCTGCTTTCCCAATACCCGGTTGCGAGTCCTGCGAGGTAGGCGGCTCCAAGTGCAGTCGTTTCCGGAATGGTTGGGCGCACGACTGGTACGTTGAGAATATCACTCTGAAATTGCATGAGCAGAGCATTGAGTGATGCCCCACCGTCCACGCGCAATTCGCTTAATGAGATCCCTGAATCGGCCTCCATGGCTTTCAACAGATCCATGGATTGGTAGGCAATACCTTCGAGTGCAGCCCGCGCGATGTGTCCCTTCGATGAACCGCGTGTCAGTCCAATTATGGTTCCTCGAGCATAAGGATCCCAGTGAGGTGAACCGAGTCCGGCGAAGGCTGGTACAAAGTAAACACCACCATTGTCATCCACTGTTTCTGCGAGTGCTTCAACTTCTGGAGATTTCTCAATGATACCCAGTTGGTCTCGTAGCCACTGAACCACCGCGCCTCCGATAAAGATACTACCTTCTAGTGCGTATTCGACAACTCCATCCACTTTCCAGGCGACTGTAGTTAACAAATCGTTGTTGGAACGTACCATCTCAGTCCCCGTGTTCATCAACATGAAGCAACCCGTGCCGTAGGTGTTTTTGGCCATACCACTTTTGTGGCAGGCTTGGCCAAACAAGGCGGCATGTTGGTCGCCTGCAATTCCTGAAATCGGAATGGCGCCTCCCAAACAATCTTCCGCCGTTTCTCCATACACTTCACTGCTGCTTCTTACTTCTGGTAATACACTTTTGGGTACATTCAACAGTTCGAGCATATCCTCATCCCAGGCCATGCTTTCTATATTAAACAGCAAGGTCCGGCTCGCGTTACTCACGTCGGTAATGTGGACTTTGCCACCGGTCAGATTCCAAACCAACCAGCTGTCGATAGTGCCGAATGCCAACTCGCCTGCCTCCGCTTTTTCGCGAGCTCCTTCCGTGTTGTCGAGTAGCCAGCGTACCTTGGATCCGGAGAAATACGCGTCCAAGACGAGCCCCGTTTTTTTCTGAATCTCATCCGCATGCCCGGCCTCTTTTAACCCACGACAAAAGTCGGCTGTTCGACGATCCTGCCAGACGATGGCATTGGCGATGGGTTCGCCGGTTGCCCGATCCCAGATTACGGTGGTCTCACGCTGATTGGTGATGCCAATACCTGAGATGTCGGCCGCTGTAGCTCCTACTTTTTCGAGAGCTTCCAGGGCAACCGCCAACTGTGTCTCCCAGATCTCCTGGGCGTTGTGTTCGACCCAGCCTGGTTTGGGAAAGATTTGCTCAAACTCACGTTGCGCAACGGCTTGGATAGAACCTGCTTTATCAAAAACAATGGCGCGTGAACTGGTAGTTCCTTGGTCGAGAGATAGAATGAATGACATAGATCGAAAAGAAGGGTTACTGACTCGTTAAGAAATGTGAAGAAGAGGTGTTTACCAAAGCGAAATATAGATGATGGCTCCAAGGACTCCGCCTATAATAGGACCTATAATCGGAATCCAGGCATAACCCCAATCAGAGTCTCCTTTACCTGGGATGGGTAAAATTGCGTGTGCGATTCGAGGGCCCAGGTCACGAGCAGGGTTGATCGCATATCCGGTGGTTCCACCTAGGGAAATACCAATGCTGGTGATCAGTAGGCCAACAATGAAGGGGTTCAACCCATCGGCGAACGAATTGGCTCCGATGGCTAGTAGGCCAAGAACCAAAACCGCGGTTCCAATTATCTCACTGATGAGATTGCCCGGCGTATTTTTCAAAGCGGGTGCTGTTGAGAACACGCCCAACTTCGTCGCGGGATCTTCGGTGGCTTTCCAATGAGGTAGATACTGCAAGTAAACAACAGTGGCTCCAACAATCGCTCCAATCATTTGACCGGCAATGTAAAGAGGCACGTTCGCCCAATCAAATTCGCCTGCTGCTGCCAAGCCAATGGTGACTGCAGGATTTATGTGCGCTCCACTGATCTGTCCCACGGAGTAGACGGCCACCATTACAGCGAGTCCCCAGCCAAAAGCTCCCATGAGCCAACCCCCTCCATTGGAGTAGGTTTTTTTCAAGGCGCTACCAGCGTTTGCTCCGCAGCCAAGAATAATTAATATCGAAGTGCCCAGGAGTTCAGCTAGAAAATTGCTCATTGGATAGCATCTTAGAAGTATTTCTATCCGCTGTTCAAGGGCTACTTCTCTAAGGCTCAATTTTCCCCAAGCCACTCACAGGCGTTTGCAAGGATTTGGATGATTTCAGTCTGTTTGAAAATAGGATAGGTTTCGTGGCCCGGACGAAAGTAGAAGAGTTTTCCCTCACCAATGTTCCAGAGGATACCACTGCGAAATCGTTCCCCCGTTCCCCAGGTCTCCTCGAAGATCACTTCGTCCGACTCTGGAATGTGGAAGGGCTCGTTGTACATTTCAGTGACCGGAATTGTAACCGAGCGAGGAATGCCTCGAGCGATCGGATGATTCGGTTGGATGGCTTTTAAAGTGCTTGGATCACCCCCATTACTATAGTCGGGGAAACAACACCAAGGTAAGTGGATGATTCCATGTACCGCCGACTTACCTTTTCTGTATCCGTAATAGGCCGGTGTAAAAACACTACCACGCATGGGAACCGATCGTTCCTTTGGAGGCTTTACCGTTTCATAGGTGATCTTTTTACCGGGATTGTGTTTCTCGATGTAGGCAAGACCATCCTGGATCGCACGTTCGTTCATCAGTTCAACAAACGGCCTCGCCCAGTGGGCGGAATGTAGGATTATGAGATCCAATTCTCCCTTTCGAACGAGTTCAGCGATCTGTTTCGCCTGGCCCCAACTTACCTCGTCATGACGAACATGTCCCCACCAGAGGATCACATCGGCCCATTGAAGGTTATCGTCTGAGAGACCTTGTTCTGGATCGTCCAAAGCGACGGAGCGAAAGTGCAGGTTGTCTGAGACAGCACTCAACTGGTGAACAATTTCATTCCCCAACCAATTATCGTAAACGGGCTTCTGTTTGTCCTGTCGCTCATCCCACATGAGGACGTTTATGGTATCGGCAGTGAGTCCTGCAAAGTACCAGAAGAAGAAGAGGGTATAACAAATGAACGGTTTCATCGGAGCGAATTGGTTGCTATCATTTATGCATGGTTTGGGTAAATCCTGCGCAGTCGACTTTGAATCCATCAGTACCCGGTTTGTAGATACCGTACTTAAAGTAAGGACCCTTCTCGTCGTTCTTGCCAACATCACCTGACCAATCGGCGACTTGTTTGTCGTCGAGCCAGACTTTGACGTGACCGGGTGAGAGTGCTTGATCTGAGTCGAGACTGTAATCCGAATACTTAATTTCCACTTGGAAATGGATCCATTGATTGATGGGAACTTCCGAGATGGGTTGTTCAAAAACTATGGTCCCTTTTTTATTTCCAAATTGTTGGAACGGCTGAATACCACCCGGACGTGGTTTGGTTTTTATTCTGTTGTCTGAGCGTGGAGAAGGGTCGCTGCGAATGAGCAAACACATGTAGCCATCCTGGAATTTGAATGCGCCGATGGGGCCTCCAGCGGAACCATCGATTTTCCATCCATTGGGCTTCCCTGTTTTCGGATCGATGCCGATATGCCCTTGATCAGGATCAATGTGAATGCGTTCCATGCGTTCAAGGTACTCCTTTGCTGGGAGGATTTTGGTTTCACCCTCTGGCGTTTCAACCAGCGTTCGGTCAGGTCGTCCATGCCATTGAGCGAATATGCCTCTTGAGTCGTCTTGCAGGGGCTCTGGAAAGCGAGCATACCAGTCGTAGGTAATCGTGTCTCCATAGGACCCTTGATCGTTGTAGGCGTAAATGTTTTTGCTGGCGATCAGGTCGGCTCGCAGTTCGCCAGATACCTCTTCCAGATTGGACCCGTAGCAGGTGGTGAGTTCTATGCGGTTTACATCTGGTGTTGCTGAGAAGTGGTAGACGGGGTGGCCTTTGTAAGTATTAATTACATTGCGCTGCAGAATGCCTTTTGGCTCCCGGTTGCCCACCACAATGTACTTTCCGTCAACGACTTCTCCTGCTTTCGGAATGTCTTTTTGAGCTGAAAGCCGGGAAGTGATGCTCTCTCCCTTGCCTGTATAGTTGAAAGGATCTTCATGGAGCTCGTAGACTTCGTAGTCGTCATAGTAACCTTTGGCTGCGGCCATCAATCGAATGGAAAAGAAACCATCCGAAAGCGGGTCATCATCGGTCCAATCAATGACCGTTTCTCCATCGCAGCGGAATACGGTACGCCCATTCCAACGGAGGAGTTCGAGCTGCATTTCTTGCTCCAAGGCATGGCGTGGGATGTCTCCCAGGTTTTGCGAGGTAAGTTTCCGTCCAGGAGCCCGCCGCATATGGGCAGTTCCTCGTGGCCCCGACCAGTAGCTGATGCGGTAGTTTGTAAGGTCGCCCGACATGTATTGTCCGCCCAGGCCGTAGCGTGGAGCCAGGGTTGGATCGAATATACTTTCGCCTCCGACACCTCGTGCACAAAAGCTGAGCATGTGGAGCGAATTGGGATTGGCTGGCTGAAATTTTAATCGGATCAAAAAATTCTCCGGATGCTCCTGCTTGTTCCAATACTGCATGTGGCCGCCATTGAAACTAGATGATTTGGTTTTTTTCAGGATATATTTTTCCAGGTTCTCAGGTTCGCGTTCCTTTACCCACTTCTCGATAAAGGGATAGTAATTGCTTCCTCCCGGTTCGCTGAGGTCAATCTGATCAGCTACTTTTTCCAATTCCGGTAACCACTTTGAGTAGAGGAGGAGGCGACCATTCTCAATCTCTGCAACCCCTGGACCTTCCATGATCCAATTGTTCAGCTCATCAGCTGAATCGAACGAACTTTTGTAAACCAAGGTGGTGGAGCTTGCATTGGTGAAATGCGTTATGAGGACGAAGGCAAAGAGGGCTATAAGCTTTCTAAATGGCATCAGACTATAGAGCGTATCAGAACAAATATGACAGAAGGTCCCAATAAGCAACCAATTCCTGTGTAGAAGGTGGCCGTCATTGCACCGTAGGGAACCAGCTTAGGATCCGTCGCGGCAAGTCCGCCTGAAACTCCGCTGGTCGTTCCCATGAGCCCTCCATATATGAGTGCCGAGCGTGGATTGTTGAGACCAATATATTTGGCGACAAAAGGTGTCATGGACATGACTAGGATCGATTTGGTCAGACCTGCCGTAATACTGAGGGCAATCACTTCTGAACTGGCTCCGAGCGCACTGCCCGTTACCGGGCCGACCAGAAAGGTAGCAGCACCCGCACCGATGGTCGTAATACTAACCGCATCTCGGTACCCAAAGGAATAGGCCACAATTGCTCCGACAAAGAATGCTACGAATACACCAATCAATAGGGACAGGATGCCTGTTAGTCCTGTCTTTCGGAACACATCCAGTCGAACTCCAAAAGCAGTCGATACAATAGCAAGGTCTCGCAACGCGGTCCCGCCGAGTACCCCGATGCCTGCAAATAGTCCTATATCAGAGATTCCTTTTGAGCCACCGGTTTTGATTCCGCCGATGCAGGCCAGTGTCAATCCAATCAATATGGCAATGGATGATCCATGCACCCAACCACGCGTGAGTTTATCGGATAAAAAATAGGATACCCAAACGGTGATTCCGATAACCGCAAAAGCAGTGATCAGAGAATATTTGGTTAAGACCTGAACTACAACATCGATCACTTCGTTCACAATGTCTCCTCTGGTTCAGAATCGGACTGCCCGAGTCGATTGAGGACGGGAACGAGTGCAAAGCAAACAGTGACTGAAAGAGCCCCAGCTAGTATTCCCATCGGTCCGCCTTCAATGGCAGCAAGTACGTTTTGATTGGCGGCCATGGCCACCACGATCGGAATGTAGATGGCGCTCCAGAAAAGAATCCCTTTCTCGGTGGGTGCTTGAATGCGACCGGTTTTTCGCAAACGTTCCGCAATAAGAATCAGGATGAGCATTGCGATGCCGACTCCTCCTACATTGGCGTCCACACCGATAGCTATGCCCAGCCAATTTCCCAGAATTACTCCGGCCAGTAGACAGAGGGAGAGTAGGGCAGTACCATAAATAGCCATAAAATGAAAGCGCCTCTGCTAGTCTGAATTACGCATACCGGTAAAACTACCATCCATAGAGCCTTGGGCTGCGCTGGCTGACATAGTGCCTTTGATCGATTCACCCTCAATGGCTCCAGAATAGTTTAGCGTCATGTCACTATTGGCTGCGCTAAAACTCAGTTGATTGTCTTCCAAAATGATATCCTTCAATTCCATTGTTTGACCGGAGTAAGCAGAGGTGTAGATGCCGGCCAGCTCGCCAGCTTCTTTGCGGATCACTATGCTTGGTTCGTAGGTACTTCCATTGATACTGGTTTTTAAACTCCAAGTCCCGACAATGGCTGCACTGGCTTCTCGTCTGGCAGCAAATGGGACGTCATCCGTCTGACCTTGATAGGTAATGGTCGCTGTACCTGTCATCGTATTGCCAGTGATATTCCCCGCGTATTTGACGATCAGCTGTGGGTGATTGAGCGTGAAATGCAGAGCGCCTGCTTCTTCGGATCGAACATCTTCCAGCTCAAAAGTTTCGCTGGAAGCTGGAGAATAATAGGAGCCCTTGAGCTCGTCGCCCTCTGATGTGAAAGTGGCTTCAGGATAAAAAGCCTGACCGCCAGCTGTTATCTCGATCATCCATTTTCCGGTTGGGTCCACGTTACCGTGATGAGCGGCATGAGTCGATAAAGTGAGTAGGGGAAGGGCAATTAGGGTTAACCCGAGATTATATAGAGTAAGGTAATTAAGCTTCATCTCTAAATGGAATCTTTGTCTGCATGATTCAGCAAGGGAATTTACTCAGCTGGCTATTCAGAGACGCTCAATTGTTGCATCACATAGGTCTCCATATACTCCACAAATTCTTGTTGTTCGTTTACTTTTGCATCATCCCAAAATTCAGCGAAATGGGGCCTACGATATACCCGACTATTGCCGCCTATAAACAATGCCGTTTCGAGATCTAAAAATCCAAGTTGTGTTTGGAGAAAACGATTTTTTTGAACACGAAGAGCTGTGGCATACCACATTCGAAGTCGATAGTCCTGCTCGGCCGATAGTTCCTCTTCATCCCGTGAAGCACGAAATGCCTTCAGCAGGTCATCGTTTAGCATTATCATGGCAGTGAGGTTAGATCTCTGGTCGGATAGTGCATGGATGGTCGAACTTTTTACGGCCTCTGTATTCTGTCGAATTTCCAAGGCCAGAAAGGCCAAAGATGCTATCACGCCCAGCGCTCCGAATAGTTGTCCAAGAAAACGTAGCTTTGATTTGTTCTGTGTAATCATTTGTTATTCCGCTGAGTCAATGATAGTCTTTCCGTCGCGGCCTTTGGTCAACGATATCTTAGGTTTGCTAGTTACCTGTATCATATGTCTTGGACCCAGATCATCGTCGGCCAAAAGTATAAACCAGTTTTGAAAACACACTGTCTTCGGTTTCGAATGGATCTGAGACGCTATTGAAAACGAGATACCATTGAAGCTTTGGTTTTATCTTCCAGGCATAGATCAGGCTGATGTTGTGGACGTCGTTGTTCTGGTGTTGAAGGGAGGACTTGATCCACATGTCATCGGTGAAGAAGTAGTCGGCAACGATACGATTGAGCCAGATCGTTTGTTCCATGCCATTGGGCAGATCCTCGAAACGTGCGACATACTCCCAGCGAATGGGGAATCGAGGGGAGGGTTGATAGCGTTTCCCTAAGATGAGTTCATTGTAATCGGTTCCGCGAAATTCTCCCCCGGCCCAGGCAACTTCGGTGAGCTTCGAAAAGTCAGTTGAGTCGAAGGTAATCCCTGCTCGTGTGCGGTGGTTATCGTAAGGAGCATGGAAATCGATACTGTGACCTGCATTGAGTCCCAGATCGTTGTGGAATACAACTCTTGAGGATAGCTCGTAGTCCTCCAGCACCCGGGCTCCATCCTCGTTTTGGTAGTGCTGCGTATTAAAGCGCACATCTAATGATTTGTACCAGGCTTGATCAGAATCGTGACCGTAAGAAGTTGCGAAGGTGGGCCCAAAAATGTTGCGACGAAAAATCAATCCCAGGTTGGGATCGAACTCATCAGAGATGGCGGTGTAGGTGGCGTGCATTTCCCAGGGATACTTCTCCCAACTTAATGAAACGTGACCAAGGTAGTCGGTACTGTCCTTTATGATTGAATTCGAAGCCCCCTCAATTTCGTCATCGGCAAGCGTAGCCTGATAGCCGAGTCGGAAATCTTCATTGAGAAAAAAGAAACCATCGGAGCTTATGACTCGGGAATGACCATCCTTGAATTCAGAATTGTTCAAGTAGTAACCCAACGAAGATTTTGTTCCAACATTCTGAACGGCTCGAAACACGCTGGAGTTTCCTTCGCGAGTAGAGCCGTGCACCGTGTCTCCATAAATATTCAAGAAGGCGACGTTGAAATCTTTATACTCACCGCTAAGTTTTCCTCCGGCTTGGATGTCGGTAAATCGGCGGGTATAGTAAAGCCGATGTGGCATTCGCAATAGCTCGGATCCTTCACTGAAGAAAGGCCGGCGTTCAGGCAGGAAGCGTTCGGTGTCCAATAGCTCGACGGTGTCGGCATCAGCTTCTACCTGACCAAAGTCCGGATTCAGTGTTAATGCTGCAATCATTGACGGACTGAGCCTGAAGCTGGCATCCAATCCGGCCTCAAAGTTCGTATCGCCGTCTCCGCTTAGGTCGGCCCGGCTACTCACATAAGGCGATAGCTCTAGATTACGTTCGAAACGGGTATCGGCCAAATGGAACTCAGTCGCGTGTCCGAAATTGTGAGGACGAAAGCTGTCGGTCGGATTGAAACTCCACCAACTGAATTCGTCCCGACTTGGGTTGGATCTTGAGACATTGAATCCCCAAGTGAGGTCATCTTCCCGGTTGTAGTTGATGGCACCATAAGGGATGCGCATTTCAAAGACCCAACGGTCATCAAGGATCTTTGCCGCCAGTTCCCACTCGGCCGACCAACCAAAGGTCCAGGAATTTCCAGTAAAGCCTTCCACTCCATCCACGCGTGTTCCCAATGGGTTGGAAAAGAAACCATACTTGGTCCGGTGAATATGGCTGGGTTCAATATGTATCTGCACAAAATCGTCGCCCCTGGGATATCGATCTTCGCGTTGTTCCGAGGCATGCAGTTCTGCCATGTTGTCGTCGAAAGCTTCTACGCCAACGTAGAGCGCTTCAGGACCGTAAGCGACACGAACTTTTGTTTGTTGAGAGGCGAGTTGTTGTGTGCGTCTGTCGATGAAGCCGGTGGCGATGTCGGCCTCCTGCCAAAAGGGTTCGTCGAGAATGCCATCCACTGCGAATGGATCGTCCACCTTCAGTGCTCTGAAGGAAGGTCTGTCGTCGTGTGATTCTTCGTGGGCAAAGAGAGGAAGGATTCCAATGAGTAGGCAAAGGAACGTTCCGAGAGATTTAAGATTTAAGTTAGGCAAATTCACAATGATCCGATCACTCTGACGCGAAATGCAGTATTCACTGGTTTATTAGGAGCTGCGCGGAGTTAACTGATGGCTGATAATTTTGAAGAATTAGTATTCAACTTCTTCCTCAGAATGCGCAAAGCTAGAATAGAACAATTTGCTTGTTCCTTGACTCAGATGAGTTGTAGAGCTTGCGTGGAGTTACACCTCCGAGCTGATACACGGAGACAATCAAAACCTACTCGAAGTTACCGCCTGCCCTGGTGGATCCGTTTGGAGTTTTTCAGCTCCAGCCTCTTATAGCAGATCTGTCGGCAAAGGAGCTCGTGAAATCTTTGGATGACGCGGGGAACGCCATTCATGCCAAAGAACTCCTTTAACAGGGGCATTAAACGTTTTGTGATGCTAACGTTTGTCCCAAGCATTACCTTGCTGTTTATTCGATGCCTTAGCTGGAGTTGGCGTATTGAAGAAACCGGCAGAGAGCATCTTGACGCGTCCGTAGCTGCACCGGAGCCCGCGATAGCTGCCTTCTTTCACGGCAGGACCTTTGCGTTGTTAAGGCATATGACTCAAAGAACCAATGGGAAGTGGGTCACCATGTGTTCTAAGAGTCTCGATGGTGAAGCCATGGCGCGAGTAGAAGAGGGGCTTGGCCTTGTAGTGGTTCGTGGTTCTTCAGGACGAGATGGACTGGAAGCAATTCAGGAAATGATTCAGCTGATCAGAAAGACTCCAGGTTACGGAGCCGGATTAGCAGTCGACGGATCGCGAGGTCCGCGAGGACATGTTCAAGGTGGGATCGTTCGTATGGCTCGTTGGACCGGCGGCCGAGTTCTCCCTATCACTGCCTCCGCAAAACGCGCTATAGTATTTAGGCGGAGTTGGGATCGAACACTACTTCCTTATCCCTTTGCCAAAGTCCACATTGCCTATGGGAAGCCCATTGACGTTCCGAGAAAATTAAATGCAGCGCAGTTGGAAGAATTGCGAATTTGCGTCGAGGAAGATCTTCTAGAGCTCCAGAAGACGGCAGATGCGCTGTCAGGTTTTTCAGACCTCGAGCCGATACAAGAGGTAATCGATACTTCCGCGTTTTAAACAAACAGTTCCTCAATGACCCCGTTGCTGTCGCCATGGGAATCGGCTTGAATACCCGATCCCTGTAGAAGACTGAGCCAGAGGTTACACAGTGGTGTTTTGGGATCTTCCATGACCAGGTGACGGCCGTGTTTTACGCCAGCTCCTCCTCCTGTTATGATGGTCGGGCAATTTTTCAAGTAGTGGATCGATTCGATATTACTACCGTAGCTTAAGGAGATGTTGTCGAACAAGCTGCTGCCATCCGATTCCTGAGTGGCTTTCAGCTTGTCGATCAAATAAGCGAAAAGCTGCGTTTGTTTTTCATCGCGCATTTCAGAAACGCTCAAGCGAGAACCATTAGTGTAGTGACTCATGTTGTGTCCGGTGATGGTGGCTCCAAGGCTTCGGATAAATGTGTCTACCGGTTGGCGATATGAGATCACACGGGTTGCATCAACCTGCATAGCTGCGACCATGATGTCGTACATGAGTTTCACCTCTTCAAAGCCTTCAATGTCGCCTTGGGGTTCTTCTAATGGATCCGTGGGTTGGACCTTGGGTACATCCAACCATTTCTCCTCCTTGGATAGGCGAACTTCGATTTCGCGGATGGATTGAAAATACTCATCGAGCTTGTCGTTATCGATCTTGCTCAAGCCGTGATTCATGGTCTTGGCATTTTCAAGCACGGTATCCAGCACACTTCGTTTTTGTCGAAGCATGGCCTGTTGTTCTTCCAGGGGTGTGTTGCTGTCAGAAAATAGCCTGTGGTAGGCAGCGACGGGTGTATCTAATCCGGCTATTGGTTTTCCCTGACGGTTCCACGACATTGAGAGTCCAGGACCATGGCCGGAGCCTTCTGCATTATCACAGCCTAGTTGGATGGAGGTGAACCGTGTCTCTTTACCCAGTGTTTCTGCTGCCACTTGATCCACGGAAATGCTGTTGTAGAAACTTTGTCCGGGCTCTGCATAGCGGTTGGCTCCCGTGAGGTAAAAGGTGCTTCCCCAGTGAGCTTCATTGGAAAATTGATTGGTCAGGTTTTGGATGATGGTGATGTCATCCTTGTGTCTTTGAAGTCCCCGTAAGCCTCGCGGCAACTCGTAGTGGGATCCAGTCGTATTCAGATCCGGGTACCAGCTCTCTTTGGTAACTCCCCAGCCAAAACCGAGAAAGACCATACGCGTGGGAGGAGTGGCGCCCTTCAATGGCGCGGCATACTCAAAGCGCTTGGCTCCGAAAGATTCCATGAAGGGTAAGGCAATCAATGCCGAGCTGCTTCGAAGGAAGGCTCTGCGAGTTTGTTTGGGAAACAAGGGAGAGAATTTTGAACCGTTCATGGGCAGGTTATTTTTGTTTAAAGGGTTTAGATTGCACCAGGGCGTGGACGAATGAGCGAGCAGTGAAGTTTTCTGATTCGGTTTGTTGGATAATCTCTTCGGCCAAATCGTAGTCCGTAAATCCGTAGGGACGGCCCAGGCCGTATTCGATGAGTGCTTCGGTCAAACCGCGGGCGAAGTCACCTTCGTATTCGGCGACTTGGTCGCGAAGTTCGTAGTAGTCGCGAAAGGTGGTTTTGTTTGGCAAGGAACCACTTGGATCAATCGGAGCCCAGGCATCTTCCACTTTCTTATGATTGGACACGATACGTTCCAAGCTACGCCACTTACCAGCGGCATCAAAGTTTTCCAGGCCATAACCGATGGGATCGATGTTTCGGTGACATTGGGCGCATTGAGGCTCTTCCATGTGGGCAACCTGCAGTTCTCGGGCAGGCAACATTTCATCGGCCAGGCGACTGAGTTGTGGGACGTTGGCCGGAGCTGGAGGTGGAGGGTTGTGCAGGAGTTTTCTCATGACCCAGGCGCCGCGTTCCACGGGTGAGGAGCGCTCACCGTCTGATCCCATGGCTAGCACGGCTGCTGTTCCAAGCAAACCTCCTCGCGGTAAGCCTTTGGGCACTTTGACCTTTCTGAACTGATGACCATCGACTCCCTCGATTCCGTAGTAGTCGGCGAGCAAATCGTTGATGACTACAAAATCCGATTTGAGCAGGTTTCCTATACTGAGGTTCTCATTGAGCAGCGTTCGAACGGTGTGATAAATCTCGTTGCGAGCAGCACTCTTAGCGCTGTCGTCAAATTCTGGATACCACTCATAGTTGAACTGAAAAAAGTCGAGTCGGTCCATGTGCAGCCACTGGCTGGTAAAGCCGCTCATGAATTCCCAGGCCTTGGGATCTTCCAGCATGCGGTCGGTCTGGCGTTTCAATTCGGCGGGAGTTTTCAAATGACCATTGCGGGCCACCTTATAGAGCTCAGCATCGGGAGGTCGGCTCCACAGGAAATAGGACAGGCGGACCGCCAGTTCTAGATCATTGAGCTCCCGTTGCTGGTCGCCCGGTTGAGGCTCCTTCAAGTAGAGAAAGGCGGGCGAGGCGAGTACTACGGCCAGTGGTTCGATCAGGGCATCACGGAAGCTATCTCCGGCTTCCCGTCGATCGCGATACAGGCTCACTAGTTTGTCGAGAAACGATGGGGACGATTCTTGGGCACGAAAGGCTTGGCGGGAGAATCGCTGGATCGTTTTGCGAACATATTTATCGTTTCCAGGCTCTACCGGGTCATTGCCAAATATCCTGTTTTGAAAGGCCGTCCGTTTTTGAACATTGATAGGACCTTCCCATTCCAACCAATCAATCCAAAGCGCTGGGTCCTCCAGAGGTACGTCCCTATCGCGAGCCTTCCTTAATATGGATCGAGCCGCGTCGCGATTGTTGTGCTGCCGTTCGCGGACGCCGATCTTTCGGCTGGAAGAGGGTGTGACGGTGATAGGAAACTCGACAATCTGCGGCTGATCGTAGCTGCCGGAAATTTTTCGGTAGTCGAGGATGGCCAGCTCACCAGGCCTCGCACCGCTTTCGACGGTACCAATTTCGAGGAAGCGCCTGTGAAGGGGAGCGCTTTCAAATCCGCCGACGCGAGCTCGAATGATGTATTCACCCGGTGGCGCGCTTTTAGGCAAAGTTATGCTATCCGTCATGGCTCCGTTCCAAGTCGCGAAAAACACCGCCCCGGTATTGTTTTCGGGAAGGGTGAGGTAGTGCTCGTAGCCAACTCCATCTCGTTCGAAGAGCCCCGCTTCAAACTTAACTCGGGCCTCATCGATGAAGCCAAACTCGGTCGGCGATTTTCCGGAAACCTTCCATTGTTCCCCGCGAGTCTTACCATCCAATAGCTTTGCGTAACGGTTCTGCACCATTTTGTTGATGGCGTCTTCCGATTGCTGCCGGTACCGTTGAGGCTCAGCAGTCTCGGGGGCGGCGAGTGCCACCGTCAACGCTCTGCGCGCAATTTTCAGATATTGCTCAAACTGATCGCTGGAAAAGAAGAGCGAGGCGCCCACGGTATCAAAGGAACCAGTACTGGCATCTTTGGGTAATTCGGCTGCATTGATGGTGACTCCTAAAAGATCTTCGATGGTATTTTCGTATTCGCGACGGTTGAGGCGTCGCATGGCAATGACTCCACCCGAATCGCTAAGGATTTTCCTTGCTAGGACCAGTTGCTCTGAGAGATCGGCAAGAAAGTCGGTTTTCGGTTCTGCCTCTGGTTGGTCTTCATCTTCCGGAGGCATTTCTCCGGAATTCATCACATTGAGAGCCTTCTGCCAAAGCTCGGCTGTTTCAATAGAGTCGAGATTGAACGATAGATCCTCAAGGTTTACGCCGCCTTCTTCTTCCACGGAGTCGTGGCATTTGAGGCAATACGCATTGAGGAACTCGAAGTGCTTTTCAGGGAGAATGGCTTCTGGAGCCTCCACCGCATAAAGCCCGGTTCCCAGGCACAGGAAAACGAGTAAAGGGATATGACGAATTAATTTCACTTAGGGTAGAAGAAATTTCGAGATAGAGGATCGGAAAATATCCCGACCGCGGCAAGTTTTTCTTTGTCCGGGGGGATGATTAGAGGGTCAGAGCTTAGTTCTGTCGATGATACATAGCGTCAAGTCTGCTGAGTATCAGCTGTTATAATCCCTGCTTAGCTATAGAAATCGCTATATTGTATCAAATTCGAGAAGTTCTCAAACTACATCTCAACCCTTATTTGAAATTGCAGGTGGAATCTATTCCGGGCAAGCAATGTCGGCCATTTTTAATACTAAATCATTAATGGACTCGATTTCAAAGAGTAGCGTTACGGGAATATCTTGTTCCATCCACTCCGCTAACCCTCCTGTCATGGAGAATAATGCGAGTGATTCCAGTCCAATGGCCGTGAGTGGGGTATCATTATCGATTTCCGATTCCGATACTTTCAGGTGTTTGGCTACCTCTTGGACCACTCGATTTCGGAGAACCCCTTCAAATGTGCTTCTTCCTTGCGCAGCAGCCTGAGGGCCGGTCAGTTGGTTCGCGGTCTCAGATACAGCTTCGCTAGTTGTAGGTTCTTCGCTCATAAGATGTGGTAGTTGTATTCTAGCTGATGAGAGTTGGAAAGTCTTTGTTGAGGTAGGTCGTCATTGAAACGTCCCGTTTAATTTTTCCACTAGAGGTCTTTGGAATGGCCATTTGGCGGACTAATAAAAGTGCTTCCAAGGTCAGATCATGACGGGCAGCGACTTTCATACGAATTTCACGTTCCAACGATTTGATCGTATCTGCCAAGTCGATTTCTTTACGTTCTTCTTGCCTCAGAAAATGTCGGTTTACTTCTGCGACTACTGCTACTTTCTCGCCTTGATCTTGGTCTATCCCTAAGGCGATGGCACCTTGCAGGCAAATGGCTTCATGAGCTTGTTCGACGGTTGCCTCAATGTCTTCAGCGTAGTAGTTTTGTCCGTTGACTATAATCAGGCCTTTCAGCCTCCCCGTTATGAAAAGGTGCTTCTCAAAGAAGAATCCAAGATCACCCGTTTTTAAGTAGTTTTTATTGCAGCCGTTGGGTGTGAATTCG
>CALJGU010000103.1 GCA_938075565.1 uncultured Opitutales bacterium | reverse complement strand
AAATGTAGGAGGTAGCTTGCTGCCGAATCAGATATAAAAAGGATTCATTGGTCTGGAGATCAGTCGTTCTTACTACCTTCAATCAGTTCCTCAGCCGCGTCGAGTCCAACTCGGTAAAAGTTGTTCACCGCATCTTGCCCGCCACCGTCTTCTTCGCTAACCCAAACGGAGTGGTAGAGCACTACCGTACTCTTACCACCGTTTGTGGGAGTGCAACGGATAGTGGCCCGGTAACCAATCGAGTCGAACATCCCTCCTCGATACTCGTAAACATAGTGTAGATCCTCGGGATCAAGTGAGCTGTGGACGAGGTCCCCGATGTTATCGATGTCCGAGCCCACGATACGATTCTTCCTTCGAAGAACGCCGTCCTCATTCGCGATGGGTCCCTCAGGAGGGTCTTCACAAAGTGGATGCCAATCGGAGAGGGTGTAAAATCCACCTACTACTTTAAATACTTCTCCTGGGGAAGCGTCGATGACTACGTGTTGGGAGGCTGAATACATAAAAAATGATAGAGTTCCTGCTTGTTTTGTAATAATTTACGATCCCCAGTATTGAATCAAAGCTAATTAACTAGTTTGCTTCATTAATAACTCCAAACCACTTCATGTTTCCTGTGATATCTATTAACTCAAAACATCTCAATTTACCATGCAGCGACTGATTGTTTGTTGCGATGGCAGTTGGCGGAACTTGGCTTCCAATTACCCCTCGAATGTTATTAAGATGGCTCAGGCGATTACCGAGTTGGATGCCGAGGGTATCCGACAGGTTGTGTATTACGGCGAAGGTATAGGATCCAATAATAAGAGTCGTATAGGCGGGATCCTAGGGCTTGGTATTGATGAAAATATTTTGGATGCCTACAAGTTTCTGGCTCTCAATTATCATCCGGGGGATGAGATCTATCTTTTCGGATTCAGTCGTGGAGCCTACACGGCTCGGAGTATTGCGGGTTTGATTTATTGTAGTGGTTTGGTAGGTCGACAGCACATGCGCAATATACCGGAAGCCTATGAGCTGTATCGTGATCCCTTCACCAAGCCTGGTTCTCAAGCGGCCAGGGAATTTCGCAAAACGCACGGTGAACGTGCACCGATCGAGGTGTTGGGGTGCTGGGATACAGTTGGGGCTCTTGGTATCCCATTTCAGATTCCCGGCACAGATATGGACGACGATTATAATGCCCGTTTTGCTTTTCATGACACCTGTGTGAATCCATCCGTAAAGTATGCTTTGCATGCGAAGGCGATTGATGAACTTCGATCGGTTTTTGAAGTTACCCCCATGTTTGCCTGTAAAGGTTCAGGTCAGATCGTCGAAGAAGTTTGGTTCCCGGGAGATCACAGTAGTATTGGGGGAGGCAAAATTCCCAAGGCACCGCTTTCAAACCGCTGCTTAATTTGGATGCTCGAGCGCATGGAAACGCATGGATTAAAACTCTCAACCGATCAGACGCGGATTGAAGATGGCATCGCCTGTGATCATAGCATCGACTTCGACAATCAGATCCAGGGCATGTATAAATTAGCGGGTGAAGAACTCCGATCCATTACTGGAATCTTTGACCAGTTGGACGTATCGGTCAAACGTCGCTGGCGAGATCGTCCAGATTATCGTCCAAAAAATTTGAGTCGTCGTTTCCGGAGTAAGTTGGATGAGTGGAAAACATAAACGATCCGAAGTAATGAAGAATCTAAGCTGTCTTATATTATTTGTATTGGCATTCCCATTGTTTGCCGACCATTCCGAAACCTGCGCGCTCAATATGGATGAGATGCTCGATGTGAGTACGCTCGATGTTGAGGTGCTAGACGATTGGCATCGCGTGGATGGCCAAGTGCCCACACGGCAAAAGTATATGACCATCAATGTCGGGGAGCTGTGGCCTGGGCAGCAGTATCGGGTTCCTGTCAGGTTGATTGTGCCAGCCGACCGAAAAGCAAAAGGCTTTCATCTGACAGGGGGTAATAATCTGAAGCGGATTGAGCAGGATACGGAAATTCGCGGCGTGTCCGTGGAATTGATCAAGGGAGGAGTCGGACTTGTGCAGACCATTGTTCAGGAGCCAAAGACCTGGGGACAGGGACCTTTAGGTGATGAAATGAAAAAGCGGTTTATCGAGACTTTGAATACACGCTATTCGATTCAGTTTTGGGGGTGGCCGGCAGGGCTCTGTCGTTCAGTTACTGCGGCCTATGCGGAGACAGATTATTTTGAACACGGGAAAATTGCTCTGACCGGTGGGTCTAAGAACGGAGCCTCTCCATCGGTATCCTTGATTCACGATGAGCGAATGACAGCCCAGCACGCGAACGTATCGCCGCTGTGGGATTCGCCGCTTCGTATGGCAGATAAGGCAGCCTGGGAAGCTTTGAATATTGAGGACCAGGAGTATGCGCACCGAAAAGGACTAGATGAAGGCCTAGTGACGAAGATTACCCGCCATGTGTTTCGTGGGGGATACTTTGGCCCGGACTACAATCCAGATGCACTGAAGGCGGGGCATAGCTGGGAGCAGCTGGAGCAGCTGGCGAAGCGTATGGCTGATCACGTTTTCATTTCACGAAATCTAAATGAACTGAAGGATAGGGGAGTGGACCTGTATTATCATCCCGGAACGCATGACTTTGTGTGTTTCGATATCGTATGGGGTGGTATCCACTATCCTGACATCCCTGTATATTTTGCTGCGAACACAGGCCATGGTAAGAAGAAGCGGCACCCCAAAAACGCCAAGGACGAAAGCAATCAGGCTGCGTTTCTGCTAAACCATTTTTTTGACGATGTGGATGAGCTACTCGAATCACCGAGTATTCAAACGAATGTAGAAGGTAGCGAGTTGTTCGTCACCATCCAGTTCCCCGAAGGTTCTGCACCAGAGTCCGGAGAAATTTGGTGGATGAATGACCGCGGGTCGGATGGTAGTGGAGCCTACCTGGCAGAACTTATTCCAGATGAAAACTGGCGTGAGATGGAGCAGTCGGGAAACAGTTCGATTTGGAAGGTGCAAATACCTGTTTCTGCAACAGCCTCGCATATCGATGTGTTTACGAATCATCGCAAAACGATCCAATACAACGGACGTGACTATCCTACTTACATTTCGAGTCCGTACACCCGAGTTGTCTTGGATTAAACTGTAGGAGCTGCTTTAGCTGCGATCACTTTAGGGTTATCTCTGAATTAGGTAGGGCGACCTCGCCGAGGGCGCCGATTCTGAGACGGCTCGTGATGGTGTCGCTTCGCTCGAAACGGCGATCGAGCCCTACCTCCTACAATTGCCCTAACAACTTTTCCATTAGCGGATCTTTGGTACGCTTACCCCAGTAATGAAGCGCTAGGCTTAGATCGGCAATGATCGTTGTGTCTTTGGAGTCGGCCCAGCGGTTATCTGTTTCACTAGGATCTGTTGGTAGGTGATAAAGTTCTGGTTCGCGGACGGTGGAAAGGATCAGCTTCCAGTCGCCCTTGACGATGCAGCGTTCTTCGCCTTTTTCCAAATCCGGCATGCCGGTGCTTCCGCTTTTGTCGATGAACGGAATATTTACCATGACCAGGGAGGCGCGGCCCTTGTCGGTGCGCCCGGAGATTTGGTTGCCGAGATTTTGACCATCCAATCCTGGACCTGCTACAAGACCCATCAGGTTGGTCATCGTTGGATATAGATCTATTGAACTGATCAAAGACTCACTGACTTGTCCTTCTTTTATGACGCCAGGAAAGCGCATCAACATTGGCACGCGTGCTGAGATGTCGTAACAAAGCCGTTTGTCGTGATCGTTCCAACGGTGTTCGAAGTTATGCCCATGCTCGGTCGTGAAGACGACCAGTGTATTATCGGTGAGTCCTTTGTCATCTAGGGCCTGAAGAAGATCACCGACCGCGTCGTCCACGGCTGTGCACATGGCGTAGTAAATACGGCGTCGTTCATCATCGGGGTAGATGTCCGCGTACATATCCTCGTAGGCTTTCGGTACAGAGTAAGCCGGATGGGGTGGGTAGTAAGAGGCATAAGCCACGAAGGGCTGATTAGGGTCTTTGGTCATGAACTCGATCACATCGGGTGTGATCACTTCTGTCTGATATACCTTCTTCCCGTCTACATTGAAGTAGTGCTTGTCTCCACGTCCGTCTCCTGGGTAGATGGGCATTTCGTCCCAGGCATCGCGTGCTGGGTCCCCCAGGTGCCACTTGCCAAAATAACCGGTGCGGTACCCGTTCTCTCGGTACAGGTCAGGAAGGATGCGCACATCTGTGTCCAGGTCCCAGGTGTTTTCCAGCACACCATGGTTATGTGGAAACAGTCCCGACATCATGGCTCCCCGATTGGGCGCACAAACCGGTTGTGCGGTGTAGGCTCGATTGAAGCGAATGCCTTCGGTTGCGATACGATCAAGATTCGGTGTCATGACCTCTGTCTCGCCGTAGGCACCGACCCCATCCCTCCGATGTTGATCGGTAAGGATGAACAATAAGTTGGGTGTTTCCGCTGGCTGAGACTGTAGCGAGCTGACGAAGGTCAACAAAGCTGCGATTGTGAATCCCAGGAAGCGTGCGAATTGAAATAAGGATACTGGCATCGGTTGTAATTTATGATAAGTATCTCGCATCTCAGGTTTTATGTTCAATTGAAGACTCTATTACTCTTAGCTATGAAAATAAAAAATGCCATTTTAATCCTCCTCCTTGGAATGCTCCTGCCGGTTGAGGCGGATGAGGTGCCAGCATTTATCAAAGGCCTGGACGGAACGACCGTTCCTAACAAGACACCAGCAGAGGCTCCGGAGAACTGGTTACTTGCTCATGTGGATGTCGAAACCACCGGCCTGGTACCCGGCTATCATGAGATGATTGATATCGGAATCATTATGACGGATTTGGAAGGTAACGAAATCGACCGTCTGTTTATAAGGATTATGCCTAATCATCCGGAGCGTACGGCCCCCGGTGCAGCGGCGGTCAATGGATTCTCAGTGGAGCGATGGACGGAACGAGGATTCGTCAGCACCTCCGACGCGGTGGACCAAATGGTGGCTTTTCATCACCGGGTCGCCGATGGTCGAGAAGTTCTTTTCGTCGGCTACAACGCCTGGTTTGACATCTCCTTTGTTGATCACCTGTTTCGGAATTCAGGTAGAACCTGGCGCGAGCTGTATCACTACTTTGTTTTGGATCTACCGTCGATGGCCTGGAGCCTTGGCATCCACGATCTGGGTGGACCAGGCATGAACGACCAATTGCAAATCGAAGCGGAAACCTCGGATCCTTTGAAGCACACCGGAATTACAGGTGCCGTCTCAAATGTAGATGTTTATCGGGCGATCTTAAAAAAGAGCGCTAGAGAATAGGACACCGATCGCGCTAAATTTGCGAAACCGACGAGGCCCCCATTATTATATCAGTGATATTCGAAACGGTGCCGCTATAGCGTTTGTTTTGTCTAAGTTCTACCCAGCCTGGATCGCTACTGAATTTTTTCCAATTCGCATCGCGTTCGGCCATGTCCTTGAAGGCGAGCATGTAAATGAGGTTAGGCATGAGTGGTCCAGCCAAGGAGTGTCCGAAGAATACGGGATGAAGTCCCACGTTGCGGAAGATTTCAATTTCGCCTCCTTCGTTGAACATTTCCACTTTGAGATCACTCTTCATGCGGTTGTGGGCCTCGTAAATACGCAGTTCGAAAATTCGTCCATCGACACCTTTGACGGCGGCTGGGATTTCGAGTTCCGGCATGTGGGAAAAAGTGCTCATCAGCGTGGTTTCCATACGCTCATAGAGTTGACCTTCGGGGGTGGTGTCCGAAGCTGCTTTGAAAGCCTCAGTGGCCGTCAGCTTTTTCCAAGCGGTTGTGAAAGACTCGATATCTTTGTGTGGGACAAGCATGTAAACATCCGCACCGTGTGACCCATATTTGGGTTTGAATACGCCAACCGGACTGCATCCCAGTTTGTTCAGCTCAGGAATGACCGTATCACCTAAGTATTTCTCAAGTGTGCGAATGGAAGACCGGTTACGTACCACAAATCGGATGAGCTCTAAATAGCCCTGTTGGTGGTTCTTGTGACCAGCTCCTTGAAGCAGGGTGGTGGAGGTGGCTCCAGCGATAGCGGTAGTGGTGATAAATTTGCGTCGGTTCATATGATACTTAGAGTAGTTAATAGTTACTGGTTATATGGCTATTGTGATAGACCTTTTGGCGGTGGAGCAAATTTAATCGGTTTTGGATTACAGCTTTTCCAGAAATGCATTTAGCGCGGTGTGAAACCGTTTGGGCTGATCGCGGTGCACACTGTGGCCAGCACCTTCGACATGAACCAGTTTCCCATTCTTCAATCCGGTCGCGACCGCCTCGTTGCCTGCGCGCAATTCTCCCTGATCGTCTGCTTTCAATATGAGTGTCGGGCAGGAGGTTTCTGCGAAGAGCTCATTCATGCCAGGTCGATCACCGGTACTTCGGTAAGCGGTGTTAGGGTGATATTGTTGTTTGGATAGCGCCCAGAAGTGAAGCTCCAGAAAACTGAAGTGTGGATTCCGCTCCTTTTGAAAGTCAAAGAGCTCTCGGTAGCTCATATTGTTTCGATCTAAAATGGCCTGGACTCGATTTTCCATGGGAGCCGAGTTGCGAGCTGCTTGTGCTTCTGGTGACCGTGGCACAAGTCGAGGATCGACCAGGATGGAGGCTCTGGGAATGTCCGGATAACGTGCCGAAAACCAGGCAACAGAGGAACTACCCATGGAGTGCCCCATTAAGATAGGCTTCTCCAGTTTGAGTGCTGAAATAAATCCGGCCAAATCTGCTACTTGCACATCCGCCAGCTCGGATTGAGAGGGTGAGTCGGTGCGACCGAATCCACGGGCATCGGGGAGGATGACATCGTAGCGATCCTCCAACTCCTTGGCTACCGCCGTCCAGCATAGTCCATCATCAGAATAGCCATGAGCCAAAACCATGGGTGGCTTGTCTCCGCCGGTTCGCCAGTAGTGGATGCGAATGTTATTGGCCACGACATAGCCCTCTGTCCAGTGAGAGGGAATGTGAGGGTCCACTGAGGCAGAAGCGATCAGCGGAAGAAGGAGGGTGAGAAGCATGAGGTATCGCATAGGAGAGGTAATCAGTAATCAGTAATTTGTAATCAGTTACCTCGCCTTCATTCTATTTGGCGAGGCATACAGTGTATGTGTTTGAAGATTATTAGTAGTGCTGAATGATGTGTTTGGGCAAGTACTTGAGCATAATATAAGGATATTCACTCAGAAAAAACGCTTTGTCAGCAATTGACCCATCGATGGGTTTGAGAAATACTCATCGATCATGAAACGTTGTTTTCTACCTCTTCTGCTCTTTCTTGTGTTAATATTCTCCGGTTGTGAATCGACGCAACTGACTAACCAGGACGATGCGGATTGATTGGCTCCGGTATTGGGTGTTGAAGCAGAAGAGATCCAGTATTTGGGTCGAGGAAACTTTGTCGTGAAAAATCTTGGGACGATCGGTGGTCGCTATTTTTCACAAGGTTTTGTGGTGCTCACCCAGGATGAAATTCGGGTATATTCCCGCTACCAGAATTTGATCATGTCCAAGCGCTATGAAGATTTGGAAGGCGTTTCGATGGTTGAGAATCAACTGCACGTCAAAGATGAGATTGAAAAAATGGTCCTCGAAATGGGCGTGGACCCACTTCGCCATGACAACTTGATTGAAAGGCAAAAGGTCTACGGGTTGCTGACCGGATTCAACGTTGCGAACTTTGAAATGGTTCGGGCTCATAAGTTCGACCATTCGAAATTTCGCGGACAAGTCTACGGCGATTATTATAGCGCAAGTGACGGGTAAAGATCACTTCCCTTGGGCTTGCTTATTCCTGAATCTCCGGGTGATACCGACGACTATTAACTTATAGAGTTGAAGGGAACTTCCTTGAATTCTCATTTATGTTGAACTAGGGATTCGGGAGTCGATTTCAT
>CALJGU010000102.1 GCA_938075565.1 uncultured Opitutales bacterium | reverse complement strand
AATTCCTGTGCTAATGCTTCTGAGGGATCGGGAAAACACAATTGGTTATATGGATTGTAGGCCTCTCCTTGGATTAGGAAGGGAAACTCCACTAACTTGGTGAATTCCCCAAATGCTAGGTCTATGGGTTTCTTTCTCGCTCGCGGAGATTGGCGTAGGCTTGCCTTGGAAAAGGTATAAGCTGCTTGGACGAAGAACGGGAGTGGCGAGGTGTGACCCCGGACGAATAGTTGTTTGAGATCGAGAAGATACTTTTTTGGCTCTTTGGCTCGCTTAAAAGAATAGGTAGCTTCCTTACCGATCAGATGAGTCTCAAACTCGGACGTCTCCAGATGCTGACAAAGAAATAGATGTTGGATCCATCCGGATAAAACATCTGCGCTGCGAATCTTACCAAATCGCATGTGCTTGTAATTACGATTAGTCGCGCCGGCAATAGCTCCAGAAATATGAAGGTCTTCAAGTTGTTGGTCTAGTTGGACTGTCACTGGATCACCATAAGGAAGGGCATTCCATTGCTCCAGTAGAACGCGCAATTCTGGGGCCAGTCGTTCATAGGCCAGTTTACCTAGTGCCCCGACGGGTAGCAAAGACTCTAACTTGTATTCACTCTTGCCAGAAAGAATGTCAGGATCATTGAGGATGGCTTGGCCCCATTGATAAACCTCCAGGCTATTTGGTTCGATGGGTTCACTGTCCTCCAGGTTTTGAGTATGATACGGGAAATTCGTCTCCAATATTTCCGAGAGCCAATACTGGCTAGGATTCAAAAAGAACTTCAGCAATTGATCGATTGAAACTGAATCTGGGTAGTCGGGTGCATCTGAAGAGGATTGAATATTTAAACCTTCACTAACTGAATGGGTTTGGATCATGGCTTGAGCAGCCCTCAGGTTTTCTTCTGAAAAACTTTGAGGAGCATCGCCTTCAAAATTACTTGGACTGAATGCTTGAAGAGGCTCGGTGCTGACCAGGGCTTGGCGTGCAGATTCCTCATTGGGAAAAGCATAGTAATCATCCAGTGTATCCAATAGTTCTTCCACCACAATGGATGCGGGCTCTTGATTGAGTGTCTGACTATCAATTCCAGTATATGAAATGTAGAGCTGACTTCTAGCTGCGAGGATGGATTCGAGAAATAAATACCGGTCGTCTTCTCTTTGTGATCGATCTCCAATTCTTGGTCCGTCTGGGAATTGACTAAATTCCGTTTTAATTTCCTGTCGAGGATATGCATCCTCCCGCATTCCCAGTAGACCAATGAATTTAGCTGGAACGTTTCTCATGGGCATCATGCTGCAAAATGTGATGCTTCCGGTAAAAAAGCTACCGGCCTGAATGTCCTTCGCTAAACGATCTTCGAGAATGTTTTGTATTACTTTGAGATCACAATGGTCGTCGGCTTTAGCGACTGTAATTTCCTGATGCAGTGTTGAAAGTAAATCAAAGAGTGTCTGGCATTCTTCATAGTGTGCATCCAGACGAGTGAAGAGAAAGGTGATCATTTCCTTGATCGTTTCCAACCAGTTTGAAATGCGCTGTACTTGTGTGGCCAGCGTCTGATTGCGTTCTAAGAACTGCCACAGTTCCAGAAAACGGTTTAGCAACTCGAGTGAGCTTCCTTCGATATGAGGATGTGGAAGAAGTTGGTCCCAGTCAGATGATTCGTCGGGATGGATACAGCTGCCGGAAATGAGTCGGTCTATACCTGGTTGCCAGGCATACTGTTCAAAGAAAGTGCCGGATGCAGATTCTCTATGTTTTCCATCTATTCCCCATCGTATGCCCGTATCCTCAACCCAGGTACGAAGTATGTGTATATCCTTTTGGCTAATCTCAAAACTTTCACTGACTGCGGGAAGATTAACAAAGGTCATCACATCATTTGCGGTGAATCGACTTTGTAGAAGCTCGAGTAGAGCAAGGATTGCGTAGGCAATTGAGCTTGAAGACCGAGAACTATAGTCCGCAATAGAGTAGGGAAGTGTAGCATTGGAATTCCGATCCGCTCCAAACACAGAGCGAATTGAAGCTGCATAGTCCTCGATATTGGGAGCCATGATGACGATTTGATCAGGCTTAAGCTCTTTGTCTTCGTGGAATCTTTGAAGAAGTACATCTTTGAGTACCTCAATTTCGCGCCTTTCGGAGTGGCAATTTTTTACCTGAATTCCATGACCGTCAGTTTCCTGTTTGGAAGTGTCAGGAGGGCTTAGCTGGTAAAGATCTGTTTGCAATTGCTGTAGCAAATGGGATTTCCCAGGTGCCTCAAAAAATTCTGACTCATCTTGAGCAAAGACTTCGGCGTCGATCAAAGTGTTCAGGAAGTCTTGTCCTTGCCTCCCCAGGTTGCCTAAAAGTCCGTGTCCGGTCGTTTCAGTTGTTTGTTTGGTTTTTAAGAGTTTCTTTTTTGATAACTGATCCCCCCAATAGAGAGGTGACGGTTGGGTCAGGTAAATATTAACAGGCAACCAATGAGCTACTGTTTTAATGAGATCGATGTAAGTGGGTGGAAGTGACGAAACCGCAAAGATGTGAATCTGATCTGGCCACTGGGAAGGTCGCTTATCCAGCTTTTCTACTTCTTTGGAAAACGATTGGTAGAGCTGTGCTGGGGATCTTTCGCCAACTGTATCGCTCAGGTTCTTCCAGATGACTGCTCTCCAGTCTTCAGGATCCTTCTGTTTCATCCAGCTTCGTACTAGGTCGGGACGGTAATTTTGTAGCTGATCAAAGTGTTGAGCGATCTTGGTCGCCAATTGATAGCGCCTGAGAAAGGACGTCTCCTCGGAATTTGAGTCCAAGTATCGTTTTAAAAGATAGGACTTTGGGTGGTTGGACCACCGAGGCAGGGAATGATAGATTCTCCAGAAAAGGACCTCTTGTGAAAACTGACTTTGAGTATCTGTGGCCTTTATTCGAAAGGCTCCATTCAATAGATCGTCGATCAGTGATCTTGGATACACGAAACGAGTATTCATCTGAATACCAGTTTGGTCTGCAATCCGAAGGTTTAACCATCTAGCCATCCCGCGATTCTGGATCAACAGGGTGTCTGGCCTCATCGGATGGCCGGGATTCTCGGTCAATTGAGTAACTAACGCGTCGGCCAGATTCTCCAAACGATTGGAAAGAAAAAGCTGGATACCAGGGTGCTCAGAAGCCATCGGGTTAAAAGTAACGCTAGCGGGTCAAGGATTGAAGTTTCATTCTTTGGAATTCTACACGGAAGAGAACGCTAAAATACGCTAATTATCCCGAAAGTAGGGCATCGTAAAAATCCTATAAACTTATCCATCGGAGTTGTTACACGAAGCTTCTTATG
>CALJGU010000101.1 GCA_938075565.1 uncultured Opitutales bacterium | reverse complement strand
CGTAGGAGCCGGGATCGATGATTTGCTTGGCTTAGCCGTAAGGGCATTTCTCGGACCTGGGGATACAGGTGTGGGCTCTCTAGGATCGTACCCGACATTTCACTACCATGTAGCCGGATTTGGAGCTCAGTGCAAAACAGTTCCCTACCTTGACACTGGATTCAATGACCTTGAGGGCCTAATCAATGCCGCGCATGAGGTGGGTGCCAAGCTCGTTTATCTAGCAAACCCAGACAATCCAGCCGGAACTTGGTTTAGTGCTGATGACCTTAATTCATTTGTGCAACGTCTACCTCAAAATTGCGCCCTCATACTCGACGAAGCATACATCGAATTTGCCCCAGAAGGTACCACCTACCCGATAGCCAATCTCGATCCTCGTATAATGGTCATGCGAACATTCTCAAAGGCCTATGGCATGGCAGGTGCAAGAGTGGGATACAGCATTGCATCACCTAAAGTCATAACGGCCTTCGACAAAGTTCGCCTACACTTCAACGTCAACCTGGTAGCTCAAGCTGGCGCTCTGGGTTCACTCCAAGATTCGGGATTTGTAACCAGCGTCGTAGAAGAAGTTCAAAAAGGTCGCGAGGAGTATGAGGCACTTACTCAAGGCTTGGGCATCCCCACGCTTCCATCCGCAACCAATTTTGTGACGTTCGATTGCGAGAACCAACCCCGAGCTCAAGCAATCCTCGATGGCCTGGCTCAGAATGGGGTCTTCATTCGCAAACCGGGAGCTCCCCCACTCGACCGTTGTATTCGTATCACAGTGGGATCACCTGAGGAACGTAAAATGTTCTCAGAGGTGCTACCGAGCGTGTTGGCTCTAGTGGATAAGTGTTAAAGGTCTACGTTTGACTTTATTTAAAATTGCCAGAACCAAACTCGGAGATTAGGATCGTTATTGATTTCACCCCTTAAAAATATGAAATCATCCATTTCTCCCCTTAGACTGTCTACACTCCCCTACCGTCCATGGATAATTATCTGCCTGCTTGTTTCATTGGGTTCGATATCAATCGAGGCGGCTAATTTCGTCAGCGTAAAATCGTGGGCTTCAGAAGAGTACCTCAAAGAACGAGCGAGAAACCCCAATAGCCGCATCCAGACCTATCAATTCATGGAGGGACGTCGTTACATGGGAAAATCCTCAGATGCTGGTCTACAAGAAATGACGTTCGTCGAAATAGCTACCGATCTGGCCCAACACCTGGCAAAACAGAATTTTTATCCTGATCCGGTTCTGGGTGAGGGCGATCTTCTACTCGTGGTGAACTATGGCGTGACGGACTTTGAAGAAGATATGATGGAAATACTGGGAATCACCAGTGAAGAAAGCGTTCTTGGGCAAGATGTAAGCCAGGTGGATGTTTCATCCTCATCGGCAGCGGATGTAACCGCTCTCTTCGATGTCATAGATACCATAGCAGGAACTTCCAGTTTGAACGATGGATTCAACTCAGGAAACAGCATGACCCAGAAGGAGAAAGCATACATGCTGGGCATTGATGATATTTCCGAAAAGCCAGATCACCTGAAGTCGAACTATGAGTCTGAAGAGATGCTTAAGGAAGCCAGGTATTTCGTAGTTGTTTTGGCCTACGACTATCAACTACTCACAAAGAAAGGAGAGAAAAAACTTCTGTGGTCCACGCGCTACAATGTTCGCTCCGCTGGCCAATCCTATCAGGCCGCCATCAAAGACATGAATCTGGTTGCAGGTGACTTCTTCGGTAAGAATTTCAAAAAGCTAACCCGCAAACGTAGCGACGATAGCTCTCGAGTAGAAATGGGCGAGATCGAAGTGATCCAAGAAGAATCATCTGACTCTGAATCCAACTAACGGTATTCGTATTCAGAGTGTCTCCGAATCAGGAGCTTAAGACGCATATATCGACCATGCATCACACATCGGCTTTTTCAACAAACTGTTGCCCAGCTCGTTGTTGGTAAACCTTTCGGCAACAGGATCAAAAGCCAACTCAGTACCCATTTGCTCGGCAGCGATGGCTCCCATATGACAACAGGTGGCAGACCGATGTGCTACATCCACCGGTGCAGCCGTTGTGTGACGGCTTTTCACAGAATCAATGAAGTTCCGTTGATGATTGGTAGAAACATAAAGTCGTTTGTCGCTGTTTTGAATACGGGTCGTTCGTAAATTCTCGGGGTAGGTCTTAAAAACTTTGTCCTGAGTAAATACCCAGCCTTCGGTACCGATAAACTTAATACCGAGCTTCTCAGAATCATCCGTGGAGAACATAGTCATCTTCACACCATTCTTGTAGAGGTATTCGATTCTAAAGGATTCAGGAGCATCATAGATACCTTTATTTCGTCTGCCGACCTCAGTCGTCTTTACTGCGATAGGTGTGGTGTTATCGCTATCATTTCCCCATTGAGCTACATCCAGGAAATGAACGCCCCAATCAGTAATGTTACCAGGCGCATATTGATTGACCCAACGAAAATTGAAGTGACACCTCGCAGGCGTATAAGGCGCATAGGCCGTTGGCCCTTTCCACATCTCATAATCAAAATGATCCGGCACGGCTTCAGGTAATTCCAACCCCGTAAACCCGCCACGCACACGAAATTCTCCAAGCACCCCTACTTCGATTGATTTCAGTTCACCTATGTATTGATTTTGAACCAACTCACAAGCCCAGCGGGTATAAAGTCCGGATCGACGCCAGGTTCCACATTGCAGCACCCGTTTATTCCTTTGGACGACGTCGCTAACGATGCCCCCCCTCCCGAATACTGGCAGCCAAAGGTTTCTCACAATAAATGTCTTTCCCTGCATTGGCAGCTGCAATGGTGATGTATGAATGCCAATGATCAGGCGTAGCAATCATGACGGCATCGATGTCTTTACGAGCAAGCACCTGCCGAAAATCTCCATAACCGTCAGATGGTTTTAAACCGGCAATCTCTAGGGCATTGGCACGGTGCTTTTCATCCACATCACAAATCGCCACCACCTGAACCCGCTCATCCTGAAGGAAAGCTTTCAGGTTGTTCGTGCCCATGTTCCCAGTACCTATAAAGGCCAACGTGATGCGCTCACTCGGAGCTGGACGTTTATCATCTCCCAAAACAGAGGAAGGTACGATCAGAAGTCCTGATGAAAATGCAGCTGATGCTTTTAAGAACGTTCTACGGGAAGATTTCATAAGATACACGAAACTCGCTTCCCCCATATACAAAACCCAGTGAAACAATGAGTGAACTAAAAAAAGTTAGCTCAGTTTCGCTTCTT
>CALJGU010000100.1 GCA_938075565.1 uncultured Opitutales bacterium | reverse complement strand
CTTATTATGAGCAAGGGGGTGATCCTTATGGTTCTAGTGATTACGACTTCATCGCACGTAAATTCAATTATCCTCCGATTTGGCTTAAACTATCCTTTCTTGGAGTAGAAGAATCGGAGTTACGCTATATTTATATAACTTTTGGCAGCTTATTTTCTATAGGACTTGGGCTTCTTTTTTTGCGTGAAAAGAACCCCTTATGGTTTCTGACAATTCCGTTCATTCTTTCACCTCCTATCCTTCTCGGTCTCGAACGTTGTAACAACGATCTGTTGGTTTTCTTCTTAGTCGTTCTTGCGGTTTGGTTTGTCAGGGACCAGTCAAAAAAAAATATGGACTGGATCGGAGGCCTGTTGATCTTGGTGGCTACAGTGCTCAAAGTTTTTCCTGTCTTTGCTTTCTGGGTATTTATTCGTAATTCTTGGAAGCGAAGTATGATAGTCCTACTTCCATTCGCGTGCGTTTGTTTAGGGTACTACCTTTCGATTAAATCTATCCTGGACCTTATACGTGAAAATACTCCCGTAAGTGCCTTTCTTAGCTTTGGAATTAAAGTACTCCCTTACTATCTTAGTCTAAAATTTTCCGACTCATTGCTAGCACAAGGGCCTTGGTTGTTGGCTGTGGCTTTCTTTTCTGTAGTGCTAATTTTTCTAGTCGGATATCGATTGGGTAAAGAGGGGGAAGATTTGGAAAATTTTGAGAGCTATGACACAGCACTCTTTCGGGTTGGGAGTGGTATTCATCTGGCAGCCTTCCTCCTTGGCAGCAACTATGATTACAGACTTATGTTTCTTTTACTTACACTGCCGTGGGCGTGTCGGAAGCTATCAGAAGTAGGTCCAATTCGGAAATGGATGATCTTTTATTTACCTCTTGTGCTTTTCGTTTTTTGGATGAATGGCCAATATGGAGAAACAGTCTTGGTGCTGAATGAATTGGCCAATTGGAGTATTTTCTTCGTTTTGGTGGCCTTGCAGTTTAAGTTGCTGCCACAGTTTGTGAGGGATACCGTGTATAGGTGACTTCCTCTTATTAGGCCCTTGTGATAGCTCCGGGATTGAAGTCCATTTTATGGACACTTGCAATCCAGCAGATCGTTCTCAAGAAACGTGTTATCCTTCACATGAATCCTTCTTTACCACTCTGCGTCGACCTGGACGGTACGCTGTTAGCCACCGATTGTCTGTGGGAAAGTTTTATCCTGAGACTTAAGCAAAATCCGCTGATATTATTTCTTGTACCCTTTTGGTTATTGAAAGGGAAAGCGGCCCTAAAGAGTCGTTTAGCTTCTAAAGTAGAGCTGGATGTAGAAACCTTACCCGAGAATCCTCGCTTTCTTAACTGGTTGGCTTCCCAAGTAAATCTTGGCCGAGAGATTTATTTGGTTTCTGCCAGTGATCAGGCCTTGGTCTCCACTGTTGCAGATAAGTTTGGTTTTTTTAAGGAGGCCATTGGAAGCAGTGACGGCGTAAACTTAAGAGGAAAGAACAAAGCCAAGTATCTGGTAGATCGGTTTGGGGAAAAAGGCTTCGACTATGCAGGGAATGACTTTTCCGACCTAGAAATTTGGGCTCATAGCAAGACTGCCATTCTTGTCCATCCTTTGTCGAGGTTGACGGCGAAGGTGCCTAAGGAGAATCGAGTCATTATTGAAGAAGATCGAGTCTCTGTTCCTAGAGCCTTTCTGAAGGCTATTCGACCTCACCAATGGGTGAAGAATCTTTTGATTTTTGTACCTTTGCTGACCGCTCATGTTTATTACGAAACCTCAGCGTGGATCTCTGCTTTACTAGCTTTCGTCTCCTTTTCCTTCTGTGCCTCTGCGGTATATCTGATCAACGATTTAACCGATTTGGTTTCGGATCGGCTGCATAGCTCAAAGCGAAACCGTCCCTTTGCATCAGGAGCATTACCACTATACTGCGGCCTGATTGGTGCCCCATTTCTACTGATGTTCAGCCTCCTGATCATGGTATTCGCGAATTATACATCAGGTCTGCCAGTGCTGGGTATCTACTTTTTGGCGACGTGTTTATATTCGTTTTGGCTCAAACAAGTGGCGGGCGTGGACATCATCTTCTTAGCGGGGTTGTACACCTTGCGACTGATCCAGGGTGGAGCAGTTATCGAAGTCGAGATTTCCGAATGGCTCCTCGCCTTTTCTCTGTTCTTTTTCCTTAGCCTGGCCTTGGCCAAACGGTTTTCAGAATTGTTCAACATCAAAGAAGAAAATCGGGACAAAGCAATGGGGCGTGGGTATCTGGCTTCTGATCTTAATCTAATGGCCATGTTAGGGTCCAGTAGCGCTTATTTGTCCGTACTGGTATTGGCGCTTTATGTAAGCAGCGAGCGGGTTTCGGGCTTATACCGACAACCGGAATGGATCTGGTTGATCTGTCCTATCATGTTGACCTGGGTTACGCGGCTTTGGCTGGTGACCTACAGAGGAAAAATGGATGAGGACCCCATATCATTCGCAATCAAGGACCGATTTAGCTACGGAGCGGTGATCTTGATGGCCGTGGTGGCGTTCCTAGCCTCTCCGATTTAAAAATTCGTCAAGAAAAGGAAAAGGCTTCCTTATCTTCTTAACTTTGGAGAGAAGCGGCCTAGTGTTCGTACTGTCTCATCCTAGAGTTATGAACCGTTTCCAAAGCTGGGGTCGTTTCCCCAAAGCTGAACAGGATATACACGCCATGCGCTGGAAAGATGGTATGCTTCCTGATACCGGCGAAAAATCCGTACTCCCGTTCGGATTAGGACGGAGTTATGGCGATAGTTGCTTGAATAACGGGCAATCACTTGTCGAAACCTCCGGGTTGAACCGATTTATAGCCTTCGATGAAAATGCTGGGACCCTTTGTTGTGAAGCCGGCGTACCTCTGGATGAGATTCTAAAGCTTGTTGTTCCTAAAGGCTGGTTTCTTCCAACTACTCCCGGAACTAAATTCATCACCGTCGGCGGAGCCATTGCAAATGACATTCATGGCAAGAACCATCATGTGGCTGGAACCTTCGGATGTCATGTTAAGGCATTTGAGCTATTGAGGTCTGATGGGTCGCGAACGCGATGTACTCCTAGAACCAATTCCGTCTTGTTTAAAGCAACCATTGGAGGATTGGGGCTAACTGGTCTCATTACCTGGGCGGAGTTCCGACTAAAGAAAATCAACAATGCCTGGATCGAAATGGAATCGATCAAGTTTGAAGGCATCGGAGAGTTTATGAAGTTGTCCAGAGAGTCTGACCAGGATTGGGAGTACACTGTTTCTTGGATCGACTGTGCAGCTAGAGGAAAAGCATTTGCTCGAGGAATATTCATGCGAGGCAATCATGCCCCAGCAAGTGTCATGTCTCGTAAGGTGCATGCTGAGCCGAAACTCACCACTCCTTTCAATTGCCCAAATATGATGCTAAATTCTTTTAGTATCAAAGCTTTCAATACGGTCTATTATAGTAAGCAGCGCGCGAAGAAGGTTAGAGCTCGTACTCACTACGATCCCTTTTTCTATCCATTGGATGCCGTTAACGAATGGAATCGCATCTACGGTCGGCGTGGATTCTTTCAATACCAGTTTGTCGTCCCCTTTGAAGGAGGATCCGAAACGATGGAGAAGATCCTGGAGAAAATTACTGTCTCCAAACAAGGTTCATTCCTATCGGTTATTAAAACCTTTGGAGATAAAAAATCACCGGGTATGCTTTCTTTCCCGAAGCCTGGGATAACGCTTGCTCTTGATTTCCCGAATCGTGGGAAGTCGACCACTCAACTTTTTGATGATTTAGACCAGATAGTAGATTCCGCGGGCGGCTCGGTGTATCCTGCAAAAGATGCGCGGATGAGTCCTGATTTCTTTCAAAAGGCCTATCCACAATGGGAAGCGTTTTCTGAATTTATCGATCCACAATTTTCCTCTTCTTTCTGGCGGCGTGTGACCGCTCAGGCCTGAACACTATGAAAACGATCCTAATCGTGGGGGCTTATTCCTCAATCGCCGAAGAAACGGCGAAAGTATATGCCGCTCAAGGAAATCGGCTCATACTTTGGGGCCGTAGCGAAGACCGATTGAAGAGTGTTCAGCAAAACCTAAAAGTATTGGGGGCGGATGATGTTCACTGGTTTGAAATCGATTTAAACAATTGTGCCGATCACGCTCCCTTGCTGGAGAAAACCATTCAGAAAGCAGGAAACATCGACATAGCCTTGGTAGCGCATGGAACGCTTCCCGATCAAAGCGCGGTCGAGTCCGACTTCAGCGTCATTGAAGAAGTGATTCACACCAATTTTCTAACCTACGCATCATTACTGACGGCATTGGCTAATTACTTAGAAAAACAGAAGCGTGGAACCATTGCGGCCATTTCTTCCGTTGCAGCTGACCGAGGCCGGAAAAGTAATTACATCTACGGGGCCGCCAAGGCTGGCGCATCAACTTTCATCGACGGACTTCGTGGGCGCATGGCCTCTTTCGGAGTCCATGTTGTAAACATCAAACCTGGGATGGTGGATACACCCATGACAGCTCATCTGGAAAAGGGGGCACTATTCGCTCAACCCAAGGTGATTGCTACCGGCATCGTATCAGCTATCTCAAAAAAGAAGCATACCGTCTACCTCCCAGGATACTGGCGACTTATCATGTTTATCACCCGATCAATTCCCGAATTTATATTTAAGAAAACGAATTTCTAAAGGCTTCGAACAAGGAGAGCTCGGTAGGGTTTAGACTTTAATCTCCTTGTATGGCATTAAGCTACCTCGATACTCTCTCACCAACTTATCCTATCACATCTTATCCTATGAGCTTCCAAGAACACTTTGACTGGGTGGCTGAAAATGACGCTGGCCCTCGCAAAGCTCAGCAATCCTACCATCAGCAAATCCAAGGCTTACTGCGTTATCATATTCCTGAGGACTCCAAAGTTCTCGAATGGGGATCAGGTCCCGGAGAATTGCTTGAAGCTTTAAAACCTACTCGAGGTTTGGGTGTTGATCTAAGTCTTAAAATGGTCGAGCGAGCGAAGTCTGAGCGGACAGGTTCCAATCTTGAATTCCGACAAGGTGATTTGATGGAAGAAGGCGTAGATGAGGAATTCGATGCCGTGGTGCTCGATTACCTTCCTGGCTACTTACAGGACATACACCTTGCGATATCCAATGTGAAGCAATCCTGCCACCCACGGACTCGTCTATACCTGTTGTCTTTGAATCATGGTTGGCAGCCGCTTCTAGCCCTTGGAAAGTTGTTTGGAAAGGTTGTGAAGCAACCAGAGAGCAATTGGCTTAGCAAAACCGACCTTTGCAATATTTTGGAGCTGAATGGATTTGAAGTGCTCACTCGAACCACCGAGCAACTCTTTCCATTTCAGATCCCTTTGGTGAGTGGTTTCTTTAATCGCTTTCTAGTCAGGCTTCCATTTTTCCGCCACTTTGGGATGTCCAACTTTATCGTGGCACGGCCGATTGCGAAACCACAACTCGAAGGCGACATCTCTTGTTCGGTAGTGGTCCCAGCCCGCAATGAATCTGGCAATGTCCTCGGTGCGCTGGAACGCATTCCCGTAATGGGCAAGCAGACTGAAATTATTTTTGTTGAAGGCCACAGTACCGACGATACCTGGGAAGTTATAAAAAGAGAAACAGAAGCCTACAAAGGCCCTCATAAGATACAGATTCTTCAACAACCTGGAAAAGGAAAGTGGGATGCTGTGTTTGCTGGATTCGCCGTCGCTAAGGGAGACATCCTCGTCATTCAGGATGCAGATTTAACAGCTCCTCCGGAAGACCTGCCTAAGTTTTATGAAGCAGTTGAAGAAGGGCGCGCAGAATTTGCCAATGGCTGTAGACTAGTTTATCCCATGGAGTCAGAAGCGATGCGTTTCTTGAACCTGCTTGGGAACAAGTTTTTTGCTACCGCCTTAAGTTTTGTTCTGGGACAAGACTTTAAAGACAGCCTCTGTGGCACCAAAATGATGTTGCGAAGCGATTACGAGCGCCTGCTCAAAAGAATCGAGGTGTTGGGAGATTTTGATCCCTTTGGGGATTTCAATTTGTTGTTCGGAAGCGCCATGTTAGACCTGAAGATTCGGGATGTGCTTGTGCGCTACAAGGATCGCGCTTATGGAGATACGAATATTTCTCGCTTTAGACATGGCTGGATTTTATTGAAAATGACTTTCTTTGGATTAAGAAAAATTAAGTTCTCCCCCTCATTCTACCGAAGAGAACCGTGAAATCAGAAACAAAATTCACATCTGCCCTTCGCGGGGTCCTCCTCATCACTGCTGGATATTTGTTTATTTATAATCTTTGATACAGTGGTCAGCCTATGGGGCTTGATCCCGTTCTTGACGGCAAACAGAACATTTTGATTGCTGAAAAAATGTATGAAGGGGAGTCCTTTAACCAACCCTTTCACCGAGCGCCTCTCTATCCTTACCTCATTTCTCTTGCACGGTATGTAAATGTGCTGGACTTGCCGGTTGCATTGGTAGCCCGGGGGATGAACAGCTTTTTTGTTCTGGTGACCACCTTTTTTACCTGCCAACTGGCTTGGCTCATTTGGAAGAGAAGATACGCGGTTTGGTTTGCTGGGATAGCTGTTGGCTGTAATCCGGTCATATTGTTTTTTGCGGGGGACCCCTTGGACATAACGATTGCAACCTCCTCTTTGATGATTGCCTGTTGGTCTGCTTACCGAAGTTATCGGTCTAGAAGATTTCGATGGGGCCTTTATCTGATAGGTAGTGTGGCTATAGGCATGGGTATGGGCATGCGTTCTCATCTCCTACTTATAGGCATATTGTGGCCTGTGATTCTCGGTCTCGTAGCCTTGCGAAACAAGAGTACTCGAAAACCTGTTTACATAGGGCTGGCGTTTGCAATCGGCATCATTGGCCCTGCCTTTTCATTCATTGGTGTTGGATTGGGTAATAAAGCTGCCTCGGGTGAATTTCGCATGATGCCCTGGGGAGGTGCGTACTTGCTGTGGGCTGGAAACGGAGAGTTAAATAACGGTCGTTATTATAAACAAACCGTAGATGTGGATTTTGAAGATGGGGAGTATCAGGATCCTGCTATTTTAGAATCCATACACTATTACGTCGATGAAACGCGGGAAGAGCCTCCGTACGACATTGATGCGATGAATGACTTTTTTATTGAAGAAGCCATTGATGAGATACTAGACGATCCAGTGGCTTGGATTGGATTGATGATTCCAAAGAGTCACAGCCTTCTGCACAATTATGAGCAGTACGATAATAAGACCTACTCATTGCAAAAATCAGATTCCCCCTTCCTGAAATTCAATCCGATCGGCTGGGGATTGTTATTTCTGGCTGCTGCCACAGGGGCCTGCATTTTGTACTCTGATCGTAAGAGTACTTTCTGGGGACTCTTGTTAATCTTTGGCCTCTACTCGATTATGGTTCTGTCCACATTTACAGCCAACCGATATCGGGTCCCGCTAATTCCGATTCTGGCAATCTTGGCTGCGGGACTTCCAAAAATTTATTTCCGTTCTGATCGCGTTTCCAAACGGCAGAAGGTCGTTATGATTTATGTGGGTGGGGTTATTGCGACCATTACCTTCATCCCATTTTTCGGCATTGCCGCTAAAGACACCTATCTTGCTGATTACGGGTTTATGGCAAACGCGGCTCACCACAGAAGTTTTGATAATGACGCACTCGACTGGTCGCGACTTGCTTTGGAGATTGACCCTGCGAGAAGAGACATGACCGAAATCGAAATCATATCTCTCTTCAATACCTGGTATGGATATGGGAAAAACTGGGTCATAACCTCTTGGGCTGAAGATTACCTCGAGGACATAGAAGAATTTAATAACGACACCGAAAAGCTTACCTAAATTAGGGGAGTTTACCTCTGGAAACTGGGTCGGACCGAAGAAGCTTGCCGCTTCTGGAAACACGCGGCTGCCTCTTTTGGAGATCAGGAATCGGCCTTTGCTTTGATTTGGAACTGTGAGCTGAGCGATCAAGAACTGAATCAAATTCCGCAATCTTCACGGCTGAAAGCCAATGCAATTAAGATCAAAGAGATAGGGTTTAAGGAAACCTCGGACGGTGATCCTTACACGGCTGAGACGATTCGAGATTTCTCTCGGTTCTACTTGTTCGCTTTTGAACCCTTTGAAGACGAAGAATAACTGCGGCTTGGTCTTGCGCCGGATGAAGATGTCTCTCTAATTCCGGTTTTCTTTTATGCCCGACGGATCTTCAGCAAAAAAAATTAAGCTCCTGCTCACGGCCGCGCTTTGCGGAGCTGGTATCGTATTTCTGGCCCTCTATTTCACCGATCTAGAAATCGCGGATATCAAGAACTGGATAAAGTACTGGACGGATGAGATCCAAACTTGGCCGGCCATACTGTTCTTTTTGATGGTAGCATTGTTGCCTTTGATCGGTTTCCCCATCTCTCCCTTGTTCATTATTGCAGGGATTCGATTTGGAGGTGCCTGGGCGATTCCGTTTTCTTTGGCTGCTTTGGCAGTCAATCTGACCTTGGCTCACTGGATTAGTACTAAACTTCTCCATTCCACTATTCAAAGAATCGCCAGCAAGTGGGATTACGACATTCCAAAAGTGGGGCACGAGAATGCTAAAAAGTGGGTGTTGGTGATTCGCCTCTGTGGAGCTCCCTTGGCGGTTCAAAATTATATTCTTGGATTATCCTACGTTCCCTTTTGGCCCTACCTTTGGGTCTCTTTGGTAGCGCAGGCTCCGGTCGTAATCGGAATTATCATTTTTGGAGAGTCTTTCCTGACCGGAAATGTGGGAAAAGCACTTTTGGGGCTGGCTGTGCTTGTAATTGCGCTGGTAGCTGTTTCTTTTTTGAAGAAACGTTATGCCCAACCGAAACCAGGATCTGTTGATACCGCCGGCGGATGAAATTGAGTCCGTTACCGAGTTTACTAAGAAGGTAAAATACCTGCTTGAAACTGAGATTGGTGGTGCTTGGATCCGAGGTGAGGTTTCCAACCTCAGGCGTCAGGCGAGTGGGCATGTATACTTCTCCCTTAAAGATGAAGGCAGTCAGGTGTCATCTGTTTTGTTTCGCAATGATGCTTTAAAGCAAAGCGTTGAGTTAGAGGATGGTATGCAGGTGGTCGTCTTTGGCCAAATCAGTGTATACGAACCTCGCGGTAATTATCAGCTGATCGTACGTTTGGTAGTGCAAGATGGGCTGGGAAAGCTGCAACGCGAGTTTGAACGATTGAAAGCTCAGCTCCTTGAGGAGGGACTTTTCGACGAGGACATTAAAAAGCCAATCCCGACTTTTCCAAGAGCAGTTGGAATCATCACTTCTCCAACCGGGGCCGCCGTTCAGGATTTTATTCGTATTCTCAAACGCCGGGAGTGGGTTGGACACATCCTCGTGCTACCAGCAAAAGTACAGGGGGAAGGCTCGGCCGAAGAGATCGCTAGCATGATCGACTTTGCGCAAAAACTCTCTGGGCTGGAACTCTTGGTCGTCGGGCGTGGAGGTGGAAGCCTTGAAGATCTGTGGGCTTTCAACGAGGAAGCCGTTGTACGAGCTATTCATCGTTCGGACCTGCCCATCATCTCGGCAGTAGGGCATGAGATCGATTTTACACTATCAGACTTCGCATCGGACATGAGGGCTGAAACCCCTTCGGCAGCTGCAGAAGTTATAAGTAGTCATTACCTCGAATTGATAGATCGCTTTGATACGGCTGCCGATAATTTGGCCTATTGGACCAGTGACGGCCTGCAATCCAGAAAAGATTCGATCGAGCAACTTCAACGTCGGCTGCAGCTGCTGTCTCCCCTTGGCCGCATTGAGCAATCTCAGTTGAGGATCGACGATCTTTCTAACCGGCTTGCGTCAATTTTGAGTTCCTCATTGTTGGAATATCGGAACCGATTAGCGGAGGCCAAGCTGACCATCGAGACTGTCGATCCCAGCTCCAAGATCAAACGATACCGACTGCAGACCCAATCCGATGGGCATCGATTGCTTGCAGCCATGAGCTCGGAATTTATGGAAAAGAGAAGCCGCCTCTATCGCGCCGAGTCTTTACTCAGGTCGCTGAGTCCGGAATCCATTTTGAATCGCGGGTTTTCAATCGTTCGCGATGATGTAGGTCGTTCGATTACTTCTCGGAAATCGATTCAATCAGGGGATAAGGTCACGGCACAGTTCAAAGACGGTGATGCGAACTTGGTTGGAGAGTAGAACAAGCTGTGTATCCCCCTCTATGGCTTATCGGTTACACATTGTCGGACCCGCTGGATCGGGAACTACCACGCTAGCATCCAAGCTTGGTCAACGACTTGGACTTAAACATCTCGATACCGATGATTTCTATTGGGTGAAGACCAAAACTCCCCTCACCGAAAAGATTCCTGAGGAGCAACGCGCTGTAAATATTGAAGCCGCCATTCGCGATGTCGACGATTGGGTCCTTTCCGGTTAAATCTGTAGTTGGGGGCGAGTCTCTGATTCCCTATTTCACTCAGGTCATTTATCTTTGGGTTCCTTGGAAAACGAGAAAGCAGCGATTGGAAAGACTAGAGTTGGAACGTTATGGCCGTGAAGCTTTGGCCACCGGCGGCGAAATGCACGCAGTCAATGAAGCTTTCATGGCCTGGGCGAGCAGGTATGATACCGCTGGGATGGAGCAACGAAGTCGGGTTTCACATGAGCATTGGTTGGCTGAATTACCTGAACAGATTCAGCTCATACGCGTTGAGGAGGAATTGGATCCACAACAGATTACGGACCAGGTGATTCGAGTATTACATCAGCATGAGTGACTGAAGGCCTTCCTGCTTATTTAGCAATAAGCCCTGCTTCGTTTTTAGCAGGGCTTATGTGAAAGTGGTGAGCTATGCTTACAGCTTCGGAAACTTCGTCCACTTAGTCTTCGACTTGCTCGATTTCACAACGGACTCGATAAAGGCCATTCCGTAGATGCCATCGTCGATGGTTGGAAAGTCGTAGGACTTCTTGGGTTTATTGCCATTTACTTCATCCCAAATAGCTTCAGCTGCTCCCAGATACACATTGGCAAACGCTTCAATGAATCCTTCTGGGTGAGCAAAAGGAGTACGTGAATTGTTTTGCGCAGCTTTTCCTAAGTAGTCGTTTCCACGGCGAAGAATCTGCCGCGGTTTGTCTGCATACTTAATGATTAGTTCATTGGGATCTTCCTGGTGCCACTCGAGGGATGACTTGGTGCCGTAAGCGCGAATCGTGAGTGCGTTTTCGTCTCCATTAGAGATTTGAGAAGCATAAAGGATTCCTTTGGCTCCTCCCTTGTAGCGGATCAGCACATTGCCATCATCGTCCAATTCACGACCTGGGATAAAGGCAGTGAGCTCAGCACAAAGTTCGTCAATTTCTAGACCGGTGATGTAATGGACCAAATTTTCTGCGTGGGTTCCGATGTCTCCCATGCAATTGGATGCACCCGATACACTGGGGTCGGTTCGCCAAGAGTTGATTTTGGTTGGACCCTTACGATCCACATCACCAACCGCATAACCTTGTGGGTATTCGACAACGACTTTGAGGATGCGTCCCAGCTTACCTTTCTTAACAAACTCTTTCGCCTCCTTCACCATCGGATATCCGGTGTAGTTGTGAGTGAGAGCAAATACCTTCCCCGTTTTCTCAACGACTTTCTTGAGTGCCTTCGCTTCCTTCAGATTAATTCCGAGTGGCTTGTCGCAGATCACATTGATCCCGGCATTAAGAAACGCTTTTGCAACTGGCACATGAAGATTGTTGCGAACAACAATGCTCACGAAATCGATCCTCTGATCAGCAGGTAGAGCCGCTTCCTTTTTCGCCATGTCTTCGTAAGAGGTGTAGACACGCTTTGGATCGAGGAAGAAATCCTTGCCGGACAATTTCGAAGTTCTGGCTTTGGATGAGAAGCAACCTGCAACTAGTTCGATCTTACCATCCAGATTTGCGGCCATGCGGTGAACAGCACCGATGAAGGCTCCACGGCCTCCACCAACCATTCCCATTCTTAATTTTCTATTCATGCTGTTAGTAGGTGTTTAGGGGTTAACTCAAACGGTTCAAATTTTGAGTTTAGCACTCAACCGGCTTGCCGGAGCTTGCTGATTCGTAAAGAGCATCGATGACTTTCATCAAAGAATGCGCCTGGTCCACAGTGTTGAGTTGCTCTTCCTTGCCTTCAATTGTAGCGACAAAGTTAGCAGCCGAACGCGAACGTCCCATGTCTTCACATGCTTCAACGATCACTTCGCGATTCACGGAGTTTCCGCCTTCTTGCACATAGAGCTCGCAACTGTCGATGCAGGTTTCGTCGAGACCGTCTGAACCGAAGAGGCGCTCGATCTTTCCACCGGCTCCAGTGCCTTGGAATACAACCGATACTTCTTCGCGCTTTACCATTTCTGCCCAAGAGACCTGCATGGACAGCACTTGACCGGTCTTGAAACTTACAAATCCGTGTGCGGCGCTTTCAACGTCTGTGGTTCCTTCGGCGTTGTCAGGAATGCCCCAAGGGCCTTTGAAGTTTTTGTCTGTGATGAAATCATCGAAGGTTGCACCGAGGACGTATGCCGGGTCTGGGTAATCCATCAAGAACATCGCTAGGTCGACCATGTGAAGTAGATCGATCAATGGGCCTCCCCCAGCCAGTGCTTTCGTGGTAAACCATCCTCCTAATCCTGGGATGCCGGTACGACGAATCCACTTCGCTTGAGCCGAGTTGATTTTTCCGACCGTGCCATCTGCAATGTACTGCTTCATGGCGTAGGATTCTGGGCGGGCCCGGTTGTTGAAGTTAAACATCACTGTTTTGCCAGCCTTCTCAGCAGCGGCTTTCATGTCCGCTACTTGATCTGCATTGATGGCCGGTGGCTTTTCACAGAAAGCATGCTTTCCGGATTCCAGTACTTGGATAACCAAGGGTGCGTGAAACTTATTGGGCACGATTACAGAAACTGCATCCAGCTCATCCATCGCCAAGATCGCTTCAACACTTCCTAGTGCTGTGGGGATCCCGTATTTTTCAGCTGCTGCTTGCGCGGCTGGTTCATGCATGTCGGCAATAGCGACAACCTCTGCTCCCGCTTGGCGGAAACCTGCGATATGATATTGAGCCATTCCTCCGGCTCCAATGACTCCTACTTTTGTGCTCATAGTAAAATGCTCGTTTGTAATGGGTTCTAGATCTATTGGTTCGACTTGTCGAAAGCCGCATCAAACGCCATTTCGTTGGGCTTGAAATCGACGGACTTTACGAAAGCGGCTGCTTCTTCTGCACCATGGAATCGATCCATGCGACCATCTTCCCACTCAACCGAAAGAGGTCCCGCGTAACCAATGTCGTTTAGTGCAACAATGATTTCTTCGAAATTGATGTCACCATGTCCGAGTGAACGGAAATCCCAGAAACGACGAGGATCAGTAAAGTCAGTGTGACCACCAAACACGCCTACGCTTCCGTCACCATGACCCCACCATACATCCTTCATGTGGGCATGGTAGATTCTGTTCGGGAATTCACGGATAAACTTCACGTAATCAACTCCCTGGTAGCCCAGGTGAGACGGATCGAAGTTAAAGCCAAAACGCTTGTGTCCTTTAACCGCATCGATGGCGCGAGCAGCAGAAGCAATGTCGAAGGCGATCTCCGTTGGGTGCACTTCGAGTGCGAAGTTTACGTTCACAGCATCGAATGCATCCAGAATAGGCGTGAAGCGTTTCGCAAAGTCTTGGAAGCCCTTTTCATACATTTCCTGTGTGGTTGGTGGAAATGCGTAGAGCATGTGCCAGATACTGGAACCCGTGAATCCATTCACGACGGCAGGGAAGTCATCCTTCTTTTTGCGGCCTGGTTTCAGGTCCATGAATTTGCGACAGGCTTTACCGGCTGCAATCATATCGCGGGCAGCACGTTTGCGAACACCCTCTGGTTTTCCGTCGCCCCAGACTTGCTCTGTAAGGATCGCCTTGTGGCGTTCATCAACCAAATCACAAATCGCCTGACCCGTCAGGTGGTTGGAGATGGCATAACAAGTAAGACCGTTGTCTGAGAGCAGCTCCCATTTTTCTTTTAGGTATGTCTTACTACGATTGGCCTGACGAATGTCGAAGTGATCTCCCCAGCAGGCGAGCTCGAGACCATCATAACCCATTGCCTTAGCTTTGGGTGCTAGTTCTTCCAATGGCAGGTCTGCCCATTGGCCGGTGAATAGGGTGCATGTTCTAGGCATAATTCTTTAGGTAAAATTCTGAATTGAGTGGACAACTCCAAGCATCGCTTGGGCTGAGGTGAAAGGGTAAAAGTAAGCCGTTTTGCCCGCCTTGTTGGCAATTCAAAAAATTGAAGACACCCTCAATAAACGAATTGTTGTCCACAGCGGAATGAGGGTATAACTTCGCACCATGAATAGAAAGCCCCGTAATCTGCTGTTTTGCCTGCTCAGTCTAATGGTCATCGGCTGCGCACGAGCGGAGACATTAGAGGATTGGAGCTCGCTACAAGGGCGCACAATCGGTCTACCCGATCTAATTTCTATTATCACTGGTCATGAGGTCTATGATTGGGATGAAGATTTGGCTCCGACCCCTGATGAAAGTTGGCGAATCGGTGGTCGCTGAAGTAAAGCGAAATCCTATTCGAACCGAGCGAATCAACGAAGTCGGTAATGCCGTTGAACTGTATGTGTTGGCGGAACTCGAAAAGGCAGCGCTCACCTCTGGCCGGCCTACGCCTCCATCGGGCCGTAAAAAAACCGCCGGCTACCCAGATCTTTATGCGCAATCGGGAGACGACTATTATTACATTGAGATTAAGACCTACTCGCCAAAGACCGTGAAGAGTAGTCAGCGCACCTTTTATGTTTCTCCATCACAAGACTTCAAGGTCACCCGCGACGCCTACCATCTGCTGCTCGCATTTTCTACCGAAGAAGTGGAGGAAGGCCTGTATTCATTAACTGGATTCAAGTTACTCGATCTCTACGGAATCGAGTGCAACTTAAAGTTGGAATTCAACGCCAGCAACAAGGACCTCTACAGCGAAGAATCGGGCCTTGTGATTGAGGAAGAGTAGATGAGATTCCTTTTGCCTACTTTTTTATCGCTTCCAGAGTTTTAGTTATACTCGCAACCATCCCGCCAACGTCGCTCAAGTTGGTAGGTATTATCATGGTATTGTTTTCTTTGGCGAGATTTCCAAATTCCCGTACATATTGCTCGGCGACACGTAAGTTTACGGCATCCCCTCCGCCAGGAGCTTTAATTGCATTGGCAACTTTTCGAATTCCTTCCGCTGTTGCCAACGCGATCAACTCTATTTCTTTCGCTTTCCCTTCGGCTTCATTGATCTGCTTCATCTTTTCAGCTTCAGAAACATTTATCATTTCCTGCCTTATGCCCTCGGAGACATTTATCTTTGCCTCTTTTTGACCTTCAGATTCTGCGACAACCGCTCGACGTTCTCTCTCCGCTCTCATTTGCTTTTCCAATGCATCTCTGACAGTGACTGGCGGAACAATATCTTTTATTTCGTAGCGAAGAATTTTTACTCCCCAAGGATCGGAAGCCTTATCAACTGCTTCCACGACTTCTGAATTTATGGTTTCTCTTTCTTCAAAAGTTCTATCCAGCTCGATTTTCCCGATCTCTGAGCGAAGCGTCGTTTGCGCAAGTTGTGAGGTCGCAAACATATAGTTCTCAATTCCGTAGCTTGCCTGCATTGCGTTTACCACTTGAAGGTATAGAATCCCATCAATTTCCACGGCAATGTTATCTTTGGTGATACACATCTGGGAAGGGACATCGATTGCCACTTCTTTCAAAGAATGTTTGTAGGCAACTTTATCTAAAAAGGGGAGAAGGATATGAAATCCCGCATCGAGTGTTCGTGAGTATTTACCGAGGCGCTCTATCACGATTTGTTGTTTTTGAGGAACGACTCGTGCCGTCTTAAAAAGTGCGACTATGACTATAAGCGCAAATCCAACTCCTAGAATTGGGAACAGTAAATCGAACATATATGAATTAAGCTGAGGGTTTTATTGTTAGTTGAAGACTGTCTCTAGCTACAATCTCAACGCTATCACCTTTGTTTACGGTTCCGAGAGATATTGCAGACCAGTTTGCACCTTTGAATTCTACTTTGCCTTGTTTGGAATCATTTTCAAAACCAGAGACAACGATCGCATAGTGCCCAACGTATTCTTCTAGTTCCCGGGCCGAAGGATCGGCATCGACTTTGTCTCCTAAGAACCAAGTCTTAAAATATTTGCGTAGTACGACTATCTGAAGAATGGCCAGTAGAGCGAATACGACGAAAGGGATTCCATTGTTCGTTGGCATCCCTACGAGTATTGCTATCCCGACTAGTAGTGAAGAGCTGCCAAAAAATATAATTATGAATGAGGGGATAACGAATTCCAGAAGGATTAGGACAATCCCCACTATGGTCCATACTATAGGCTCGAGTTCCATGTGAGAATAAAGAGCCCATTCCCCAGAATATTCAAAACTAAATTCACTCCTTTAAGTTTGTTTGATCTATAAACTCTTGTTTTGCATTCGATGAACTTGCTCCTTTTGTTCAAAAGCAATTATGCCAGAACTCGCCGAGGTAGATTACTTTCGAAAACAATGGAGCCCTGGCCTTGGGCAGAAGGTTGTTCAGGTCACCACCCATCCGTGGACTCGTTTGTATCGCGGGGAGTCGCCGTTGGAGTTGGTTAAAGGTTTGGTCGGAGCGACGCTGGCGTCGTCAGAAACGCACGGAAAGCAAATGCTTTTCCGAATAAGTAATCATGGATGGTTAGGTATCCATTTAGGGATGACGGGAGAGTTGTTGTTCACCAATGAGACTTCTATCGATGATCGATATGCCCATTTGGTACTCAAAACGGAAGAGGGCGCATTGGTCTTTAACGACCCGAGGCAATTTGGGCGGGTTAGATTTGCATTGGGAATCGATCCGCCTGACTGGTGGGCTGAATTGCCGTTTCAGGTGTTAGACCATCAATACACCTTTGCCTACTTTAGCTCTTTGCTCGAAAGAAGAAAAGGCAGTCAGCTCAAACCGCTTTTACTCATGCAGGATCTCTTCCCGGGAATTGGAAATTGGATGGCGGATGAAATACTCTGGCGCGCACGATTGGCACCGGACCGTCGTGTCAAAAGTTTAAACGAAAGCCACCATCGAATCTTATTCAAGGAAGTCCGTTATGTTGCCAAGCATGCACTCCGGATCGTAGGAGATGATTGGGGAGACTTTCCTGACTCCTGGTTGTTTAATCATCGCTGGAAAGGTGGCGGCACCTGCCCAAAGAGTAAGCAGCCTCTCAGCCGGGATACGATTGGTGGACGTACCACCTGCTGGTCACCCGCAATTCAACTGTAGGAAGGGAGCTTGCTCCCGATTTCCACGTCTTGTGCATTCGATTCGGGAGCAAGCTCCCTTCCTACATCCAAAGTCTTTGTCTGCCGATTTCCTACTTATACAACCAATACCGCTTGGTCGTTTCCCGGTAAGCCAACGCCTGCTTTTCCCAGAGGGCGACCCAACCAGCCACATTGACTCGCGAGCCTTCTGTTGAGATGGCCTTCCACCAAGCCGTTGAACCTACATGTTTGTTAAACAATCGCTCGGTGGAGAAGTTGACATTCTGAAAAGGATTCGAACCGTTAAACTCGGCGGTCAGCTTCATCATATAAAAACTGAGTTCGGTCGGGCGCAGGCTATCAAAGTCGGTGACGGTGGTATAGACACCCACTTCTCTTTGACCGTTTGATTTGATGAAGGCCTTTTGCTGGAACCGTAGTCCAGGAATACGCATTTGGGTGAGACGCTGTTGAAGGCGCTGCGGGGAAACTCCTGGAAAGGTGAGCATGCGAAAGGGATACTTGGATCCGATTCCGTGACGGAAGCCTCCGACCTGTGCTCCGAGTCCGGTCATTGGGTAACCCAATACAGCGGACAAGTCAGGAATGTTGGGTGAGGTGGCTATCCATTTGAGTCCCGTGCTTGGCCACAGCATATTTCGTTTCCATCCCTGCATGGGAATCACGGTTAGTCGTCCTCGCTGACGAACTGAATCAACTACATCCAGCCAGCCGGGAGTTGCTTTGGCCATGCGCGCGATTTCCCCAATCGTCAGACCATGGACATATGGAGTAGGGAAGGGACCCACATAACTTTCCCAAACTTTCTCGAGCATAGGGCCGTCCACCTTGATCCCGCCCAATGGGTTGGGCCTATCGAGCACGATGACTTCTTTGCCGTTTTCAAAACAAGCTTCCATGGTGAGCTTCATGCAAGCGACGTAGGTGTAGGAACGAACCCCCACATCCTGAAGATCTACCACCATCACATCGATCCCCTGAAGCATGGATGGAGCAGGCTTCCGGTATTCGCCATAGAGAGAGTAGACCGGAAGTCCTGTTCGGCGGTGAGTGCCATTCTTGATTTTCACCTCCGCCTCCGCGACGCCATCGATTCCATGTTCGGGACCATAGAGCGCGCGTAGGTGAACTTGTGGTGCTTTGTGAAGCACATCGATGCTGCTCACGCCATTCCGATTCACGCCCGCCTTGTGCGTCAGCAGGCCGACACGTTTTCCCTGCAAAATGGAAAACCGATTCTTCTCCAAGACATCAATACCCATAAGGATTTTAGATGCAGCTCCCGCGGAACTGATCGCCATTGTCAGGCACACAAGGAACAGCAGGGATGAAAGGACTGAGAATCTAGGATGAGTGGGCATAGTTGGGATGGTATTTATGCGGCTCAAAATTTTGAAAAGCGATGAAGTGCAAGGCGCAGATACAAAATGATCGAGGAGTGTAGTTTTCTACATGACAAGATTCTTTTGTATTTGGAACGAATCAATTCGCACTTTTCAAACTTAGACTTGGTGTTGAGTTTGATTGGTTGGATCGCCCCAATAACCTACCTAGACAATGGGACGGAGAACCCGCGCGGTTAATAAGGACTCTTTCCTTATGATATTTCGACACTAAGTCGATTGAGGCGTGTAGAGGCCTCAGATGCACCAACCGACGCTTAGAGGGCAACTTCAGAAGTGCGAAAATCCCGTTTGATCCTGATCACATAGAACCCATACATCAATAGGCCGAATACCGTCCCAAGAACAGCGCCGCCAACCATGGTAGAATTGACGCCATGGACAATGTTTTCAGCCCCCTTTTCAGCAAACCCGATTCCCTGTAGGATCCAGGATCCGACTTTGTAATTGGCCAAGTAAATGGGAACTAAAGTCAGCGGGTTTGATACAAATTGAAGTCCTGCGATAACCGGAAGGTTTACCTTCAACAACGCGGCGAATGCGACAACGGTCAAAAGCTGCACGCCAAAGATCGGAAGAAAGGCGATGACCGAACCCAGAAATATAGCCGGAGCAACTCGGTTTTCCTTAAATGACCAGAGGTACTTGCGTCTTTGCAAGTGAGCTCCGAATTGTTTCAGCACAGTTATTTTCCCCAGGGAACGTTTACTCGGCATCCAGCGTAGCAACCAACGAAGGCGCAGCAATTTTCGTATACGAAGGCGTCGCTTTTCACGTGCTATCTGAACTGTTTCCCGAGGGTTTCCCATAATCTGCCTCCAGAATGGAACAGCCTTTATGATGCTGGCAAACGGCCCAGGTATTTTGACAATTCATTATCAAAAAATATTCAGCGTTTAGCTTTGGATTCCCTTTGGAATGGAAAATTATTTCTCCAGATTTCCAGCTATGCGGGAAAGATTTTTGGGTCCCATAATTAAGGCCTTATCTAACGAAAGCTCTCGAGGCGAAATTTCAATCAGATCGATGGGATTGGAAAAGGAGCCTTCTCCTACTTCTATTCGCCCGGCCATGATGGTGACTCGTTTGCCTTTAGCTAGTGCAGTTTGGGCGAGCGTGCCTGGGCCTTTGCCCTGGAGAGAGCTGGCGTCGAATTTTCCTTCACCGGTTATAAGCCAATCGCAGGCTGAAATTTTCTCTGGTAGGTTGAGCCATTGGGAGACGAGGTCGAAACCGGGGAGGAGTTCCACTTCACAGGCTGTGCTGAGGCCGAAGGTGATTCCGCCGGCAGCGCCGCTTCCGGGCACTTCGGTGAGGCTCCAGGGTTTGCCTAAATAATCGCAAAGAAGTTGGGCGATGCGTTGCCCTTCAGCTTCGATACGAGGGTGATCTTCTGGCTTTAGGCCTTTTTGTGGGCCGAAGATGGCGGCCGCGCCGTTCGGTCCAAAGAGTGGGTTCTCCACATCGCAGGCGATTTTGAAGGGTGGCAGATTATCTGGCAGTGCGCGTCCGAGATGATCGATTTGGTGCCAGAGCTCCGGATGAATCGATGTCAGTGGTTTGTCATTGCGGTCAAAGAATTCGAGCCCGAGAGATTCGAGGACTCCGAGCCCGAGGTCATTAGTGGAACTGCCTCCAACGCCAAGAAGAATGGTCTCTGCTCCGGCCTCAACCGCTAGCTTGATGAGTTGACCGGTTCCAAAGGAAGTTGTCTTCCAACAATCACGTTCGTCGATGGGCAGCTCTTGCAGTCCCGTGGCTTGAGCCATCTCGATGATGGCGACTTTGCTTTGTTCGTTGAGCTTCCAATCGGTTCGTGTCTCATGGCTCAATTTTTCTCCTGTTACCCAACCCAAGTTAGCACCGATAGGGGTTAGGATCGAACCTGGGACGGTGTGACTTTCTAGTGTCCCTTTGAGTGAGTTAGTCAGGATTTCGCAAAAGCCTTCGCCTCCATCCGCAAGGGCCACCGTATCAATGGACCAATCAGGATGTTTGTTCGACAAAGCAGATTCAACGATATGCCCGGCCTCATGAGCTTCCATGGAGTCCTTAAATTTGTCGAAACAGATCAGGACATTCATGGAATGAGATTCTGGTTGAGATTAGGCGTGAGCGATGAGCTTTTGATAAATCTCATCCACCGTGCTCGCCTGCAATTCCTTTGCGGCGATTCGGTTTTGCGGCGGCTCAGGCAGCTCGTTGAGCGATTCGTTCAATTGCAATTGCCGATTGGCAGTTACTTCATCGACTCGATCGATGGGCGTAAAGATGGGAACCTTGGCTAACAATTGAGGTGTTTCTCGAATGATCTTGCGAATAGCCAGCACGGCTTCTGTGAAGCGATCTAGTTCTGCTTTACTATAGCTCTCCGTGGGCTCGAACATGAGGCCGTATACTTCAGGGAAGGCGACGGTTGGTGCATGGAAACCGAAGTCCAAGAAGAGTTTCCCAATGCGTGGGATGGCGACTGCTTTTGGAATGCCGGCTTCTTCCAACGCTTCAAAATTTTCGTCATCGAGCGTTAGGATAAACTCGTGCATGCGTGGAATCTCTTGGGCTTCCTTTGGCAGGGCAGGGAAGTGCTCACCCAGAGTTTTGAATAGGTACTGTGACGACAACACGGCTACGGCGGACATTTGCTTGATCCCAGTGCCACCCAAGCGAAGTAGGTAACTGAAGCAACGAATCTTGTGGGCAAAGTTTCCCCAATGGCGATGGAATGAACCGATCGATTTGGATGCTTTACCGGGCACGTATTGTTCGCTCTGTTTTTCAATTTGGAAACCAGGCAGGAAGTCTACGAGTTTGTCGCTAACGGCTACGATGGCATCTCCCGGGCCACCTCCTCCGTGGGGGATGGTCCAGGTTTTGTGTAAGTTGTTGTGAACCGCATCCACGCCAAGAGCGTTTAAGTCGACCCAGCCTGCTATCGCATTCATGTTGGCACCGTCCATGTAAACCAGGCCGCCAGCTTCGTGAATGAGGTCGGCCATCTCCTTGAATCTACTTTCAAAGATGCCGCCTGTGTTGGGATTGGTGACCATGATTCCGGCCACATGCTTGCCTTGAGTCGCTAGAATCTCCTTCAAGCTGTCCATGTCGATTTGACCGGTGGGATCCGCTTCCAGGTAAACGATACCGGTCTTCCGTCCATCGACGACTTTGTTTTGATAGCCGGCCATGGTTGCAGTGGCAAAGTTAGTGCCATGGGCACTGCGCGGAATGATAACCACATCGCGTTCCGAATCGCCTCGGTCTGTATGGTAAGCTTGAAACAGTTTGATACCGACTAGCTCTCCTTGTGCGCCCGCAACGGGTTGCGTGGTGACTCCAGCAAGTCCGGTAATGGCTTTAAACCATTCTTGTGTTTCGAAAAGTAGACGCAGATTGCCCTGCACATCTTCGGTTGGCGCTTGCGGATGCGAGTCTGCAAATCCGGGAAGTCCTGCTGCCCAATCATTGATGTATGGGTTGTACTTCATCGTACAAGACCCCAGTGGGTAGCAGGTATCGTCGGGGCTGACGTTCAGGTCACCGAGCTTGTCGTAATAAGCTTTCAGCTCATCCAGTGAGACCTTGGGCAGGGTGAGGTGGCTTGAGCGTGTTTGATCGTGGGCAAGTTCAGGAGCTGAAATTGCTTCTGCCGATTCACCCGGAAATTGTTCTTCGAAGAAAGTAATCAATTGTTCGATATCTTCAGTGGATTGCCGGTCATTGAAGGATAGTTTCAGGAGATGCTTTTCTCCCTCCATGCGATTGGATACATCTACGCCGATGTGTAGGCCTGATGCGATGCCTTTGGAAATCAATTCGGATACCGGTACCGGTATTTCCACTACGAGCTCGTTGAAGAACGCCTGGTTTGAAAAAGGAAATGAAAGGGCATTGATTCTGGTTAACTTCTGGAAAGCCTGGACGGCATTGGAGCGTGCTTTAGAGCAGGCTTGAGTCATTCCAGCATCGCCACGCTGCAGAACAGCGGCTCCCACGATCGTGGCAATGTAGGCCTGATTGGAGCAGATGTTTGAAGTGGCTTTCTCCTTACGGATATGTTGCTCGCGCGTGGACAAGACCATCACTCGGCATTCTTGGCCATTGGTATCGACTGCTTTGCCCACATAGCGTCCGGGTGATTGGCGAATATCGTTCTTGGCCGAGTCGTTTAACCGCGCGCCAAACAGGCCTAACCCAGGACCACCGAAGTTTGCTCCCAGGCCGAGGTGTTGTCCTTCACCGACAATCATGTCTACTCCGTTGTCTCCAAAATCGGCTGGTCGTTTAAGTCCGCCATAGGCAAGTAGCATCGGATCGATGACGGCGATACTCTTAACGCCGATTTCCCTGATGCAGTTTGTAAGCTTATCGACATTTTCGATGAGCCCATGGTGATTTACATGTGGGAAAACAACGCCGGCCAACCGTGATCCCAGCTCTTCAGCTTTTTCAGAAATTACCATGGGTGAAGTGAGGCCCGTTTCACTATCGAGAGGTATCCACTCGATCTGAATGTTGGTGTCTTTAATGAGCGTCTCAATGACCTCTCTATCTCCGGGATAAATACCATCCGAAATGATCACCGTGTCGGATTTACGAGTCATACGAAGAGCAGCGCAGGTAGCTTCAAATATCGCAGTCGACCGGTCGTACAGAGAGGAGTTGACGGCTTCGAACCCGGTCAGCTCTGTCATACAGCATTGGTAAATCCAGTGGGTTAGGAGCGTTCCTTGACTTCTCTCAGGCTGGTAGGGCGTATAGGAGGTGGTCAGGTTACGGATGTTGCAAACGTAGGGGACGATATCTGGCACCTCGAATTGAGGTAAGCCATCACCGAGGAAGGAAGTGCGAAGTTTATTCTCACGAGACCAATCAAAGAGGGTGCTTTGCAATTCCTTGTAGGATTGAGGCCCTGGAAGATCGAGAGGATTGGAGAATTTGACGTCGTCAGCAATATGGGAGAACAGATCTTCGACGGACTCAGCACCGATGGTTTGGAGCATGGCCTCAAGATCTTCTGTAGAGGCTGAGATGTAATGCTCCTTCAGTTCTCTTGGTAGGGCATCGGGGTTGTAGCCTAAGGGCGGGCGGGAATCGGATTGCGGTGGCATTGTTGTGAAGGGAAAGAACCTTTGGTAAAAATGCAAAATAGAAATAACCTTGTTTAAGGTTAAGGTTGTGAATGATGTGGTTCTCTATCGCTTATGACCAAGAAAGAACGCGCAGAGTACGTAGTCCAATACCTCGAGAATCTTTACCCAAGGACCCCAGTGCCTTTGGATCACAAGGATTCTTACACTCTGCTTGTTGCCGTCTTGCTATCAGCCCAATGCACAGACGTTCGTGTCAATCAAGTGACTCCGGCTTTGTTTAGGTTAGCTGACAATCCCATCGACATGGCGAAGAAGCGTGTGGATACGATCAGGAATATCATCAAGCCCTGTGGTTTATCGCCTCGAAAGTCTGCCGCCATATCCGAGTTGTCCAAGATTCTTAATCGGGAACATGGAAGTGAGGTGCCTGCAGATATGGAGGCTCTTGAAGCCTTGCCTGGTGTGGGTCACAAGACGGCTTCCGTATTGATGTCGCAGGCATTTGGAGTTCCGGCTTTTCCAGTAGACACACACATCCATCGACTTGCTCAGAGGTGGAAACTCACTTCGGGTAAGAACGTGGTGCAGACAGAAAAGGATTTGAAGCGACTGTTTCCTAAGGAGCTCTGGAACAAGTTGCATCTACAAATAATTTTTTATGGTCGCGAGTATTGTTCCGCGCGTGGGTGTGATGGAAGAGACTGCCCTCTCTGCAAAGAGCTATTCCCAAATCGTAAGTCCGCTGTTGTTACGCAGAAGGCCTGACCTGCACTAGTTGGGCGCTGTGTCTCGAGCGACTGTTTCCCAGGGCGGAGTCGGCGTTTCAAGTGACCATAAGCCGCGCTTCTCTTCGATCGCGGATTCGTTGAGTTCCTTGTAATATGGATTGCGATTTGAATCCGGTTCGTAAAACCAAGCCCAGCCAGCTTTCATCAATTGTTCATTCAAGCTCAGGTTGTCTTTTGTATAAACCTCTCCAATTACGAGGCCGGCGTCGTTTCGTCGAAATTCCAGTACGCGTACGGGTTGGTCCTTGATAAGATCTTGGACATGAGCCATAGCCTCGCTTCCGCCTGGAAGATTTTGTGAAGGCGAATCGATGGCATTGAGCTGAACTGTAACGGTCTCTCCTGAAAGTTTAACAACAAATTGGTCAGCCTCGATCCATTCCTCAATGGTCCCGAGTTCTCCTGCTGTGTTTATCAAACGCTTGATGAGGCCTTCTCCTCCAGACTTTGCGGTTCGGAAGTGAAGAAAGAACATGATGCCAATACAGCTGATGGCAAAACCGACGGCAAAAATGAATACGCGTTCTTTCATATGTTAATTTGGAATTCGAAGGGTGAGATTCATTTCAAGTGTTGTGTTTTCAGTAAAGGAACTTTTTTTATTGAAAGAGATCTCTAACTAACCATGGGCACCCCATTTATACCTTCGTTAAAACAAATTTCGGAAGCTTCAAGCAAGTTGCCAATTCCTGATTTATGGCCAGATGACAGCTATGTGATACCAATTGCAAATAGTCTTGTGACGCAGGACTTGAAATTTAGCAAACAAGCGTTCAAGAATTCAGAAAGTGAACTTTGCTACCACTGGGTCTACGAAGGAAAAGTGACCGTCGAGACCCAGATCGCTTCTTAACAACTCCATGACTCCAACGAAATTCTTTTGTCTGCTTTCTACCTTCGTAGTTC
>CALJGU010000099.1 GCA_938075565.1 uncultured Opitutales bacterium | reverse complement strand
CCCGCTTATAAAAAAATTTAGCAAGTCACTATAAAATTGCAGTTACAAAGGCCTCTCAGAATTTGCCCACTATGACTTGAGAGAAGGGATGTGGGAGCTTGGCGTTCTCAAAAGTTAGCAATGCGCCTACTCTCAAATCATTTCCTGTCTTTAATCCTATTCTCATTAGTTTCGGTGGTCACCGTGGCTTTGGGGCAGACCGAACTTTTTTACGCAAAGAAGATCGGTGGCACCGCGACTGGCTTTGCCAGCTACCACTGCGAAACAGAACGATTCGAAATTAAGTCCAGGATTTCCAATATTTCTGACTCAGCCGATAGCTTTCAGTTTGTATATCGTGAGTTGACGGGTGATTTGGACATCACCGTCCACGTTCCATCCATAAGTGCTTCATTGGCTGGGCTAATGATTCGAAGTGGTTCTGGTGAAAACCAGTCCTTTGCGATGGTCGGGATTGAAGGATCCAATACAATCACGAGACAACGAATGGCATTCAAATTGGAGCCACCAATTGGTTACGAATCAGCCGTGAAGGAAATTCCATTTCCAGCTTCCGATCTGCCGATGGAATATCTTGGGCCCTCATTGAAACTCGAGCGGTAGATCTTGGGCATTTGGTTTTCGCTGGTATCGCGGCAGTCAATGGAACGGTTCAATTTGGACAACTAGAGGTAGATGGAACATTGGAGTCTCTACCGGCAGTCGATCCAGGACCCTCAATGCCGCCTGCTTCGGTCTCTGACCCTTCACTTGAAAACCATAATAGTGGAACAGGAGATTATTCCGGTCTTGAACCAGATTTATATGCTAACCCAGATCTCTATTTAGCTACGCCCACGGGACTCGCTTCCAAAATCGAATCTGATACAAAGATCAATCTCTACTGGGTTGATAGTGTTAAAAATGAAAATGGGTTTCGAATTGAACGCAAAACGGAAGACGGCCCATTTGTTGTTGTGGCCGATATCCCTCCCAGCTCGAAGTATTATTTAGACAAAGGGCTTAGGCCAAACACGCGCTATACCTATCGCGTCCAAGCTTATAGTAGGTATGTTTCGTCGGAGTATAGCAATGAGGCTTGGGATATAACTCACGATGGTCCTGGCCTTCCTGACCCAGAGCCTGAGAACCCGAATCCACCCGATCCTGATCCAACTCCTCCTTCACCTCCACCAACGACACCCGGTACTTTCAACGAGGTTTTCAGCGTCCACAACGTTGGAGCAGAGAATCAATTAGCGAGTTCTGACTATGATGAAGACAAAGACATGTTCCGCTTGTCTGCTGATGGTGGCTGTATTTGGGGGCTAGAAGATGAGTTTCGCTATGTGTATCGCGAGATTTCCGGAGACGTTGAAGCTACCATAAAAGTAAGCTCACTCGAGGCTGGCGATGAGTTCGGAAAAGCTGGGATCATGTTTCGAGAGTCTGCCAGTAAAGATGCCCGGCATGCATTCTTAACCATCTCTGCGGGAAAAGGCGTCGCATTGGAGCGTCGTAAAAATGAAGGCGAAGGCACTGTTCGATCTGGAAAAGGAAATGTATCTGCTCCCGTTTGGCTTCGATTGATCAAAGAAGACAACTATCTTAGTGCCTATTATTCTGAAGACGGGGACAACTGGTCTTTCTTATCTGAGGATATTATCGACTTTCCAAATACCATCTCGATTGGGCTGGCTGTTGCGGCTCATGGAGAGGACGACTCAGTAACCGCAGATTTTGGTGAACTGCAAATTGTAGAGCTACAATCTGAGTCAGCCACTGAAACATTTATCAGCGCCGACATCGGGAAGGTCGGAGTCAATGGCAATGCTGCCTACGACTCGGATGCGAATAGCTTTATTGTAGAAGCATCTGGAGGTGACATCGGCCACAACCAAGACGCATTTCACTATGTTTTCCGCGAAGTGGCGGGCGACTTTGTTACCGTCACCAAAGTTGACAGCCTGGTCGCTGAAGAAGATTGGGCTAAGGCTGGTTTGATGGTTCGTGAAAGTTTTCGACCGGACTCCCAATACTTCGCTACCTTTATGGCCAAAAATGTAGGAATCCTACACCAGCATCGAGCGACCATAGGTGGTGACTCAAATTGGTCTAAAGTGGATGGAGTTGAAACGCCTTTCTGGCTCAAGATCAGCCGAAGTGGAAATTTATTTACAGCCTCCTACTCCTTAGATGGGGCCCAATGGAATGTAGTGAATGAGGCAAACCTCACTCTCTCGGAAACAGTTCTTATTGGAATGGCTGTAACGTCTCACAAAGAGGGGGCTTTGGCTTATGCTGAATTCTCGGATCTATTGGTGAGCAATTAATTTGGATCAATTAGGACTAATTCAAATAGGATAAAAAGGAAGGGCAGGCCTTGCGGCCTGCCCTTTTTGTAATTTCCCGACCCTGATTCAGAGAAATTCTTCTCGTCACTCAGGTACTTCAAATATTTCGATGATGGCCAGTCCTTCTTCTCCGCCAGCTCCACGTAATTCAATGGTGTATTTCTCACCACTGGCAGATGCTGGAACGTTAACCAAGATAGCCGCTTCCTCTGGGAAGCCAGGTGGAATGGTTGTTGCTACGATGGAAGCGAAATTGTCGTTGTCCATCCAATTATCACTTTCTGCAACAATGTTTTCAGAGGCGTCTCTCATCACTAAGGTCGTATCCGTTAAACGCCCTCCTAGACTTGCAGGTAAAGAAGGTCCATTGCCTCTTATATAAAGGGTCCTGTTCCCGGTCCCCTTTACAATGACTCCGGCAATCATTAATCCGTCGCCGGTACCCGCGATTCCTCGAGTGGAGATATTTACAAGTTGTGCATCGTCACCTGGATTCGCTTCGTAAACTTCCACCAGCCCAGCTCCAATTCCTCCATCGGCGCCTCTCATCTGAACGGTGTAAACGCCAGGTGCGAGGTTGGTATAGATAGCAGACTCTTGGTCGAGTGGGGGAGGAATAAATGTCGCAATTGTATCGGCCATGCGAGGGTGATCCTTCCAGTTGTCGTTAAAATCGATCTGGTTCTTGGCCCCATCGAAAAGAATGAGTTCAGGATCTTGCAGGAGAGCGGTTTCTCCGGTGATGGGTAGGGATGGTGCGATACCCCGAATGTAGATGTCCTTATTCTCATTCCCCGTAATTACGAATCCAGCGATCATAATGAAATCGTCGCCAGAACCAATGGTGCCCCTGGTTGAGATATTGATCGGTTTACCAGTAGTTGCCTCATAGGTTGTATCCGAACCCGCATCTGAAGTGTCAGAGGAGCCAAGAGCACTCAGTGCAGTAACTCGGTAGGTGAAGGTCGATCC
>CALJGU010000098.1 GCA_938075565.1 uncultured Opitutales bacterium | reverse complement strand
AGAGGAGAATTCCCATCAAGACGCTTCCAAGCGCAGGCATTCCGCGCATCAGTCCAAGCTCTTCTGGACCAACGAGTAAGATATCGGCAGCGAACACTGGCAAAAGAACCATCACCGAACCGAACCCCACCATCAATAAATCGATCGTCAGCCCGCCAAGAATGATTGGTTGTCCACGGACGTATTGAATGCCGGCCAGTAGTGTCTTGAGCTTGTCGCCTTGTTCTTGAGGAATTCTGATCGCCGGGATGAATAAATACCCGACCAACGTTGCTGCGGAAGCGACTGCGATGATGTCATAGACTCCACGATCAAGCGCAAGTATAAGGTATCCCGCGACTACAGGCCCAGCAATTGAGGCCGCGTTCCAACTAGTACTCGACATAGCGATTGCCCTATCTAAAACCTGCCGTGGAACGATGTTTGGAACAATCGCGTGGAGCCCTGGACCGTGAAATGCCCGTCCGGCACCATGTAAAAATACCAAAGCATAGAGAGTCAGAAGTTCAGGATTCTCTTGAGAAAATATCTGAGAAATCCCTACGACCGCAATCGCCTCAACAAAAGCGCACGACCTGACAACCCAGACCCTTGGGAAACGATCGATCACGTATCCCGACACAAAAAAGAACACATAAACGGGAATAATCTGCATTAAGCCGACTAACGCAAGACTCCATGGATCGCCGGTAATCTCATACAAATGCCAACCCAGCGCAACGGTAAGCATGGTATTGGCAATACCAATCGCGATTCGAGCGCTCAGGTAACCTAGGAAGGCTCGATTCAATAAGCCATTCAATTTAAGACTCCACTCGTTGAGCAAATAATCGAGCTCTAACGGCCGGATGAGGATTTGTCACCTCACCAAAAAATTCATCCAAAATCATAAATCCGTTGCCGACCGATCCTTCAAGCTCTTCAGGTCTTAATAAAAAATGAGGATTACTGGGTTTCCCAAAGCGTTCATTGCCGACTCCGAAGGTCTCGTAAATCAGATACCCATTTGGTCCGACAAGGCCGATTAGGCTTCTTAAGTGAGGCCGATATAGATAATTCGAGACAAGAACAACATCAAAAGTATCCCCGCTCATTGGCCAATCTTCTTTCTCGAGATCGAGGCATTGGAAGCGCACCGGAGTATTTTCAAAATATTTGAAGAGCTCAGGATTACCATCCACAGCAGTCACATTAGGGGCTTTATCCGCCAACAACAGGCTATGCCTCCCAGCTCCTGATGCTATATCAACCGCAGAGCTGATTGGGTGATTAATGGACTCAAGCTTTGCTTTGATCCATTCAGACGGGGCAGAATTTCCATGAACATTGTTGATCACAGAAGTAACCAATACACCAAAAAACCACCAACGATAAATCCCTCGATCCAACAAAGGCTCATGATCAAGATCGGTTTTTCATCGATCAGTTGCCTCAGCATTCCTATCAACATCGTAAACACTTCTTCTAGGGGAGCTTAGGCAGTTGTCGTAACGCTGCAACAACTCGGCGACCAAACTCATCAGTACTAATGTCACCACCTAAATCTTTTGTCCAGTTTTCTGGGTTCGCCAATACTCGATCCATAGCAATTTCCGTCATCGAGCCTGCCAAACTCAAACTTGGGTCACACCGATGCTCTCCAATCCATTTCAACAGCATCGCTAATGACCAAATCAGAGACGTAGGATTCGCGATATTTTTACCTGCGATATCAGGTGCCGAACCATGTTGAGCCTGAGCCATACAACGACCTGTCTCTGCGTTGGCATTAATTGATCCTGCGAGACCAAGGGACCCTGATAGCTCAGATGCCAAATCGGACAGCGTATCACCGTAAAAATTAGTGGTAACGACCACATCATAGACTTCCGGTTGTCTAACGAGAAGCGCCGCAAATGCGTCGATCAAAATTTCTTCCGTCTTCACCTCGGGGAACTCTCTCGACACATCCCTAAAACACTCGAGGAATAACCCATCCGTCATGCGAAACACGTTTGCTTTATGAATCGCGGCGATTCTTTTTCGCCGAGTTGCTGCGGCTGAGAACGCTTGCCGGCAGATACGCATACAGCACCGACGTGTTATCTTCCGGACTGAAATAGCCATATCTGGATCTGGCATCATCTCCCCACACCCTTGATACATATTACGGTCCGGGTAGAAGCCTTCGGTGTTCTCACGATAAATGACCAAATCCATTCCTGGGCCCTTATTTCGAATACCTTGTCTGGATTTTGCAGGCCTGACATTTGCGTAAAGATCAAGCCCTAGCCTGAACGCACCAGAAATATTTCGACCACCCTCGGAAACAGAGGGGTATTCCATCGTAGACATTGGACCTAAAATCACACCATCGAACTCGTCGCGCGCTTTCAGCAGAAGATCTTCTTGTAACGTTGTCCCGTAACGCTGGAGAGATTCTAAACCAACAAAACCGCTCTCGATGGAGACCGATAGATCCAATAGTGAAGAGATAGCATTGAGTACCTCTACAGAGGCGCCCATAATTTCCGGCCCAATGCCATCGCAGGGCAAACAAAGAAGGTTTAAGTCGCTCATTCATGTACTCAGAAAGTCGTCGCCCCTTATTATCCGGCCAGATTTAAATCCGAACAAACTATTTGAGAACGAGGAGACCTTCAGATGTGGTGAGCAAATCAAGGCCTCAATGCTTGCCGGACAGTATTCTTAAGTCCTAACTCGCGGGAACTGATCGTTTTTCTACTTTGCGTCTCGGAGTTGAGAATCCATCCCGCTTGGCAGGCCTAGAGCCAGCACCCGACGGTTTTCCAGATGTACTTCCCGCCTTGGTATACCGCGACTTTCCT
>CALJGU010000097.1 GCA_938075565.1 uncultured Opitutales bacterium | reverse complement strand
GATCCCCCCAGCCAAGGTCGTCGGCCAGAACATAAACCACATTGGGTTTAGCCGCATTAAGACCCAGGCCAAGAATTAGTAGAGAGAAGATATACAGGAATGATTTGTATGGGGTATTCATATGATTGTGTGAGCTAAGTTGACCTTTGATCGGCGCCATGGCTAGTTTTATTGATGCGCTTTATTGTAGTCCTTTTATCTTTTGTCCTAAGCAACCTCATCCTCTCGGGGCAGACTTACCCAAATCCTTACCGGGCTGTTGATACCTGGTCCAAATTTCCGGATGGCAGGAAGATGGGCGCAGTGGGGGATGTATAGGTCGATCCTGATGGGGTGCATATCTGGGCGGTCGTTCGTTGCGACTCTGCCGAGCCGGGACGTTTTGGGAACGAGTATTTGGATTCAGACCTTGATCCTATCGTAAGGTTCGACGCCGATGGCAATGCAGTGGAGAGCTTCGGCGGTGGTATGTTTATTTGGCCGCATGGATTGTTTGTGGATGAGGAAAGCAACGTCTGGGTCACCGATGCGGTGAATCCTGCCCGTACACCAGAAGGTTCTCGCGGACATCAGGTCATCAAATTCAGCTCTACCGGAGAAGAGCTTATGCGGCTTGGCATCCCCGGAAAGGCGGGCAAAGGTGATTATCAGTTCAACTCTCCAGCTGATGTGGTGATCGGGGACAATGGAAACATCTTTATCGCCGATGGCCACAACCCGGACGGCAACAACCGGGTGATGGTGTACAACAAGGACGGTGAGTTTCTTCGAACCTGGGGACAAACCGGTTATGCTCCCGGTGAGTTTCACGCTTTGCATGCCATGGCGATTGATAAGAAGGGGCGGCTATTTATTGCAGATCGTTTCAACAACCGGCTGCAGATCTTTGACCAGGATGGAACATTTATTGCTCAATGGACGCAGTTCGGGAGACCCAGTGGTGTGTTCTTTGATGATCACGGAAATATCTATGTCTCCGACTCAGAATCAGATAATGTGCAGAATCCTGGGTATGAGATGGGCATACGCATCGGCGAAGCAGAAACGGGGTGGGTGAATTACTTCATCATGCTGCCCAATGGAGATCCTCGCAGCACGCGTGGCAACGGAGCCGAATTTGTAACGGTCGACGCCGCAGGCAATGTGTATGGAGGTGAACCCTTCTCCCGAAAAGTTCAGAAGTATGTGCGTGTGCGTCCGTGAAGGAGCAAAGCCTTACACATTTTTATGTAGCCGCGGTGGTGACACCGTGGACCACGGCGTGCTCGGCGATCACGCCCTACCTTTAGGCTTTTCAATGTAGGAGATAGCTGCCGAATTAAATACCTTGTTTATTATTTTAAATGGAAATCTCACACATAGCTACTTTCGATGCTTCTTTGCCCGATGATTCGGTCGAGGAGGAAGGAACCATTGTAAAACCAAACGGGACGGTTCTAGGCGAGATCATTGCCGCCGAACTTCGAGAGAATGGATGGAGTATTTCCGTGGTCGAACAACGTGGTGATACGGGGTGGTCGTTCTGGGGAAAGCATAAGGGAGTGAAGTTTTGGTGTCTCCTTGGGTATACTGATCCATGGGTTATGATCGTAGTGGATCGTCGTTTCTTTCTGCGCCGGTGGATTGGAGGAAGTAGTGCATTTATGACGGTGCTCCATGATATCGATCTTGTAATGCAAAAGGTTGAGGATATCTCCAATCTTGTTTGGTTGAGTGAATTCGAATACGAAGCTGCGAGGGAAGATTTCGAAGCTAACTAGTTTTAGGTTTTCCAATTTCTGAATGCCTTTTACGCTCTCATCATACTCGGGATTTCTTCTCGAAATTAATCTATCCTACGAAATTTAAATGAATTCGAACCTAACCCCCTTGAGGCTTTTACAGCTAGTAGTGGCTGCTTTTCTTTTTCCTTCAGCTTTTACGTTCACTATCTCTGCTGCAGACAAACCCAATGTGCTTTTTATTTCTATTGATGACTTGAATGACTGGGTGGGCGGACTGGACGGTCACCCTCAGGCGATCACACCGAATATGGACAAGCTCTTCGAGCAGGGACTGTTGTTCAGTAATGCGCATTGTTCTCAGGCTGTTTGCACCGCATCGCGCAATTCCTTACTAAGTGGACTGCATCCATCCTCGTCTGGTTGGTACGGTTCTACTTCCGCCATGAGGAAAAGCTATGAGGATGTGATGGGGGATCACAAAATGTTACCCCAGTATTTTAAGGACAACGGTTACAAGACGATGGCCGTAGGTAAAATCTTTCACCAGGGAGTTAGCGACTATAAAGACCGCACGGATGATTTCTGGGACGAGTACGCGGCCGATTACAAAGTCTCGAAGGAATTAAAAAAACGCGGCGATGGATACGGCGGCACAAAGTTTTATCCATTTCCGAAAGAGGGTAGCCAGATCTTGAATCACTACGGCGAAGAGTTCGCGGATGGCCACTCGCTTTGTTACGGTGCTTTGGATCGTGAGGATATGCCCGATGGCAAGATGTTTGATGAGCTCATTTCTGAGTGGGCGGTTGATCAACTGTCCGAAGAGCACGAAAAGCCCTTCTTCATGGCGGTGGGATTTGTCCGACCACACGTTCCCTACACGGCGCCCAAAGAATTCTTCGATTTGTATGACTTGGATAAAATACAGGTGCCAAGTTTTCCCAATGACGAAATGGCCGATATTCCTATCATGGGTAAATCGGTTGCTCATGGGACTATTAAGACCGGGGATCACTACGCGGTGGTTAACCTGAGCGATACCTATTGGAGGGAACTGGTTTATGGCTATCTGGCTTGTGTCACCTTTGTTGATCATGAGCTGGGTAAAGTTCTCAAGGCCCTTGAAAATAGTCGCTACGCCGACAACACGATTGTCGTGCTCTGGTCAGATCATGGCCAGCACCTAGGAGAAAAGAAACACTGGCGTAAACAAGCGCTTTGGGAGGAATCGACAAAGGTACCCTTCTTTATAAAAGCACCTGGGCTACGCGATACTGATGCCATGACCGATCAAGCAGTCAGTCTGCTCGATGTTTATCCTACCTTAGTTGATCTCTGTGGTCTGCCGCCTGCGCCGAAACTGGAAGGCAACAGTCTGCGTCCTTTGCTGAAAAACCCAAAGGTATCTTGGGATAAACCAGTCCTGAGTACCTGGTATTATGGAAACCATTCCGTTCGTAGTAATTATTGGCGATACATCCGCTATCGGGATGGTGGGGAAGAGCTTTACGATCATCAGACGGATCCTGGAGAACATAACAACTTAGCTGGAAATCCGAAATACGCCCATGTCATAGCCGATCATCGAAGGTGGTTACCTAAGGAAGACGTTTTGCCAGCAGGTACCACCGAATGGAAAGCTGACAAATTGGACCGAAGGTTGAAGGCTTGGCAGGTAAATGATTCCATTCCGGAATGGCTGCAGTAGTAAATTATATAATCTGAATTTAATCATTACATGGAACACGTAACACTAGGAGATAGCGGCTTGTCCGTTTCACCCATATCATTCGGAACTTGGCAATTGAGCCCGCGGTTCTGGGGAGAGCAATCGAAAGACGATGCCATCGCGGCTATGAAAGTGGCTTTCGATAAAGGTATTAATTTTATCGATACGGCCGAAGCCTATGGTGACGGGTATGCTGAGACGGTGGTTGGAGAAGCCATCAAGGAACTGCCGCGTGATGAGCTGGTAGTGGCAACCAAGGTCTTTAATCACTTTAACTCGGACGGATGACGTTATCCTGATTTGTCACCCGAACACATCGCCGAGCGCTGCGAGTTGTCTTTGAAACGGATGGGAGTCGGTACCATCGATCTTTACTTTCTGCACCTCTATGATCCTCTGACTCCCTATGCGGAAATTGCGGGAGCCCTGGAGAAGTTAAAAGAGCAGGGGAAGGTTCGGGCAATTGGTCTAAGTAATCATTCGGTTGAACAATGTCGCGGCCAGCGTCATTTTGCTCCTTACACCGTGATTCAGCCTCCCTACAGTCTGATCGATCCAGAGGGAGAGACTGATATGCTTCCCTACTGCCAGTCAGAAAATATCGGAGTTATGATTTATTCTCCGATGCACAAAGGATTGCTCACCGGTAAATACACTGGGAATGAAACGTTCTCCGACTTTCGATCCAACCATCCCGATTTCCAAGGCGAACGCTTTCAAGAGTTGTGTGCCAAGGTCAGTAGCCTGAAGCCTATTGCTGACAAGTATGATCTGACCATCTACCAGTTAGTTCTTGCTACAACCCTTATGCAACCCGCCATTCAGGTGGCCATCTGTGGTATCAAAACTCCAGAGCAGATCGAAGAAGCGGTTGGAGCTGCCGGTAAAGTCCTCTCGCGCGAAGATTACTTTGCTGTTCGCAATACAGTGGGTCCAGGCAGTCCAAAGCCCAAGGATGCCAGCGGAACTCGAAAGTAAATCCTCCTAAGCTAAATCGGGTCGTTCCGTGACGGGTGCGTCAGCTGCATCCGGCAAAGGAGATTTCGGAAGGCCGGCTTCTTCCCGTTCGATGAGCGTATCGATATCCGGGTGGGGATAGATGGTGGGTGCTTTATTTTGCATCAGGCCGCCTGTATCAGCGCTCGGTCCGTAGGTGCTATGAACCTCTCGGCCTAGCATACGAAGATAGGCCGTTTGTTGACCACGGTGATGAGAAGTGTGAACGAGCCTACGCACAAACACCCATGCGCGTGATCGTTTTACATCAAAGAAATCCAGTTCCGTTTCCCACCAGTCAGCACCTTTATCGTTCAGGGCTTCAAGGCGTTTACCTGAGTCTTCCGCATAGCGCTTTATGAATCCCAATCGAGTTTCCTCTTCCGGAAGAGGCGGAGCCTGCACATCGATTTTCAGCATATTTATGAACCACAGATTTTCACTTATGCACTGATGGATCATTTGCTCGCGAACACTGCGCCCCCGTTTGTCAATTGGGTGTGAGCGTGATTCCAGGTCCTCATCTTGAAACATCGACCAGACGCCGAGCACTTTTTCGCGTTCGGTTGCATAGGTGTCGATTAGGTAATGGTAGCTCATTAATTTTCTTCTACTAAATTTCTTGAAAGAAAAGTTCTAGAGAATAAATTTTAATTGGATGTAGTCTTACTCTCATTTTCAAAATTACACTACTGTTGGTTTTTATCTATGGCTCTCTTTCCTAGTTAGTTCAATTGAGAGTGGATGGCGCTTCAAATTTCTTTTTATTGCATGTATTCTTGTTTCGGGATGTGCATCTCCAAATTGGAACGACGACGATAATCTAAGTATTGCAGATTACAGTGATCAAGTAAAGGGGGCCTATCGTTTTGATCCAACAAATTACAAGTCTCTCACTCTAGTTAATAGCGAACCAAGGCTGATACCAAGTTGGTTAGCTAGTTTGTGTATAGCCTCGGGGCCTTCCGATGAAGAGATTGAAAAACTAGTGGGTCCGCATAAACTAGCTTATGTTCGAAACTACGTCAGTATAAACGTCTCCAGTCAATTGGATGAGAAGCCAGCCTCTGTTCCAGAGTATTCAACAGGGAGTATTTTAGTTAAGGAGAAGTTGAGTCTGAACAATGACATTTTGGAAATTGAGGGTGTTGGTGGTATGATTAGGTCGAATTCCCCCAAGTATAAAAAATCAGGTGGATGGGAGTTTTTCTATATTGAGAATAGAGATATAACACGTGGTAGAATTGTTTCTTGTATCGAGTGTCACTCCAATGCCCCTCGTGGTAACTTTGTGTATGGAGAATATACCCAATTTTATATTCCAGTTGAGGAAACTAACAATAAAAGAAGGAATGAACTAAAATAGAAGGAATATTCTCGTTCATGAAGAATCTTGATTATTTCATGCTAATCACACAAATACGCCTTATGAAATCATCATCCCGTAATCTACTACTACTTTCTTTAACCGCTTGCTCCCTCATCGTTGCCGGCTGTTCTAACCCTGCTGACAAGACTGAATCGGCCACCGTTTCTGAGGCGGTTGAGGCTGTTAAGGCAGTTGCAGAAGCTAAGACCTATGCCATCAGTGCCGATTCTACGATTGGTTTTGTTGGATCCAAAGTATCCGGTAGCCATGACGGCGGTTTTAAAAGCTTCAACGGCACTCTTGCTGTTGCAGACGGCAAGATTGTTGCTCCAAGTGCAGTGACTATCCAGATGGATTCGCTTTGGTCTGACAGCGATCGCTTAACGGGCCATCTGAAGAACGAAGACTTTTTTGAAGTAGAGACTTACCCGACCGCAATGTTTGCTATCACCTCTATGAATGGTGCTGAAATGACAGGTAATCTTACTTTGCATGGGGTTACCAAAAGCATTTCTTTTACACCTGAAGTAACAGTTTCGGATTCAGAAGTCACTTTGAAGGCCGAGTTCGATATCATGCGTTTTGATTGGGGCATTGTCTATAAAGGCAAGGCAGACAATCTGATCCGTGACGAGGTCGTCATCAAGCTGGACGTGAAGGCGACTGCTGGATCTTAAGGATCAACAATAATCCGCCCCTGCATCATGGTGAAATGCCCTGAGTAGGTGCAGATATAAGGATAGGTGCCGGCTTGGTCCGGAGTAAATTCTATGACGACTGTGTCGCCAGGGTAGGCGAGGCTGGAAGCTGCCAGTATCCGATCCTGTTCCTGGCTCGAGTAGGCTTTGGGATTCAAGTTCTGTGGGATGAAGTCATCGGCCATCGCGGAAAGCGCGGCAATTCCTACCGGTTGGATGTCGGCTTCTTCTTTAACTATGACCACATTGTGAGACATCTCGCTCTTGTTCTTGTAGCGGATCACTAGGCGTTCGCCTGCTTTCATTCGGATCTCAGTCACATCGTAGCTTAGCGTGATACCGCTTGAGCTCATGTCCACGACCTTGGCGTTGATTAGATCGATCGATTCCTCTTTGGGTTTGGCTGAGGTACGCTGATTGCCTGGAGACGTTACGACAGTTGCTGTCATGTGCGAAGCGTGTGCATTTGATTTAACGGTTGCTTCATCTCCTGCTACTCGATGGATCGTCTTGTTGATCGACTGTTTTACTTCCGCCCCATCTGCAGTTTTCAAATTATAATCAATCGCCATGACAAGTCCCATCGGTGTATCGATGATATCCGGCAACCCAGGTAGAAGTCCCAGACTCGTTTGGACTAGATCTTGTCGAAGGCTTGGGATGTTGAGCGTGACTGTCTTTCTGTCTAGAGAGAGCTGTATCGATTCAATGGTGACAAGATCGGGAGCTGGATTTCCTGCTTGGTCGGCTGAGAACACTTTGCCTCTCGTTCCATACTGGCTCGACCAGGGATAGGTCCACTGCTTGAGCGAATAATTACTTAGGTTTGTGGCGGACGCTTCATCGAGCGGTTCGGTGAACTGAAATTTGAGGCCGCCTTTCTGCTTTTTCCAAAGGTCCCCTATAACCGACCAGGCGCATTTGTTTACCCGACCGGATTTCCATCATTCCATGGTTTTTGGAAAGTTTGTGCCTGACGAGTATCGTGCCCGACCCATCCGGCACTTGAATCAATTGCAGAGATTGTTCTACCTTCAGTGGATCAATGTTGAGGGTTCGAGTAAAAATGGCTCGGTCTTGAAAGCGTTCGAATCTCGGGGATTCCAGGATTTCTGTTTCTCCAATCGTGTAAGCAAAGACCACTTGGTCATTTTGCAAATACATGCCTTTATATGCGCCGTGGATTTTCGGGATAGGACCATATTTCCAGGGTCGGGGATCGGAAAAATGGACATCATCCGACCAACCTGGTCGTTGAGCGGTCATGAAATGTATATAACCATCGTGGCTTGGCCATTTCTCATAACCATCCCTGGCCGGATACCATTTGAGGAAGCCTCCGGTCCAGGCGGAAGCTACTCTCAGCAGATCCGTATCGAAGACCATCACTGCCTCCTCATCTTTGCCTACTCTTACTGCGATACCCTTGTAGACGAAAATACTCCGAATGGAGAGAGGGTCTGTCGATAGGGTCGAGGAAACAAAGGGTCCATGCTGCATCTCATTGAGCGGACTGGGCTGCCTTTGAGCTACACCTTGGCTAAGCAGAGGAAGCCCAAGGAGAATGGAGAAGATAAGACATTTATTTGAAGTATGGTGATGTGCCATAAATACGGTCTATCTCTACTTGGTTCTGAGGCAACAAAATCTTCCGATTGCTTACTTCAGAGCCTCTTTATATAAATACAACGCTACGGCCACGAGTAAGAGTAACGCCTATCCATGGCCCTCAGCGTTTCGGCGCACCAGGAAGTTAGGCCATGCTTTTGAGCGCATTCACCAAAACATCCATGTCTTGAGTCGAGGTGAATAGGTTTGGGGAAATGCGGCAGCCTTGGACATCGTTGCGGCTGATTGGGACGGTAAAGATCTTATGATTATCCATGAGGATCTTGGCCATCTCCTGAGGTTCCATGCCTTTGATGCCGGCCGTGGCGATACCGCAAGAACGATGTCTTTCAATCGGCGTGAATACTTCCACGTGATCCATTTTACGTGCCTGATCTGTCCAGTAGTTTTGTATGAAACGTAGACGCGTCTCTTTTCGTTCGATCCCTATCTTGTTCTGAAAGTCGATTGCATTGCCGATGGCCACATCTGTATGGGCAGGGTGGGTGCCGGTGTGATTCAGTTTTAGGATGTCATCATCTTCTGTCGGTTTCTCGGCGAAGGCTGGCCAGACTTTCAACGCCTGGTTTTTCTTAGCAAATAAAAACCCCGATCCGAGGGGTGCGGTTAGCCACTTGTGCAGACTGGTTCCGTAGAAGTCGCAATCCAGATCTTTGATGGAGAATTGAAAATGTCCGAATGCATGCGCTCCATCTACGAGTACATCCACTCCGCGTGCATGGGCCATATCGCACACTTTCCTGATCGGTAGAATGTGACCTGTGAAGTTGATGATGTGCGGGACCATCAGTAAGCGCGTTCTGGGTGTGATGGCTCTTGCATAAGCATCCACGATATCCTGGTCGGACTTTGGGTGCATCGGAATATCGATGACTTTGCGAACGACCCCGTATCGCTCCTCTACCAACTCAAACATATACTGCATGGCCATGTAATCCTGGCCCGCATAGATCGCCTCATCTCCGAATGACCAATCAATGCCTCCGATCACAGTATCCAGGGATTCGGTAGTATTGCGAGTGATGATGAGTTCTTCCGGAGTACAATCAGCCATCTCGGCCAGCTTGGCTGTTACCCGGGCTTTATTCTCCAAACGATAGTTTCGCATGTAGTAGGAGCCATGGTAATTCACTTCGCGAACATGCTTGATGAAATGCTCCAGTGTTTCTTCCGGTTGTATACAATAGAACCCGCTCTCCAAATTGATGTAATCGGGTTTCAGTCGGTAGGACGCTCGTATCTTACTCCAAAAGTCTTCGTCTTCAGCAAGGGTTTGAGCCGTGCTGCTTTCAGCCGCTGCTAGAATGGAATCCAGACGGCCAAAAACCGGGGCGGAGAGACCCAAGAGTGTTATGCTTTTGATAAACGTACGTTTGTTCATGAAGAAGTGGTTACAAGATAGAGAGTGTTGGATCAGATTGCCACCACAGAATCAAAGCGCCGAAAACTCAATTCGCTCTCCGATGTTTAAAGAGGGTGGTGAAAGCGATAATGATCCAGAACAGGTTCACTGCCACTGAGGGAAAGGCGCGAAAGTAGGCCGAATTGGTAATGAGTAATACACTACCGATCACATTCAGAAACTGATACTTCGGTGAGTTCCCTTTTACGGCTCCTTTGGATATGAGGTAGTAGGCATAGAGCAGTAGGGCGGCACCGAACCAGCCCAGGCAATTAACAATCAGGTTATTCATTTAACTTGTGTAGTACTGCTTGCGCATAGGATACAAGGTGCGAATTGGTTTACGGGATAAGTCAATCTGCTTGGAACTTTTGCCGTATAGAATTCACTCAATGCTTTGACTTTATGAAAAATCGATGGCTTCAACTCTTATTCACCACATCCCTTTTACCCTGTATGGCTGAGCACGCGACTCCTGAGCTTTTAACCTCCCCACAAGCTAAGATACTTGTCTGTGGCGGAGCCATGATGAATGGAAATCACTTTGCTGATTCGGTGATCCCAGCTATGACGGAGCACTACGGTGAATCCAAGCATGTAGCTCTGGTTTTGCACTCTAATCACCCTGGTGATCGTGACAAGATGGAGCGGCGATTAAAAGAGGCCTTTGCTCAAATAGGAGTTCCGCAAGCGACTTCCCTTCACCAGATGGAAGAGTCGAAGACCCTGGATTTCCTGCGAGAAGTGGATGCGATTTTCGTTGGGGGAGGGGATACATTTGCCTTACTTCGAGATTTAAGAACGACGGGTCAGTTGGAGGTCATTCAACAGCAGGCGTTAAAAGGAATACCGACTGGAGGAACCAGTGCGGGAGCCAATGTGCAGGGACCTGTCATAGGAACCACGAATGATTTTCCGGTTAATGACATTGCTACACGCGATGCCTTATCTTTGTTTCCTGCGCTGATCAATCCCCATCATCCGAAACCGGAAGATGAGCAGGGATTCGCCAGTCGCGAGTGGAAGATCCACAACTACCGCCGCTGGAATCCAAACGAAATTGTTTTGGCCTTAGGAGATCGCTCGATTGCGGTATTGAAGGATGGCAAAGTGACTCTGCCATTGGGCCCAGCGTGGCTATATAATTCTGAGGAAGCTCGATACCTAGTATCCGGAGATGCGATACCTGAGTTGGATCCTTAGGGCTTAAGGATTTGATTTTTGGAAACTGTAGGAGGGGGTTTATCCCCCGATTGCATGAAGGCTATTGGGAGATCGCGGAATAAACCCCCTCCTGCAGCTAAATCCGATAGTACTTCTCAGCGTTGTCGTGGAAAAGCATCGCTCGCTCTTCGTCTGAGAAATCAGCTGTGATAGTATCGTACGCGTTCCATACCGTTTGGTAATCGCTAAAGAGGCAGTCTACGGGAAAGTTACTGGCGAACATACAGCGGTCAGTTCCAAAGGCTTCAATGACATCGATCACGAATGGACGAATACTCTCCGCAGTCCATTGATGGTCGCACATTCCCAGACCGGAAATCTTGGCGGCGACATTGTCACAGGAAGCGAGCTGCTTCATGGCTGATCTCCAAGCGTCGATATTCTCAGGTCCTCGTTCGGCTGGCATCCCGGCATGATTTAGGATGATCGGGATGTTGGGATACCGTTGGGCGAGTCGGATCGCGTCTGGGACTTGATGATAGAAGATTTGTAGATCAAAGCTGAGCTTGTGGGCTTCAAGAAGACCGTAATTAGCACACCAACTTTCGTCCTTCATGAAGTCTCGTTCCGACATGTGCCACGCTTCATTAGGATGTCGATTGAGTATCTGCCGAATGCCCCGAACGTTTTTGTATTGGCAATGTTGTGACAGCACCTCTCCTAGATTAGGATCTGTCAGGTCAGCGAAGGCTACAATTCCATGGGGATATCCAGAAGATTCGGGATCATCAGCCAAGCTTTGTAGCCAGTGTGACTCTTCAACTGGATCGGAAGGATCTCGAAAGCACTGAACATGCACAGATTTCGCAAGCTCCCAGGGGCCGGCGTCAGATACAATATCTGGAGGAAAGTAGTCTCGTGGGAGCTGGGTTGGTTTCCCCCACAGTAATTCCAGGCTCTCGTCTGCAAGCCAGGCGTATTTGTCCTTTGTTACGTTCCAAAAGTGATGATGAGCGTCGATGATTTTCATTGGGCGGTAAATCCTCCGTCTACTGGCACTAGGGCACCGGTCATAAAAGATGCCTCGGCTGAGCTGAGAAAGTAGACGATATTAGCAATCTCTTCAGGAGATGCAATTCGTCCGAGTGGTATAGTATCTGTCTCCGCTTTCCATGCTGCTTCTGCATCGCCATCATAGTGCTTATTGCCGAGGTCAGTGAAAATCTTATCTGTCAGAGGTGTCTTAACCGTAGCCGGGCAGATGGCATTTACACGAATACCTAGAGGACTCAACTCAACGGAAAGAGACTTCGCCAGTTGAGCGACACCGCCCTTGGATGCTCCATAGGCAATCGAACCTGGTTTCCCGGCAAACACTTGGTCTGAAGCCATCAGGACAATACTTCCTTCTCCAGCGTCGCGCATATGAGGAGCAACGGCTGCAACCACGTATAGGGTTCCTTTTAGGTTAATATCTATGATCGCGTCGATATCTTCAGCCTTGAGATCAAAGAGACTTGATAGGCGTTGAATTCCTGCGTTCGAAAACAAGACGGTGGGGGCTCCAAATTGATCAGCCGCTTTGCTAACCGCTGATTGCACTGCTTTTCTACTGCGAACGTCAGTTTCGTAAAATGTAACTGATCCAGAGTGAGCTTCATTACAAAGTGCCAGGCTAGCTTCCTTTTCAATATCCAGGAGAGCTACATCGTAGCCTTCGCTTGCGTACTTTCTAACTGCGGCTGCACCGATGCCCGTAGCTCCGCCGGTGATGATTGCTAGTGGCATTTCAAGAATGGGATAGTTGTTATGAGATAAAGAAGCATTTTGAGGAAGTCACGGTTAGGAAAACAGGAATGGCAATTCTTCGTTGAAGATTCGCTTGATTCGTTCCACTTCATCTTGTGGGACACGTGATAACGGCCAGCGAACGTCAGAAGTCATCGGTCCCCAAGCACCTGCGGTTACCAGCGTTTTGTCCAACGCACAATCGGCATACCTACCACGAATGGGGGCTATGGCTTTGTCGAATACCTCGAAAATATGGGCTTGCTGTTGCAGGGCTTTTTCAGGATTGGATTGAATGAGGCGTCCAAGGCGAACGGCGCCTTTCGGAGATAGGCAGGCCAGGTTCGAATAGCTTCCGCTGGCGCATCCGTTGATAATTCCTGTGGGTAGTCGTGCCCCAGCCACGAATACACTGATTCGATCGGCGACTCTTTTCATTGCTTCGTGCAAGATTCATCGCCGCCGGCCACTTTGATTCCAATTATGCCTTCGACAGTAGACACCAGTTCGAACCATTCCTGAGGGCTTAGCACTTTGCGTGCATTGGGCGGATTGTAGACGACAAGCGGGATGGGCGCTGCCTCAGCCGCCATTCGAATTAGAAAAGCTGCAATCTCCTCATCGGTGTGAGGAATCCATTCAGGCAGGATGACCTGGAATGCTCCGGGCTTTAAGTCGTGGGTCTGTCGGATTCTTTGCAACGATCCAGACGCATGGGCATGAGAAGCTCCTATTTGAAAAGGGATCCCTTGTTCATCGCAGAAGTTGGAAACCGTGCTTGCCAGTTTAAGAAACTCTTCCTCGCTTTGGCTAAAGAACTCTCCAGCCGTTCCGTTGAAATAGATACCGTCCACTCCGGCCTCAGCAAAGAGACTCAGCTGCTCGTCGACATGCTTCCAAATAATTTCATTACGCTCATCGAGCGGGAGAAGAATAGTAGACCAAGTACCTTTGAGTGTCTGAGGAGTCATGGCTAATTAATTTTAAGTCACCTGCAATCGTGAAAGAATGCCATTGTTGTATGGCATGCTGAAACGGCACTGCGAGGACGCAGTGGCCCTACCATCTTTGGTTTTAGAGTTAGGGCAGGAGCGTCCTCGTTCCGCCGCCAAATAATGAAGTGCGCATTTCTTTGTGCCATGTTGCTACTTCAAAAATTCCTCACTATCGAATTGTAGTCGCAAA
>CALJGU010000096.1 GCA_938075565.1 uncultured Opitutales bacterium | reverse complement strand
GAATAGGATAGGAGGCAGTTTTGTGAGCAATTTGGGATTTGGCAATGGCTAAAAAGTCACTTTTAGAAATTGATCCTTTTAAAAATGATTCTTGGGTGCAAAGGATTGCAATGGGTCATGCTTTTATCTTAGCTTTACGGTCTCTGCTGAACAGGGTGCTATAGGTGTCTATCCACCACCTGCCTTGTTCATTTACTATTCGATCCAAAATGAAAGTTATTTGATGCGTCTGCTACTTGGTTTTTTTGTCTTTTCTCTTTCCATAACCATGCTGAGTGGGGCCGATGAGGAGCTTGATGAGCGCCTGAAAGCTGTGATGCTTCTCTTTGATAAAAAGCACCAGGAGCTGAATGTAAGAATTGGGCAACTGGAGATCGAGAACCAGAAGCTCAGCGACGCAGTTGAAAAACTTCAAGTTCGGAACCAGAGCTTGATTGCCGAAAATGAGTCCTTGCGCAAACAGCTTGGTTTGATGCCGGCCAAGCAAATCGAAACAGCCTCTTTGGCCGAGCTCGAGACTCTGCCTGGAGTGGGTCCGGTAATCGCTCAAAGAATCGTAGACAGTCGCCCTTATGCGACCACTGATGATTTACTCAAGGTGCGTGGGATTGGAAAAACCTCGATCGAAATTCTTAAGCCGATGATTCGAGTCGAGTGAGCTCCTAAGTATTGGCGAAGTTTAATTCCTTAGAATATTTTCCACTTTGCGATAGAATTGATTCTCTTTTTCGGTGGAGCCATCTGCCGAAAATAAACGGTGTAGCAAATCCAGTGCATGAGACGCTGATGTACGAGAGTCCAGGCGTTCTGCTACGAACTTTAAGAATTCCTCAATAGCTCCTTCGTCCGTTCTTGCCTGACGAGCTCGCTCAGTCGCGGTGTAGATGTAATAGGAGATATCTCTATCAGATTCCCAATTCATCTTGTTCGTTATGGCCTCAAAAGTTTCGTCTTCCGCCAGTGAAAGATGATTGTCTGCATAGACACCGAGTGTGAGAAGGTCGACGATAGCTTCTCGTTCTGCTTGGGTAAGCTCGTCCTTGGTCTTTGCGTCTTTGTTGAAGAGTTTTTCGAATATTTTCATAGTGAGGGAGTTTATGAAATGCTGATTAGTTTTTATTGCTTCGACTATCTACTACTGGGTAAACAGGCGTTCTAAATAGTTTATTCACGATATCTCAGTGACATCCCTTCAGCTAAGGATCATTGCAGTGGGATAGGTGAGCCCCAGCCTGTGCCACGAGTAGGCCTTAGTTGCGGGGATACATCGGTGTATAGGATGCAGTCTTTTCCATAGGGACCTTGAAACATTTCTTCTCCATCCGCATCGATGGCCAGAGAACAACCCACGCATTTTCTTCCTTCCCAAGGTCCAGCTGTAATGGGTCCGACATTGCTGGTTCCGAAAATGGCTTTAGAAAACTGTTTGGCCACTGGTTTGTAGGATTCTCTCCATACCTTTCCGTAGGGATCTGTTTCATTGTCATGATCTGCTGGTCTGGCCCAGGCGCAGGGGGATAAGATAACATCGGCTCCCATATAGCAAAGTGAACGGCTGATAACTTGGCCGTTTGCGAAACCATCTGCGCATATCATGACACCGATGGTTCCGTATTCTGTTTCGACAACATTGAGTCTGTCTCCTTGGGCATAGTAATCGCGGCCGATCTCCAATTCGTTTAGTTTGCGGTATTTCAGGACGACTTCTCCTTCGGGGTTAATGAGGACGGCTGAATTATAAATACGCTCGTTTTCTTTCTCTGTGAGTCGACCGCAAACATAAACCTGATGCTCCTTAGCGGCTGCTGAAAGAACCGTGCAGGGATGTCCCTCAGGAATTGCTTCTGCCATCATCTGACTGCTCGGGTGGGTCCATCCTAGGTCCAGGCATTCTGGTAATAGAATCACTTGAGCTCCTTCGGATGCTGCCTCTCCGATCTGCTCTTTTGCATGTGCCAGGTTCCAGCTTGGATTTCCTCCTCGCACCTCCATTTGGATCATGGCTAATTTGAATGGCTTGGGAGTCATGAGTGTCCAATCTAAATGCGCGGAGCAGAATGTGAATGCTAAATGATCAGGTTGTTCGGCTTATTTAATTTGAACGGCAAGCTCTATGGATGGAAGGGGGTCCGTCGCTTGCCTCCACCACGACTATTCATGCCGATTCTGTAAGCTCGCTGCACCGTGTATTTCCCGTAGGCTTCATTGACTTGGTCGATGGTGTGGCTGAGTTGGCGAAGGCGTTGACGTTTGCGGTCGAAAAATTCCAATTGCTCGAAAGCGTCATAGATGCGGGAGAATCGCACGCCAACCAGTCGTAAGTGAACACGTCGTTGCCAGAGCTTCTTGAGCATGGGCGAAACAAAGGGGTAGAAGTCGTTCTCCAGGCTACTGGGTTCGTTGAGGCTGCGCGATGTTTCGCATTCTTCCATGTCGGTGTAACGGATCCGGACACTGAAAGTGCGGGCCTGTTTACCTTCATCACGCAGGCGTATCATCTCGTCGTCGATCATGGTCATGAGATGACTGATTACCTTGTCTTCTTCACCCATGTCCTCAGCGAAGGTGTTTTGCTGGGAGTAGGACTTTGCGGGCTCACGCTCTAGCACGATTCGTCGATCGTCGATGCCCTGGGCCAGTTGAAGGAAAGAATCTGTCGTTTTTCCAAGAAAAGGATGGAGGCGTTCTTGGCCGAGTGTAAGGAGATCTTCGATACGTTGGGCTCCAATCGACCGTAAGGCTTCTACTGACTTAGGTCCAATGCCAGGCATGCGGCTGAGGGGGAGGGCGCCCATGAACTCCGCCTCGGATCCCTTGGGCACAACCAGAAACCCGTTTGGCTTGTGGAGCTTGCTGGCCACGGCAGAGACAATCTTGTTCGTGGCCATTCCCTCGGAGATGGTGATCTTCAACCACTCGTGAATTTCTTTGTCCAGTTTCTGGACTTTGGTGATGATTCCATCCTGCGAAAGGTTCCAGGTGCCTGAGAAGTCCATATAGCCTTCGTCAATAGAACTACGTTCGACGAGCGGAGTGAGCTCTTCGCACATACCGAAGATCCAATCGGAAAATTGCTCATACATCTCAAAATTGCCGGAAACTACGACCAGCTCCGGGCAGACTTGCAGTGCTCGTTGTGTGGGCATCGGAGTGTAGACGCCCAGTTGCCTAGCTTCATAGGAAGCGGCGGCAATGATCCCTCGCTTGCGTCCTCCTACGGCCATAGGAATACCTCGCAAGCGAGGATCAGCTGCTTGCTCAACGGATGCAAAAAAAGCATCGGCATCTATGTGGACGAAAGGAGTCATTGTGGGAATCTGCGATCAGCTTGCCTGAATGACGATTGTGCCGAGGGGCATCGTTAAACGTCCTCGCTGAGTTTGTCTTCAAGCTCAGGTAGCAAATTGCTGTATGACTCTAATAAGTGAACGTATGATCACTTAATCAAGCAATTCTTTTACGGATCTTCCTGGGCACGTCCAGTCATGGGGACGAAGCGGACGGGAATAATCCGTTTCTTGGACACTTTTCCGTTCAAGCGCTTGGTATATACGATGAGATCCTGATTGTCGCGACCGACGGGAACGACGATCCGACCACCTGTTTTCAATTGTTCGACAAGAGGCTGGGGAAGTTGAGGAGGAGCAGCAGTAATGATGATGCTATCGAAGGGGGCTTCCTCGGGCCATCCTTGGTAGCCATCTCCATGCCTGACCTCAACATCGAGATAGCCGAGGCGCTTGAGGTCAGCAGTAGCTCGCTCTGCAAGAGGTTCTATAATTTCGATAGAGTAGACCTGCAGGCCCATTTCCGCTAATACCGCAGCCTGGTAGCCAGAGCCTGTTCCGATTTCTAGAATCTTGTCACCTGGTTTTGCCCGCAACAATTCGGACATCAGACCTACGATATAGGGCTGGGAAATCGTCTGATTCTCTCCTATGGGCAGAGGGCGGTCCTCGTAGGCGGACAATCGGTAAATGATAGGAACCAGTTCGTGACGTGGGACTGTGCGAAGCGCCTTAATGACAGCCGGGCTTTTAATGCCCCGATCTTTGATTTGGAATTCAACCATTTTCATACGTAGGTTTTTCCAGTCAGGTTCTTTATTTGATTTCTGAGCAACTACATCCGTTGCACCCCCGTTGCATAGCAGCAGAAAAGGCGCAGCTGAAAGTATGCGCCTGAAAATCACATTCATGGGATTAGCATACACTCGAATCCTTATCAGACCATCCTAAATTTATAGAACGCACTCAAAGCGTCGAAACCGATTGAATTGCTGGAAAAGACCGGACAGCATCTCTCTAATGATTGGCCGCAATTGTTTTCTCATCCGCAAATTTCTCATTATCCACCTGGCTTTGCTGTGCTCCCAGATGTTATCTGCTCAGCCAGCGGAAAAAATCGTCATCACTGAAGCAGATCAGCTTCCTCGTGTATCGTATCCTTTTGAGGGAAAGGCAGTCGATTTAGTCAACGACTCAGATCAACTGTCTCCTTATCTGGAGGAATTGGGAAAGGAGATCACGAACCAGCTCCAAAAGTACGACATCAGGGACGAGAGTACTTTGAAGGCTTACATGCAAACGCTTCGTACCTTGGACTTTCTCAATGGAAACCTGGATGGAGCTTTGGAGAAGATTATCTCCATTCGGGAAATGCAGGATAAACCGGCGGATAAGCTGACGTCTGGACTCATCGTGGAAGCGCTTATCTCTGTTTTGAAAGAAGCGGAGGAAAGAAATTCGGAGGAAACAAGCGATCGATTTGAGCAAGTGTTTGGAGAATTGTTGAATCCTCTTCATTGGGAGCTGGTGCAAGATTCCATTGAGCAGATGAACGGCACCTTCCAGTTCTTAACCCGGAATCTCTATCTCGGGAGCCTGGAGAATCAAATGCAGGTCACCATCGATGAGAACCAGGAGTTGACCTTGGGAGATGTGCAGAGCCTGGCCAGTATCGCTCTCATGATGGATCATGTGCTTCCGTTCGCTCCACAGATTGTGAGTGTTTCAGGAAGTTACATTGAAGCGAATCGTGTGGTTAAGGAAGACATCTGGGAGCGGCGCAATGTCGATTTATCAGGTGAAGGCGGGTTGAGTCCCGTGGTCATTGCTATTTGGGATAGCGGAGTGGATATGGAGATTTTCAAGACGACCGGCCAATCATGGTTAAATACCGGTGAGAGTTTGGACAGTCAGGACAATGATGAAAATGGATGGGTCGATGATCTCCATGGCATCGCCTGGGACAAGCATGCGAATCCTGAAAGGTCGTTGTTATATCCGCTGACTCGTGACGAAGAAGAAATTTACCCCAAAAACAGAGCTTACTCAAAGGGCTTGAGTGACTTGCAGGCGGCGATTGATTCGGACGAAGCAAAGGAGATCAAAAAGATAATCTCCAACTTGAGTCAGGATGATTATAAACCATTTTTCGAATCACTCAGCTTGTTTGGTAATTATATGCATGGTACTCATGTGGCTGGGATTGCAGCTGAAGGAAATCCGGCAGCACGCATATTATCAGCTCGACTGACATTCGGGCATGAAATGATTCCTGACAAACCGACTCTGGAACTAGCGATACGAGAATCTGAGAGTATGCTATCGACAGTTCAGTATTTTCGCGCTGCCGGAGTGCGCGTGGTAAACATGAGTTGGGGAGGTAACCAATTGGTCATTGAAGCTGCTTTGGAGGCAAATGGAGTGGGGGACAATCCGGAGCAGCGCGCCAAGATTGCCCGTGTCTTATTTGACATTGGTTACGATAGCCTGGTGGAGGCGATGGCTGGTGCACCGGAGATTTTGTTTATAGCGGCCGCTGGGAATTCGGATGTAGATGTTGATTTTACCAAGGACATCCCAGCCTCGATAGATTTACCCAATGTTATGGTGGTTGGAGCTGTCGATCAGGCGGGGGATGAAACCAGCTTCACGAGCTATGGGAAAAATGTGAAGGCCCATGCGAGTGGCTTCGAAGTTGATAGCTATGTGCCCGGGGGGACGCGGATGAAATTTTCTGGCACTTCCATGGCTGCTCCGAACGTGGCGAACCTAGCAGGCAAATTGCTAGCGATCAAACCGGACTTAAGTCCTTTGGAAGTGAAGCAACTCATTGAGCTGAGTGTGGACAAGAGTGAGGATGGCCGACGATTCCTGGTCAACCCTCTGCGGGCTATCTCAATGCTGCGCTTAAAGCCTTCGAAATAGGGGAATCTCAGAAAAATGACGGAATTTGGGGTGCATTTGAAACTTCCTCTCTTTTCGGGCGATTAACGGATAATCAGATCATAAACCTCAATCCGTAGAATTATGAAAGCACCTGTCCTGAAAGCCGTAGTTTTAATCGCT
>CALJGU010000095.1 GCA_938075565.1 uncultured Opitutales bacterium | reverse complement strand
TCGGCTCATTTATTGAAAAGGCTCCCGAAGGATTTTTGTCCCCCGTCGCCGCACAATACTCTTGGTGGTTTTTGATCGGCTGGATGATTATTAACTTCTTTATATTCGCCGGTGATTGGGCGTTTGTGCAGCGGTGGGTCTGTGTACCCACAGAGAAGGATGCGAAGAAAGCGGCCTACCTCATTGGAGGTCTTTATTTGGTCAGTCCTATGTTCTGGATGATCCCGCCATTACTTTATCGTGTTATCCAACCCGACGTTGATACCGAGCAGGCCTATATCCTGGCCTGTAAGTATGTGCTCCCCGCTGGTATGCTTGGTTTAATGGTGGCGGCGATGGCCTCTGCAACGGCCAGTATGGCGACGACTCGATTGAACGTTTACGCTGGGGCATTTACTGAAGCCTTCCATCGAATCCTTATTAAGGACGCATCGGAGAAACGTTTAGTATTCGTCGGTCGGATGGTGACCATTCTCTTGGGTCTGTTCGTGATGGCTGGTGCCTTGATGATTCCAAAATACGGCTACACTGATTTTATTATCGATATAAACAAGTTACTCTACGTGCCTCTGTTTTTGCCAACCGTCTGGGGACTGTTTTCCAAAAAGCTCCCGCTTAAAGCAGTTTGGATTACCACCGGTATCTGTTTTGCTGTGTCATTCGTTTTCAAGTTTGGCCATCCTTCAGATGGGTTCCTGCCTAATTGGTCTCTTTACGAAAATCTCGTGCTTCCATTTATTCTCCCAAGTCTTGAATGGGCAAAGGCAAACAAAGGGACGGCCGATCTGATGGTTGGCATACTGTTACCGTTTATCATTCTACTCTTCTTTGAGCTGTTTGCTAAAAAAGAATACCAGGGTTGGGCTCGGGCCGAGAAAGCCAAGAAGGCGTTCCATGAACAACCTACAGCACAGGTTTACACACTACCTGGTAAGATGGTTGCCATCTCATTGGTGGTGATTGCGGCACTCATGGCAGGATTAGCTATTTTCAATGGAGAAGAAGCGGGTGTCTTGCTTACCCTCACAGTAGTGCTCCTGGGCATCGCTGGTGTGCTTTTCCACTTTTTGCGTAAGGCAGATCAAAAGGGAGAAGAGGCCACCGCAACCGCGGATTAATTTCCAGCTGTAGGAGGGGCTTTACGCCCCGATCGCTCGGGATGGTAGGGATTTGTTCGAGCAGTGGCAGTTTCTAGAAGAGTGTTTGTTGTTAGGCTTGCAGAGTTCTTTTGTGCAATCGCGGGGTAAACCCGCTCCTACAGCTTTCTCTTGTTCAACGGTTGACCAATTTATAGGTCGAAACATTTGAGTCTGCCATGAATCTCTAGGGTAAATGGCTAAGATCAGTTAGCATTGAATCCTGGAGTTCCAACCCTAAGCTCCGAATCGTAAATTCCATTTCGTTATGAACTTAACACGCAGAGACTTCATCAGCCGTATGAGCACCGCTTCCGTAGCCTTGCTCGCTTCACACCCATTATGGGGAAAGACCGCACAGTCAGGGGACAGCAAATCGGTCCTCGTGGAGACCGCCCACTTTAACAATCTGGGAGGCTGGATGCTCGACAATCAGTTCGAGCTTCACCTGGGATTCAGTTACCTGATCGCTCATGGTTTGGGCAAGCCGGTTGAAAATGCCTCCGGCAAGATCAAGTTTCCTTCCGCTGGAAAATATCATGCCTGGGTGCTCACCAAAGATTGGTGCCCCGGTGAATGGGATGCTCCAGGGCAATTCCAGGTAAAGGTTGGAGATCAGGCTTTGTCTGAAACTTTCGGAACCCAGAAAGGTTGGGGCTGGCAATCAGGTGGCACTGTGACTGTTGATAAAGGTCAGCTCTCGACCACCGTTTCTCTGAATGATCTTACAGGATTCGAAGGGCGATGCTCAGCTGTTTATTTTAGTAAAAATGCCAACGATGTTCCACCGATCGATAGCCAGGTGCTTCCACAATGGCGCCGCGAGAAAGTTGGTCTATCCTCCACCGCAGAAGAGAAAGGGCATTACGACCTGATCATCATCGGTGGCGGTATGTCCGGATGTGGTGCAGCCATCGCTGCAGATTCGATGGGTGTGAAAGTGGCAATCATTCACAACCGTCCTGTCCTGGGCGGAAATGCCAGTGGCGAGATTCGTGTGCACACCGAAGGCATCCGTGGACGTGCCGACAAGATCATTAATCAGATAGACACACCTCACTATCCCAATTCAGATCCGCTTGCGCTCGAGGCCGACAAAAAGCGCACGCGCAACATGAACGCGTTGAAGAACGTGGATATCTTTCTCAGCCATGCCATGATGAATGTGGAGATGAAGAATGGTCGCATTCATGGAGTGCAAGCCACCGAAGTTGCCAGTGGAAGGTTGAAACGTTTTACAGCGGATCAGTTCCTCGATTCGTCCGGCGACGGATGGCTAGGGCACATGGCGGGTTGCGAATGGCGCTATGGTCGTGAGTCCAAGCATGAATTTAAAGAAGGTTGGGAAGAACACGGCGAGCTGTGGGCTCCAGAAAAGCCAGACAACCGTGTGATGGGATCCAGTGTCATGTGGTATACCCGCAAGACGGAGAAGCGTGTCAAGTTTCCCGCAGTTCCCTGGGCGAAGCCGGTGGCGAAAAATCACGCGGCGACGGAAGGCGAGTGGCAGTGGGAGTATTCACACAACGATTTGAACCAGATCGATGATGCCGAGACCATCCGCGACCACATGTTTCGCGCCATCTATGGATCGTATGCCAATGCCCATAAGCGTCGTGAGAATGCCAATGTGGAGCTCGACTGGATTTCTTACCTGGTAGGCAAGCGCGAGAGTCGTCGCATCATGGGCGATCACATTTTTACCGGAGTTGATGCACGCGATTCGATTGAATTTCCTGATGCGGTCGTTACCGAAAAACGGAAGATCGATGTGCATTATCAGGAGAAGCTGCTCGGGCGTCCGGTAGACTTTCTCTCCGAGGCCATTTTCCAAAAGATCAAAAACACGTATTATTACATTCCTTATCGCTCCCTGTATGCCAAGGGCGTGCCCAATCTTCAGATGGCCGGACGCTGTTTCAGTTGTTCCCATATTGGACTGGGCGGACCTCGTGTCATGAACACCTGCGCACAAATGGGTGTGGCTACCGGATACGCTTCTGGTCTCTGCAAGAAGTATAACGCCGATCCGAGGGAAGTTGGGAAAAAGCATATTAAAGAGCTTCGCCATCTTTGTGGGTATGATGAAAACCTTCAGCCATTGATTGACCGCGCCGGTGAAACCTTGGGTGAGCCTTCAGAGTTTAAGAAGGCATAGTTCAAGTTTGTATTAATCTTTTGATACAGCATCTTTCTAACGTAATTGCATGAAGCACTACGTTAACTTTGCCCTATTATTTGCATTTGGTATTCTGCTTGTCAGTGCACTCCTGCGGTTCTTCCAGCCATTTAGTCTAGTCGTTACTCGTATCCATGTCGTTTTTGGCTCCTTGGTGCTTTTGCTTGTATCGCTTCACCTGGCATCGCGGTTGACCTATTTCCCACGCATGCTTCGCCAGGGACGAAAGGGCGGGGGATCAAAAAGCCTGCGCTTGATGTTGTTACCGGTGATCACCTGCGCCTATCTCCTGTCGGCTTGTCTTCTCGACTGGTTTCCGGTGCCGCAGCTCCTCGGGCTCGGGCATGAGGTCAAGAACCGCTCCATCATCTTTAGGCCGGAGGAAGGTTTGGCCGCTCGCTCGGTGGATGGTGCGGTTCAAGTAAAGCGCGATACGTCATCGGAAGCCTCCCTCTATGTCGAAATCGATTGGGGAGATGCCTTTGACCCAGTGGCCGAATTTCCCACGCCGTTTACCGGAGCACGCCCCCAAATTGCTATCTGGGCCGAATCGTCGGTGGGTGCTCTGATCGAAACCTTTTTTGTCTCTGAAGAAAGCGCCTTTGCCGAAACCTATGAATGGGATAGAAATGAGCGACGGCGCGTCGACATCCTTCCTGTCTGGCGGCACCAGTTTACCTTGGCCTCCGGAGTCGAGCCCGATGGGGATATCGATACTTATTCCGGGGCCACTCCTGAGCACAGTTTTTCGGTCGAACGCTACATCGATGAAGACCCGGAAGGCTTTTACCTATCAGTGGAAGTCAACGTCCCGAACGATCCCAATGATTTCTATCATGCCGACCAGGAGGAAACAGCTGCCGGCTACACGTTCCCCGGTGTCGGTCAGCCATCCATTTACTACAGTGCTTATATTGATCCCAATGAACCGAAGAAATACTACCTCATGGAGTATGTCGGGCATGGCGGAAGCAGCAGTCAGCAAAGCGGCGACATTTACTACGACTCCAGTCACATTACCACAGCCCGTGAGCTCATTGAGAAAATATTGGTCAGGATCGATAGGCCTTAACCTGAATTTAAGTCTCCTGTTTTTATTTCTGGGTGCTTCTTGTGCGAAGCAGCCTGAGGAGGTGTATCTACGAGGTGAGACAATGGGAACTTACTACACGCTTCAGTATTGGAGTGAGGAGCGTGTCAGTGCCCATGAGATCGATGGAGACGTTCAGGCGTTGCTAGATCAGTTTGAGAATGAGCTCTCGAACTGGCGTGAAGATAGTTGGGTTAATCAGTTTAATCACGCTGGGGCAGGGGAAGTAATCCCAATGCCGGATGTCGCCTTTCAAGTGGTATCTCTTTCATTGGACTTAGCTGAGAAGTCGGATGGCTTGTTAGATCCGACTGCAGGGCCACTGATTGAACTCTGGGGCTTTGGCACGGATCGCAACGTTGAGATCCCCAGTCAATCGTCTATCGATCAAATATCATCTCAAGTCGGCTACGATAAGCTAAAGCTGGATCCTGTTGAACGAACCCTCCAAAAATCAGTTACCGGTGTGCAGTTGAATTGCTCCGCGGTCGCAAAGGGATTTGCTGTCGATTTGATCGCTGAACGATTGGCTGCCAACGGAATTGAAAATCACCTTATCAACATCGGTGGCGAAGTGAAAGCCGAGGGAACTCATCTCGATAGCGAACCGTGGAAGGTAGGCATTCGTCAGCCCGTATTCCAAGGCCGAGTCGGTAAGACCCTCCGCTCAATTGAGCTCCACAATCAAGCCCTTGCCACCAGCGGTCATTCACAACGATCCTTTGAGAAAGACGGCAAACGCTACTCCCACATCTTAAACCCCAAGACGGGACATCCCGTTCCTCTTGTCACTGCAAGCGCCACCGTCATGGCTCCTACCTGTGCCCTCGCCGACGGCCTGGCGACCCTGGCTCTCATTCTAAACGAGACACAGATGACGGAGCTCACCGAGTCTTTTAGAAACATCGAAGTCCATCGAACCTCTTGGGCTATCGATGACTTCGCACGAAGAAACTGATTTCTGACCACTGAATACCGATTACTGATAACTTTAATACCCAGTCCCATGACCTCAAAAAATATACTACTCACCTTCGTCCTGGCTTGCGCCAGTCTGCCGCCCTCCCTCGCGCACGCGAGTGACCGTCCAAACATCCTCTGGATAGTCATCGACGACATGTCGGCCAATTTCGGATGCTATGGCGAAACCACCATCGAAACGCCGGAAGTTGATCAGCTGGCTTCTGAGGGCGTTTTGTTTACCCGTGCTTATGCGACGTCCTCGGTTTGCTCTACCTTCCGTTCGGCCATGATCACCGGGATGTATCAAAACTCGATCGGAGCTCATCATCATCGTAGTGGTCAGGGAGAACATCGCATTAAGCTGCCCGATGGCGTGCGTCCGGTTCCTGAGCTGTTTAAGGACGCTGGCTATTGGACCTGTATTGGAAGTGGAATTCCCGGTCTTGATCATCGTGGCGAGCCTTCAGCCAACCATGGCCTGGGGAAGATGGATTACAATTTCGACTTTGATTTGGATATGTATGACAGCAATGACTGGGCAGGGCGCGGTGAAGACCAACCGTTTTTTATGCAGGTTCAGTTAAACGGTGGAAAGATCCGAGGTGACTCAGAGGCAAAGAACTGGGCTACGGTTGAGCGTATGGAAACGCATTTCGGTGGGGCCACCGATCCGGATCGAGTTCAGCTTCCCCCTTACTATCCGCGCGACCCCGGTATCCTGCGTGATTGGTCGACTTACCTCGATAGTGTTCGCATTACCGATTGGCATGTTGGCCGTGTGATGGATCGATTAAGACAGGAAGAGTTACTTGAAAACACCTTGGTCATTTTCTTTACCGACCACGGAATCAGTCATGCACGCGGAAAGCAGTTTCTTTACGATGAAGGAACCCACATCCCACTGATCATTCGTGGGCCTGGTATAGAGGTCGGTTCAAAACGCACCGACCTGGTAGAACATATTGATGTGGCTGCTGTGTCATTAGCTGCGGCGGGTATTGATATTCCCAAGTGGATGGAAGGGCAGGACATCCAGGCATCCAATCACGAGCCTAAGGAAGCCGTTTTCGGAGCCCGTGATCGATGTGGTGAAGCGGCAGACTGGGTCCGATCGGTTCGCAGCGATCGTTACCTTTATATCAAACATTTCTATCCTGAGCGTCCGCACCTGTTGCCGAGCCAATACAAGGAAGCCAAGTTTATCCTCAAGCGTCTGCGAGAGCTGCATGAAGCAGGCAGCCTAAGCGCGTTATCGGAGAAATTACTGTTCTCTCCAAGTCGTCCACCTGAAGAGCTGTTTCTCTATCAGGATGATAACTGGCAGATCGTCAACTTGGCTGAGGATTCCAACTATGCTGAAGTCTTAAAGACTCACCGTGCCCACCTGAATGATTGGGTCGAACGAACCGGCGATCCCGGACCCGAGTCACCGGAAGTCTACGTCATGGAAACCGAGCACCAAATGAGTGTAACCCGTAACGCGGAATCTCGTGAAGCTTACCGTGAGCACACCGACCTCTACAAGCAATGGGTGAGGGAAGGAAAGTAATTTTGGTTCCTAGTTTTCAATGGGGTTCCAAGTGAGATCAATGTGTATCTGAACTGACTGACACCAATAAAACTTCCAAGCTCCGCCTTCTTTTTTTAATACGTATCTGTCTAAGTTAGGGCTTTCAAGATCAGGGTCTTTGATAGATCTGTGCCCATGAATAAAAGACCCTACCATCATTTCATTGATTTCTTCCATTGATTGAAACTCTTGAAAGTAAGTGAATTGAGTATTCTGTGGAACCACGGATCTTTTTGCTTCAAAGAATCTATCTATGACCACTTGGGGAGATGCTGCATCCATGTCCCAATCCCTTAATTTATGATTTTCGATATGGTGATTCAGAAGTCTGGAGTGTCGCATGCGATCCAACAGTTCTGAGTGAACATGCTTTTTCATCTAGGTAGTATCGTTTTCCCACCATGCAATCAAAGCCTCTTCAGTGAACTCCTCCACAGTTGGTTTACTGCATGCAGTCAAGGAAAGTAGGATTAAGATCAGTAGATACTTATGCTTCATGCTGGACCTAAGGATTAGCTATAGAATGGCAATAGGGATGCAATAAGGGGTCAGACCTTGATGTTTGACATAGTGTTAACATGGCGACTTACATGACTTGGATCCCCCATGTTCAAGCGATTGGCAATCCAGGGATTGGTAGCACTTGTTTTCTTTCTAAGTTCACAAGCGAGTTCTATTTTCCAAACGGCTGATTTTAGGTCTTTTTGAATGTGGTCTTCTGTTTTACGGTGTTTCTTCAACCAGGATGTTACCAGTTTTTCATAGCTTAGTTTATTGAGCTCCTGTAATTCTCGACCGCCCCAATCCTTGGCCACAACCATTTTCTCAAAGTCCTTATGGAGCTGTTTTTTATAGGCCTCGCTGGCAATGGCCCAGCCACGGATATATTTCTTGTGTAGTTCCTCTTTCTTTTTCGGATCGGCTTCCTCCTGTAACGCCAGTTTCTTGGCATACTGACGTATACCAGTCAGACTGTCTGGAAGACCGGTTTCGGACAGGAAGTCTTTACGTTTAAGAGGCGCATTAAGGATTTTCTTAAAATACTTCGGGTAACTGGATAAGGCGTAGTTCTTTAAATCGTCCAAGGGTAGCAGCTTGGCACGGACTGGATTCAAATGAATGTAATTGACCAGATTGAGGAGGGAACGACCAGGTTCCACTAGTAAAGCCTTGTACCGGCCTTGGAACACGTGGCCACGCTCTCCTGTGAACTTGTTGAAGCGATTGCCGAAGGTCCCTTGCAACCAACGCATGCCTTCGACCAGGTTTCCCTTCGGAGTTTCAAGTGCCAAGTGATAATGGTTACTCATAATCACATAGGCATGTAAGACCCATTCACAGCGTTCGCAGACTTCAAAGAGTGCTTTTTCAAATTGGGTTCCGGTTTTTCCTACGGTAAAGAGGTCCTTGCGATAATTCCCACGAGAGATCACATGGTAAAGTGCACCGGGGTATTGAATGCGAGGTTTGCGGGCCATGCCAAATCAGCATGGTCGAAAGGTAGAATCGGTCAATGACAAACATCAAGGGCTGACCCCTTATTGCTTTGCTGACCCCTTATGGCTTTGTTAAGAACGATAACTGCTGGGATTCCGAAAACGAAGGCGACGATATAAGACATGATAAACGACAAAACTATGCCCGCATTATCGATGAAGACTATCGACGGAACTAGAGGTGCCGCAAGCATGCCTATTATCGTTCGTTTCATATCCTCGCAGAACGTCCAAAGTGACTCACGCGCGGTAGCGCGTTGAGTCCACTGTCTTGTTCGGCATTCTTGTTTTTATCCTCAATGCTACTTCTTGAGGCGGAAGAACATGAGCTGTCCACATTAGCAAATTGCATGGTAGGGACGCCTTGCATGACTAAAGCCTCCGCTTCGGGAGGAACGTCAATCCAACTGTGTGGTTGTCGGGGCTCGGATTATTGAAGAGTCCATCCCGTTGCTGCCTCGGGCCAATAAACTGGGAGACTTTTAAGATCACGCAAGATAGGTAGGTCGTCGGCCACACCTGCTGAGACAGGTGTTATCAGCGCGAGTGCGAGACAGAGTCCTGTTTGGATTCAATTTATCATGGGGTGTTCAAGGGTGGAGTTTGAGCTGTCCCTTCGTGATCTTTCCATGCCTCCACTTGTGGCAGCAAGTTTGGCAATCGCGGCTGTAACTGATAAAGGCGATGGAAAACACCCGTGGACGAGCCGGAGATGGGCGGCACGATCCATGACCACTCGGCCTGTATTTCGTGGCCCTCGGATTGCTCGCGCTCACAGTGGGCGAGGAATTCGCGCGAAGCTTGGTGGTGGTCTACCATGCGCACACCTTCACGGGCAAAAGAATGCAGTACAGCTTCGTTGAGCACGAGCAGGGCACGGTCCTTCCACAGGCCGCTGTCACGCTGCAATCCGAGCCGCTCTGCCACTTCTGGGAGGAGGTTGTAGCGGTGAGCGTCGCCGAGGTTGCGGGCACCGATCTCGGTTCCCATGTACCAACCGTTGAAGGGGGCGCAGGGAAAGACATCGTCCAGGGTGACCAGCATCATGTCGGAGATCGCCGGCACAGCGTGCCACCGCAGCCCGAGTTTCACGAACCAGGGATATTCAGGGTGCTCGAGCTCGACCTCCAGCACGACCTCGCGCGGCAATTCGCGGACGATGACCTTTCCGTCTACCTCAATGACCAAAGGCAGCAAATCGAAGCGTCCGGGTTCGGCCGGTGGGGACCAGCCGAGCGAGCGGACCCGCTCGGTGAAGCCCACGTTCATCGGATCGCCCAACGCCGAGCCGTCTGGGTGGCGGTATCCCGCGTAGCTTATCAGCTGGCGGTTCCAGATCCGAATGCTCGGATGCCCCCCCTGCCACTGGGCGAAAACCGTCTGCGTTGGAATGATGCGACCGCCGTTGGTAGCTACGCGCAGGTGCCCGACACAGGCCTCGAATACCTCATCGGCATCATCCAGCGAGCGGGCGTCGATGACCTCCAGAGAGCGCCAGTGCAGGCGCCCAATGCAACGCACTGATTCGCGCCAAGCCAAACGTGCGGCATCGCCCAGCGTCATCCCGTCGGAATCGTCCGACATGGCTAGCACTAGCTCCCATGCCTCGTCAGCCCGCCAGCGACGCGCATGGTCGAAAACACCCGCAGCATAAGGGCAGGAATCGCCAGACGCCGCTGCGCCGGCCGGGTCTTTAGGAAATTTAGGGGGTCGAGAATTCGTTTCCATCGGTCTTTTTCTTACCCAACGTCAAAGCAGCCAATCAGAGGCACCTCTGTTGCCGGAGATTTGGCTGACTGCCTTGTTAGGCTTTTTGTAGTTAATTATATTTCGGATTCTATGGGCCATTCGTTTATCTTTTTAAAAGATGATAACCTGAGAGAGCAATTCCGATAGCAAAAATTAGAAAACCAAAATAGGCTACTTCTTTTCCTGTCCAAGCTCTGCCTCGCGACACACGTATTTCTCCATCATTGTCGAAACACCAATCAACGATGTATCTTTCAAAATTCTCTGAGAGCTTATCTATACAACCGTGATCATGGTCTGAAATCCATATCTTCTCTTCAACATCCAAACCCACTGGATTGCCCGAATGGTCTGTAGAGATGACCAACCAGCCCTTCACTCCGGGCCATCCCTCCTTTCTAAATCGATTGGTTACTTCAATGGCTGAGGAACAATCATTCCCCATCATATTTGATGCTCCGATTCCAAAGATGCTAAACTGTCCAACAACTGCTCCACCGAATTGATGGACAAACTCTCGGTATCCATTGGGGATGGGAAAATCAAAATCCTTGAATACACGATCTATCTCTTCGTTAGAAATGCTTCCTGCTTTCAAGAACGGAAATTTCTCAAAGGAGCCTTCCAGCAATGTCCAAGCTTCGTCAGTCATCTACTTTCGCCGAACGCCGAAGCTACGAATCAGAGGCACCTCCGGTGCCGGGGATTTCGTAAGCTGACTGGTTATAGGGGTTCATTGCCTTTGGCGCGTGAGACTGCCCATCCAATAAAGATGAGTAGCCAAACCGCTACCAGATTAAAATTCATTCCCTGATTCCCTCCGTTCGCAAGATCCCAGTTAAAGCTGAATGTGAAGCTCGGAAGCAGAAAGGCTCCATAGTTCAGTGTAACTTCTCTTATTTGTTCTA
>CALJGU010000094.1 GCA_938075565.1 uncultured Opitutales bacterium | reverse complement strand
TTATTCAAAAAATAGTCCTCCCAACTGACTATGTTTCTAATCCTTGCCCAATCCAACGATTCAGGCCTCCTCACTTACTTTTTCCAGTCCAACGTGGCTGGGCGTTTGATCATCCTCGCTCTCGGGGTATTCAGTGCCCTCGCTTGGACGGTCATGATCGGTAAGGCCATGGAGCTCAATCAGCTCTTCAAGCTAAACCAACGCTTCGAGGCGACCATTAACCAGGCACCGTCCTTGTTGCAATTGGCTCAGAAAAAAGCCTTTAACGAATCGATACCCTATTCGGCATTGGTCAAAGCTGCGACCCAGTCCTACTTTCGAGCCGTCGAACTCGAGTCCGACAAGAAGAATGCGGTTTCCCACGCGGAGAACGCGCTTCAGCGAGCGGTGGCCAACCAGAGCCTGAATTATGAACGCAAGATGGTGTTGCTCGCTTCTATTGTAACGGGGGCTCCTTTCATGGGACTGCTGGGGACGGTTTGGGGTGTGATGGATGCATTTGGTGCGATTGGCCTTGGAGCCAGCGCCAGCATCGCAAGTTTGGCACCTGGAGTTTCGGGAGCCTTACTCACTACCGTAGCTGGGCTGCTTGTGGCGATCCCCTCGGTATTCGGCTACAATTTCCTGCTCTCGCTGACCAAGAAGCGAGTCATTGAAATTGAAAATTTTGCCAGCACCGTTGCTGATCGTATTGAATTGGAAGACGCCGCTTCACGGAGCTACTGATTATGGCACGAAGTTTTCATAAGCGTGAGCGCATGACCGCATTGTCGGAGATCAATGTGACTCCGATGATCGACATGGCTTTCGCCTTGTTGATTATTTTCATGATCACCACGCCGCTGCTCGAACAGTCCATTCAAGTGGACCTGCCTATTGAGTCTGCCACCAGGACGCCTGCGGCTCCGGAGTCGAAGTTTCAAACCATCTCGATTGATAAAGATGGCATTTATTACTGGAGCCAGGAACAGGTGACTCTCGAGGAACTGGAAAATCGCATCAAATTGATGGCCCAGCAAAACGGTCCTCCTGTGGTTCATTTGCGCGGCGATTTTAGTCTCCAATACCAAAAAATCATCGAAGTGATGGATTTGGTGAAACAGAGTAATCTTACGAAGATCAGTTTAGATACACGTGTGAAGTAAGATGGTGAACCGATCGACATTCGACCCAACTACCAAGAAGGCGGCCCTGTTCTCAGGCCTGTTGCATATGTTTATGCTGCTTTTCCTGGTCTTGGGTGTGATCTTTTCCAGTCTGTTTGCTAAGGAGGAGGAGCCGCATATCTTTGAAATGGTAGCACTCCCACCTTCGACACAAATGACGGAGGAGATCAGTTTGGAGCCACTACTGGAACTTACTGTAGATATTGAGGAGCCAGAACCTATCGAGCTGCCTGAGCCACCACCGCCAGAGCCCGAGCCCGAACCTCAGCCAGAGCCGGTGCAGGAAACCCCTCCGCCTCCCCAGCCAGTCATTCAGGAAACTCCTCCTCCGCCTGTGCCAGTTGAAAAGCCTGAGCCCAAGCCAGAGCCGAAGCCCAAGCCAAAGATTATTTCGATTGACGATTTTGAGAGAGAGCATGGTGAGATTAAGGAGCCACCCAAACAGACGATTCAACCAAAGCCGAAGCCGAGACCAACGATTGATACTTCGGAGATTGAGAAGAGAATCCGTGATGCCGTCGGAAGTGTGCCAGAGTTGGATGTACTGACTACGACCACCACTGTGGATACCGATATCATGAAAGCTTGGCGCGCCATGCTGGCCGCAAGCCTCGATAAGTTGTGGAAGCAGATTGATACCAAGGGCCTTGGAGGAAAGGAAGTTACCGTATCATTTTTTATCTCAGCAGGTGGTTCAATTTCTTCTGTGAAGGTTGTCCGATCTTCGGGGTTACCAAGATTAGACAGTTTAGCCGTTCAAACGGTTCAGCGTCTGGGTAGTTTTCAACGTCCTCCCAGTGGGAAGGGCGAAGCAGTTAATGTCCCTTTCAGGATAGATTAGGTCCGTTTCGATTTTGCTCAATGGAGATCAGTGGTTGATCCCCCCGACGAAGGCTGATTAATACTGAGGCAACAAATCATTTAGCTATGAATCCAATTAAGCTCTCTTGTCTTCTACTCTTTGCGTTTAGCTTTATGCCTCTCTTTGGGGCGCATCATGAAAACGAACGGCCCAATATCTTTTTCGCCATTGCGGACGACTGGGGTTGGCCGCACTCCAGTTCTTACGGGGATGCGGTGGTTAAAACACCTACCTTTGACAGCATAGCTGCCAATGGCGTTCTGTTTACCAACGCTTATATCTCATCTCCCTCATGCACGCCTTCGCGGAATGCGATTCTTACCGGTCAATATCACTGGCGCTTACAGTCTGGAGGAAACTTATGGAGCAATTATCCTGAAGGGTTTCCGAGTTATGTACAGGCGCTAAAGGATGCGGGCTACTTTGTGGGTTCCTATCGCAAAGCCTTCGGCCCGGGGTCGGATGGTGGAAAAGAAGTAGCCGGAAAGAAATTTGAGAGTCTGGATGCTTTTCTGAAGGAGCGTCCCAAGGATCAGCCCTTCTGTTTTTGGTTTGGAGCCTCGGATCCGCACCGGTCCTATATCTGGGAATCGGGACTGCGATCAGGCATGAAGTTGGAAGACGTGGAGGTACCTCCGTTTTATCCTGATTCTGAAATCATCCGAAAAGATATCCTGGACTATTACTGGGAAGTGCAGCGCTTTGACCGGCAAGTTGGGGAGGCATTGGCCCTCCTCGAAACCCAGGGATTATCAGATAACACTATTGTGGTGATGACCGGCGATCATGGGTTCCCGTTTCCGCGTGGTAAATCGAATCTTTATGACTATGGTGCACGAGTCCCACTCGCTATCAAATGGCATACGCAGGTTCCCCAGAATCGGGTAGTGACTGACTTTGTGAGTACCACTGATCTGGCCCCGACTTTCCTTGAAGCAACGGGAGTCGATATTATTCCAGGGACTACAGGACGATCGCTCTTACCGATTTTGCGTTCTGAAAAGGAAGGACGGGTATCGTCGGATCGTGAGTATGTCCTCACAGGAAAAGAGCGCCATACATTGGCTCAGCTGGATCACCCTGGTGGAACTCCCATGCGAGCTATTCGCACTGACAACTTTCTATACATCCACAACTTCGAACCAGAATGGTGGCCGGCCGGTCATCCGGAGGGTAGTTATCACGGGAAGGCTTATATGGATATCGATGCGAGTCCGACTAAAGACTACCTTATTGATCACAAAGACTATCCCGATATGGAAATTTATTGGCAATTATCCATGGGGCTTCGACCTGCGGACGAACTTTATGATCTGCGTCTGGATCCTGATCAACTACACAACGTGGCTGACCGTAACGAATATGCGGGTACGTTGAAGCGATTGAAAGAAAAGCTATTTCAAGAACTTAAAAGATACGATGATCCACGAATCATCGGCGGAGCCGAGGCATTCGACAAATACGAGTATCTAGGGCGATTAGTCAGACAGCCTAACTAAGCTCAAACGTGATCCTTGATATGCATCCAGGTATGGACGTGAGGATCACCGCGGAAAAGCCAGATCATATTAGGGCCTTCGATTTGGAAGGAATCCCATACGCCGTCTTGGCCGATATCTTCGTCTTTATAGAAACTTAAGTGCAGGTTATCAAAGCCGCTTTTCTCAATGAGCTTGAGCGACTCGTCGCGGTCGACTTTGCGGAAGGGAGCCAGCATGTCGTCGAGGACATTTCTCATCTCAGCTTTTTGGTCGAAGGTCAGTTCGGTTATGCGAATGCCTTCGAGGCCTTCCTTTTTACCGGTTAATTCGACCGTCTTCTTTCCACGTTCATTACGGGAGAAATCGTTGAGGGCTTGCTTGCGTTGTTTGCCGTCCATCATCTGGTAAACGTCATTCACGCGCTTGGCTTGAAACCAATAGGCATTTCCCGGATGGTGAGCCTTCTCGTTAAATGATCGTGCCGCATGTCCGTAAAAGATGGGGCCTCCGAATGCGGTTCCGGCTTCCGAGTCACCGTCGCAACGGCGAGTTGTGTGGCGACCTGTTAAAACAAATTCGAATTTTCCGGTGTTGGGCTCACCAAAAATTGCGACCGAAGTTTCGCCAAATCCTTTACGTCCGGCGTCATCTTCCACCTGCCTGAAGACATCATTCGCGTATTCCTCGCTATGCATCTTTATAAAGATCTCTTTGATCATGGCCTGCTGATCTTTCGTGAAGTCATCACCCACGCGGCTCTTTTTCACGATGAACCAATTATTCTCCACTTCGTGTTGAAGTTTGTGAGCATAAGGAAAGCACATGGCTTTGCGCTGTTTGCTAGAGAGAGTATCGTAGAGTGTCTTAACCAAAGTCTCCGATTGGGGTAGGGATTTTTCGGCCGCGCTTAGTGGGGTTGTAATGGCTCCAAATGGGAGCAAAGAACCCGCAGCTGCGATGGTTGAGCTTTTTAGAAACGAACGGCGTGATAACGGGGGACAGAGACCGCAAAATTCTGGGGCAGCTTTTTTCTTCATGAATTCAGGGTTTTAGTGGTACTGATGAGGTTCGTGAAATTGCGACAGTTACTAGGTGTAACGAGTAGATATTCTGTTTGGTTTCAGAATAGTATGTGAAATGACCTCATGATTGCCAAGTGAAACAATCTCTGACAGAGTTTGTTCTATAAACAAGGCAACCCCTTCATTTAACCCTTATTCGTATGAAAATGATCTCGCTCCTTCGTTTTGGACTGAAACCTTCTCTTTTGGCCAGTTTAGCTGTTTTGTGGATCGCTGGCTCATTGAGTGCCGAATCATTTCGGGTTAAAAATAAAATCGTCAGCACTGGGATGAGTAAGGGAAAGGTGTACATGATCACCGGGAACCCGGACTGGAAAGCATCCTATCTCAAAGGGAATCCCAGGCAGGGCTACGATGTTTACCGTTCGACTGGCTTTTTCTCAGGGGCGGGTAGGATTGCTGGCTACAGTGGGGATTATAATCCTGTTCAACCGGTTGCCGTTGAAGAGTGGTTATTCAACCGGGGAAAAAATCGATTTATGCAGCTCCTACGTTTCGAAAATGAGCGCCTGGTAGACATACAGGACTTGAGTTACGGTTTTGGTAGTTATCATACCCCTGAAATCTACAATCCGGATTGGTCTCTATTAAAAACCGGTGCGAGCTCTTATGAAGTACTCAAAGAGTATGGAGAGCCTTCGTTAGTTGAGACAAAACCCGAGATAACCTTTGCTCGAGTATTCGGTCCAAGGGGTGCTCCACTTTACTACCAAAGCGCCGAAGTGTCTTGGTGGTATTATAACGCGGGTCCCAATCGCTTGTTTCGCATTGTGCAATTACTGAATGGGCGAGTGGTCGATGTGGCGACTGAAGGTTACGGGTTAAGTGAGAGGTAGCTCTCTCCATCTTGGTCGATACTGCATTGCTAGTCGTTCAGTTTTAAACTAGTTGGTGGTGATTAATATTTTGAGACTATCATATTTCTATCTTATTTTTTGCAGTCTTCTGGTCTCGGTTGGCGTAGCCCAGAAGACTCAGTCGAACATACTCTTTATTGCCGTTGATGATCTGCGTCCTTGGGTAAATTACTACGGCGCCTCTTGGATGAAGACACCGAATATGGATCGTTTGGCGTCCACTTCGAGAGTCTTCAATCGACACTATGTTCAAGTCGCTACTTGCGGAGCCTCGCGCCATGCCTTGCTAACTGGATTGCGGCCGCGTTTGGCTACCGATTACGGCAATGGTCCATTTAGAACGAACAAGGAGGAAATAGCGGCACGTGAAACAGAGTCCTTTCCGCACCTGTTTAAGCAAAATGGTTACCGGACGGTGGCGATTGGGAAGATAAGCCACAGCAATGTGAGTAGTTTGCTAGAACTTCCTCGTAGTTGGAGTGACGTAGCAACATTGGAACGTCGTTGGGGAGATCGGCACAATTTTGTAAATGCCTATGCCCAGGTTGAACGTCCTGCCGGTGCGCCTGAACCGCGCAATAAAGGTTATGCGTTTGAATCAGTTCCTCTCGATGACAAAGCCTATCCGGATGGCTGGATTGCGGAGCATGCAGTGCAGGCGTTGAATGAATTGAAGGATGAGCCATTCTTCCTGGCAGTGGGTTTTATGAAGCCACACCTGCCATTCAATGCTCCAACGAAATATTGGGACCTCTACGATCCAGAAGGTATTCCGGAAATTGATTATAAGGACATTCCTTCGGGTATCGTACAAGGTATGTCCCTGAATTCATCCTTCGAATTGCTCGGCCAATACGATGTGCCGGAAGGAGGTTTACAAGACGAAGCATACATCAAAAAACTTCGTCACGGCTACTGCGCTGCCGTGAGCTACGCAGATGCTCAAGTTGGAAAAATATTGGATGAGCTGGATCGATTAAATTTAAGTGACAACACTATCGTAGTTCTTTGGGGCGACCATGGGTGGCATCTTGGAGAGCTGGATTCCTGGGGAAAGCATACAGCGTTTGAATACGGCTTGCGTTCTCCATTGATCGTTCGCGTACCTGGTATGAATGCACCGGGTACGATTACAGATGCGCTTACCGAATCGGTTGATATTTACCCCACGCTTGTCGAGTTGTGTGGTTTGCCCGACCCTAAGGGATTGGAAGGGGACAGTCTGGTTAATGTATTGATTGATCCCGAGTCTGACCAACAGAAGGAAGCCTTTGGCTATCATCGTCCCTGGAAGTATGTAGATAACCCCTACAAAAACGGTCCCTGGGCCAAAACCATGAGGACGGATCGTTACCGCTTAACTCGATGGACCACGGGAATCGAATCGGGAGAGTTAGTGCAATATGAACTCTATGACCACCACACAGATCCTGGAGAGCAGGATAATATTGCGGAGCATACCCCAGCGCTGGTAGATACACTCAGTAAACGGTTGGACAATGATCGAAGGTATTTGAAGCCTCAAAGAAAGGTTATCCCGGACTTTGCTGATGTTTTTGAGTTGGTTTTAAACTCAATATCGTGAAAGCCTTGTAGCTAACTTATGAAACGCTTGTATTCATCTACCCTGAGTCGGCGGCATTTTCTCCGTGGTGTTGGTCTTTCGCTGGCTCTTCCGGCCTTTGATAGTCTAACCACAGGAAGTTTGGCTGCATCATTGAACCATCGACCTCGTCGGATGATATGCGTTGGTAATCACCTGGGTTTTTGGCCGGGAGGATTTTTTCCGAAAACCTCCGGATTAGACTATGAGACTAGTCTGACACTCGGTGCTATTGATCACCATCGCAAGGACTTCACCGTATTCTCCAACTTGGACCACGAATTGAATGGGGGGCACAAAGCGGTTCATGCTTTCTTGAGCGGAGTTAAAAAGAGTGAAGCTTCCGGTTTTGCAGAGAAGAACATGACCGTTGACCAGGCAGCCGCAGAGTTTGCTGGTAATGCGGCGCGTTTTCCCTCTATCACGGCCGGCTTGGGAGGGGGAACGGATATGTGTTGGACTCGCTCCGGAGTGCGTATACCTCCGGTCAGTAATCCCTCACGTCTTTTTCAAGCGCTGTTTGTTAATTCTGATAAGGCAGTTATAGAGAGAGAACGCGATCGATTGAAGCATCGGTCCAGTGTGCTGGATGCCTTGCAGGTTTCTGCCCAACACCTGAATGGAAAGCTGAACGCAAGCGACCGGGACAAGCTTGACCAATACCTGACTTCGGTAAGGGAAGTAGAGAAGCGACTTCAAATGTCCAAAGCGTGGATCGATCGACCCAAACCCGATGCTCCGATTGATCCTGTGCTCGATGAAGCACGGATGCATATTGAAGAGCTGCCATTGATGTACGATCTATTGGTGCTTGCTTTGCAGACGGATTCCACACGTGTAGCAACCATGGAGATTCCCATGGCGTTCAAATCCAATGAATTGGAAGTTGGATCTTATCATGGACTTTCTCACCATGGTAAAGAAGAAGGACGACTAGCGGAGCTGCAGGTGGTGGAGGCCTATTTAATGAAGCAATTCGGTTACTTGATGGATCGGCTCAAGGAAGCACAGTTGTTTGACGATACGCTGGTGATTCTTGGTAGCGGTATGGGAAATGCCCATACGCACAGTAATCGGGATGTTCCGCTGCTTTTGGCTGGTGGTGGTATCCAGCATCAAGGACATTTGAAATGTCCGGAGGAAAAAGGAAAACGCATCCCATTGTCCAATCTCTGGCTTTCTTCTCTGCATTGGTTTGGGTTGGAGATCGAACGTTTCGGAAGAAGCACGGGAACGTTTTCACCCATGCCCCTCGTTTAATTGGATGAAGCTGTTTCGGTTTTTAAGTGTTAGTGCACTTTTGTGCTTGTGCGTGAATGGAGCATTTGCATCTGCTTCGTCGCCCCTCGAATTTCTCAAAACCCATTGTATCTCCTGCCATGGGCCGGATAAGCAAAAAGGAGATCGCCGGTTCGATGACTTATCTGGAACAACTGATTCTATTGACGAGCTGGAACGTTGGCAGGAAATTTTGGATATGCTGAACCTGGAGGACATGCCCCCTGAGGACGAGCCTCAGCCGACTGATGAAGAACGGGCGGCTATGATTGGGTCAACCACTGAGTATGTCGCTCTCGAGCTGGCGCGGTTGGATGATGCCGGAGGGCACAGTGTTCTTAGGCGTTTAAATTCCTGGCAGTATAGTCAAACTATTGGCGATTTACTCGGTCTCAATATCGAGGCATGGAATCCCGCAGCCGACTTCCCCGCAGAAGTTGTGGTTGATGGCTTCGATAATATCGGTGCCGAGCTGGTTACTTCGGGTATGCTACTGGATAAGTATTTCGCCGCGGCTGAAGAAGCAATTGACCGGGCAACACAATTTGGGAAGAAACCGAAAGCAAAACGTTGGGCGCAAAAATCTCCCTTTTATTTTCAAGGGAAAGAGAATGCTGACTTACCGAAGTTGTTTCAGGTTGATCGTTTTCGTTTCATTCCCGAGGTGCCCTATACGGATCTTTATGGGCGGCATTACCGGGGAGGACATATTGGATTTGAGCCCTTAGGCAGGAAAGGTGTAGCGCAAAGTGGAACTTACACGGTACGAGTGAAGGCGGCTGCTGTTGATCGTATCCATCCTTACGGTGATGTGCTGGATGATTTTCGCAACGGTGACCCGTTGGTACTTGAATTGGTTGCCGTCGATCGTGAAGGCAGTGTGGAGAGCACCGGTAGTATTACAGAGGAACGGTCCCTGGCGCGAGTGGAATTGACGAGTGAAGAACCTCAGTGGTTTGAGTGGGATGTGTTGTTGGAAGAAGGCTTCCAACCCGAAATTCGTTTTCGTAATGGTACACTTGCGACGAAGCGGTTAGTCAGGATCATTACACAAAACGCCAGTGAACATCCAGAGGTGGCACCCTTTGCCGCCATGGTTAATGGGAATGAAAAGTCTCATGGGCTGTTGAAAGTTTATGAGGGACCCAAGCTCCGCGTATGGGAAATTCAAGTTGCTGGGCCGCATCTTGAGGAATGGCCTCCTGTGGGGCACAAAGCGCTTTATGGAGATTTAGAACCGAAAGACCTGAACCGGAACACTATTCTCGATCGAATGCGCTATTTTGCATCGTTGGCTTTTCGCCGCCCATTGGAGGGTAATGAGCTTTCTCCTATTGAGTCTATGGTTGTTGATAAGCTTGAGGCGGGAATGAAACCATTGGAGGCGTTGCAGCTTGGTCTTCAAACCATACTTTGCTCACCTGGGTTCATTTATCTTTCAGAAGGGGATGGAGAGCTTGATGCCTATTCACTGGCTTCCCGATTATCCTACTTTCTGTGGTCGTCTTCTCCAGATGACAAATTGCTGAGCCTGGCAAGATCGGGAAAACTGAAAGATCCCGAGGTGCTGGCGAGACAGGCAACACGTATGTTGAGCGATTCCAAGTCTGATCGCTTTGTATCCAACTTTATAAGACGGTGGCTGGATTCGGATAATCTGGGAGAGATGCCGGTCTCTGCAGATTTTAGAGTTTATCACCGGGATAATATTGAGAGTGCTTTCTTTGGCGAAACGGAAACCTTTTTTCGACATATCCTGGATCGAAATTTGTCTCCGGGTGAATTCCTGTCCGCCGACTATTCCTTCCTGAATCGTGAGCTTGCTTTGCACTACGGAATTGAGGGAATCGAAGGGGATGAAC
>CALJGU010000093.1 GCA_938075565.1 uncultured Opitutales bacterium | reverse complement strand
GGCTAAACATATCCACATCGTGCTTGTTTATAAGATCCAGGAGGCCTTCGAAAGGTTGAGTATCGTCAAAGCCGATACGTGTTTTGACCGTAAATCGATGTGGTGAAATCTCTCTCAAGAGACCGAAGATTTTATCCACTTGATCGAGGTCACGTAGAAGGCCACCGCCTACATTCTTCTTGTATACTTTTGGGGCAGGGCAACCGAGGTTGATATCGATGCCGGCGATCGGGTGAGCAGCCAAGTCCTCGACGGTTCGTTTTAAGTAATCGAGGTTTTCTCCAATCAACTGAGCAAATACCGGGCGATCGGTTGGATTATCGGTGATGGAAAACAGGATATGCTTCTCCAGCTTGGAAGTTTCGTGAACGCGAAAATATTCAGTGACGTAATAATCAGGAGAACCAAATTGATGAACGACTTTCATGAACTCCCAGGTAGTAACGTCCTGCATGGGAGCAAGGGCGGTACATGGTTGATCTGGGAGGATCGGTTCTGGCAGCGGCCGAGACATCGAAATAGCTTAAATTTCTGGACCCGGATTGTCGCTTTCTTCGTTTCGATTTTTAATATCTTCGAAGACTTGAGTCATGTCGTCCACTGAATCGTATACTTTTTGCGAGACGTAGATGGGTCGTTTGTTTTGCACCGCCAGAACTAATGAATCACTGGGGCGAGAATCGATTTCGATAATCTTTTTCCCCAGTTCGTTTTCCATGTTTAAGATTAGGCGAGCAAAGAATTTATCAGCATCGACATCATTGATGATGATACGGTCCAGCTTCGCTTCCAGTCCCATCAGTATGTGGCTGATCAGGTCGTGGGTGAGAGGTCTGCTGCGTTTGACGTCATTTATGGCCAACGACAGTGATTGTCCCACAGCCGGGTCGATATAAATGACAAAGGTCTTATCCTCTGTGCCCAAGAAAACAGCCACACCTGTGCTGGTGGGAATGAGCCCTTTGATGGTAACCGGTAAAACCTCGTTCTCCATGATCTGAACTAAAAATAACTCCCGGAGTGTCGGCAAGTGCCTTCACGCTTTTTGTAGGATAGGGGAGTGCTCTTCCAGGTAGCTGGCTATGGTTTGAGGATCATCGAAGTTGTTCCAGACTAGCTGAAGGAATTGAGCTGCATGTAGATTATGCTTCTGAAAGAAGTCTCTGTCTCCTCCGCAGCCGTACATGACATCGGGCTCGAGCTCACCACGTAGTTTGTGCTGCGCCTTTTCAATGATGCGAGGAAGCCAGGGAATTCCGTTTATTTCACCTTGTTTGGGTGTGTATTCGTCCATGGGGCGAATGTAGCTTCCTGGTTCGCCCTTCATTACTAGTTTGAAGTAGTTAAAGCGAAGGACTTGAACCGCTAGGAAGGTTTCCCAATCGGGTCCGCCATAGCGGATACAATCGTCGGTGGCGTCATATACGTCTTGTTGGTTTGCACCGATGTCGGCCAGGAATGCCTGGTCGTCATCTGTCAAATAGGCACCCGGTTCGCGACCGCCTGCTTGATAGTTGTCATAACCGTTTTGCCAGATTTCCTTAAGTCGTTTATGAAAGTTGTAATGATCCATAGTGGTTGTTTTGTGAGTTCCTTGGATTGAAGGCAATCCAAAGCTTTCTTCAAAATCTTAGTCGCAGATCCAAAAGTTTGATGACCTTACTTTTTGCGACTTCTATTTCGTTTCTTATTTTTGGGACGTGCTTGTCTTTCTTTTGGCTTATCTTTTGGCCTCTCTTGCGTGACCTCCATATTTGCCAGATTGAAGTCGATGAGTCGTTTGAATCTGTCTACTTTGGAGACAAAGACTTGGATGGTTTCTCCCACCCGAATGCGCTTCTTGGTTCTTCGTCCGAAAAGTTCGGTTCCGTCTTGCGAGACATGGTAAAGGTCGTCCTTCAAACTGGAGGTCGGTAGTAGTCCGAATACCAATGATTCCTTCAACTCGACAAACAACCCGTGGTTTTTGATCTCCAACACCGCGGCGTCAAAAATGGTTTTCTCCTTTTTATCAACCTCTCGCTCAAAGAATTCGAGTTGCTTGATTTTGACCGATTCTCTTTCTGCTTCCGTGCTGTTTTGTTCCCGCAAGGTAACTTGTTGGGCGATCTCTACGAGCCTAGATTGTTTGTATCTGATCTGTTGTCCTGGCAACTCAGGTTGGCCGCGATGGCGAACCAGGTAGTTCTCAAAGATTCGATGAACGATGAGATCTGAGTAGCGTCGGATAGGAGAAGTAAAATGCGTATAATTGCTTTTGTGCAGGCCATAGTGTCCCAATGGTTCTGCCATGTAGCAGGCTTGCCTCAGTGACCTTAAAAACTGGATGCGGAGTGTGTAGCCATAGGAGTGGGACTTGATCGCTGCGAGCAACTTTACTACTTCGCGCTTGCTGTTTAGATCGCCGGTATCGAGTCCATAAGTGAGCATCGTTTCGGAAAGCTCATATAATTTTTGTTCATCGGGTTTCTCGTGTACTCGGTAGATCGCTGGAAAGTTATTCTTACGGAGCTCACGGGCAACTCCTTCATTGGCAGCGAGCATGAATTCTTCAATCAACTGGTGGCTTTCATCATTTTCTACTCGTTCCATACGATCTGCATAGCCCTTCTCATCGACGTAGATTTTTACCTCAGGCATGTCGAGATCGAGACTACCTCGCTCGAATCGTTTCTTTCGCAGTGCTGTGGCGATTGACCAGCAACTGCGTATGGCTTTCTGCAGGTCAACGAGCTCTTTGTTCGACAACTCCTTCAAGGCACGTCCGGTGGATCCCGTCTGGTGCTTTGGTGGGAGTGGGAGATCTCGAGCCGCCTGGATATCGTCTTCCTTCATTAGCACATACGCTTGTTTGTAGGTGAGGCGTTTGCGGCTTCGAATGTAGGAGTTCGCATAGTTTACCCGGCGAACCTTCCCTTCGGGAGAAAAGGTAAATACAACGCTCTTGGTTAGACGGATGACATCCTCCTTCAAACTGCATAAGCCATTTGAGAGCTGCTCAGGTAGCATGGGTATCACGGTGCCTACGAGGTAGGTTGAATTCCCTCGTTTGGTGGCTTCGCTATCTAAGCGTGTGCCAGGTTTTACGTAAGCTCCTACATCGGCGATGTGAACGCCGATTCGAATATTTCCATTGTCCACATACTCAACTGACAGAGCGTCATCAAAGTCTTTCGCGTCATCCGGATCGATGGTGAAGGTAAACTTCTTTGTATAATCTTCGCGACCGACGAGGTCCTCCTTTTGAACGGTTTTGGCCAGGTTTTTGACTTCTGCTAATACGTCAGCTGGAAACTCGGGCTGTAGATTGAACTTTCTCAGGACCCCTTTGTATTCCGCTCCGGGGGAGAAAGTTTTACCCAACACCTCGATAATGGTTCCTTCTGGGCTCATATTACGGTCTTCCCAGGCTTCCATCTTGACGGTGACCTTGTCTCCAACTGAAGGGATGGGTTCCAATCCAGATTTCTTGGGAGACTTTACCACGATGTCCTTATGGATTTGTGGACTGTCTGGTACTACATACCAGAAATACTGAGCTCTCCTTAGTGTTCCGACCATGTTTGGGTTCTTTCGGGTCGTTATTTCAATGACTCTCCCCGTTGTTTCCTTTTCCTTGGACAAGCGTCTTCCGCCTTTTCTTCGTCCATACAGGCGCTTGGGCGTGGTCATCTTTCGCACAACCACCCGATCTCCATGAAGGGCCACTCCTGTGTCCTCTGACCGAATGGGCAGGGGAGCTGGGAGTTTCCCGCCTGGTACTGGATCGGGTAACAAAATGGCGCTTCCGCTCTGGCGGAATCGAATGATGCCATTGAGCAAGTCAGCATCTGTCGGTATAATATAGCGTCCGTTCTTAATGCGGACGATCTGACCCCGTGATAATAAATGCCCCAGTGCCTGGTCCAATTCCTTGCGCATAAACTTGTTTTTTATGCTCAATGTCGAGGCAATAGCCTTGGAGGAAAGGGGAATATAATCAGGTGAACTAAGGAGTTCTAAAACGTGTTTCTTAAATTTCATAAATTTGATTTCGTTTTGCTTGGCTAATAACTCTCGATGACTCAACGTAGCCAATATGAAAATAGTTCACATAAGCAGTGAACAGGTACCCTTCGTTAAGACGGGTGGACTGGCTGACGTAGTCGGAGCTCTCACACATCATACTGCCAAGCAGGGGCATGATGTGCTTAGTTTTCTTCCTCTTTACCGGACGATTAAAGAGTCTGATGCTTTCAAAAAAGC
>CALJGU010000092.1 GCA_938075565.1 uncultured Opitutales bacterium | reverse complement strand
ATCACCCAGACCCTAGAAAATCACAGCTAGAAGGATTTGAGTTAACCCTACTTCAACTACCCTATGCGATTATTGACCCTTATAATAGCCTGCGTTGCTACGACGCTGACGGCTCAATCACTACCCGAGAAGCCAAACATCATTTACATCATGGCGGACGACCTTGGTTGGTCGGATGTGGGCTATAACGGAGCCAAGTTCTACGAGACTCCCAACATCGATGCCATGCGAGCTTCAGGCATGGAATTTACCTCAGCCTACCCCGGAGCCTCCAACTGCATGCCATCCCGCGCTTGCATCATCAGCGGCATGTATATTACCCGCACGCAAATGTGGACTCCCGGTGCAGAAGCAAAGGGGAAGAAGGAATACATGAAGTTCCTCGTGCCACGCAAAGGTGACAAAAAAGGTGAAGGAGTCATGCCATCAAAACTGACTTTGGACCCTTCCGTCACTTCTATCGGGGAGGTCATGAACACTGCTGGATACAGAACCGCTCATTTCGGAAAATGGCATATGGGTCCTGACACTCAGGGCTTTGACGTCAGTGATCCTAACGGCATCGGCGGCCCGGTTAAAAACTATTACGGAAAAGTGGGAGTTACCGAGACACTCAGCGAGGGCACCATGAAGTTTATTCAAAAGAACAAAGATGATCCGTTCTTCATCTACCTGTGCTATTGGGATGTGCATTCGCCCATCCGTGCTCACGACCACGTCAAAGCCAAGTACGATAAGAAGCTGGCAGGCGGTGATTGGGATCGAGAATGGAATACTACCTATGCAGCTATGATTGAAGCGGTCGATAAAGGTGTCGGACAGATTCGTCAGGCCGTCAAAGAGGCCGGACTACTTGAAAACACACTCATCGTATTTACATCTGATAACGGCGGAGCTTCATTTGCCACCTGGTGTGATCCTCTAAAAGGAGCTAAAGGCGCTTTTTACGAGGGAGGCATTCGAGTGGCCAATTGCATGAGTTGGCCAGGGGTCATCGAAGCAGGATCCGTATGCGATACCCCTATCACCGGTGTCGATTACATGCCTAGTTTCGCTGAGCTATCAGGCGCACGGCTTCCCAACAACCAACCGGTGGATGGCCAGTCGTTTGTTCCTCTAATCAAAGGGGGAAAGACAAAAAATCGATCCATCTTCTGGCACTATCCACTTTATCTTCAAGGGACTGATTACAACCAAGTGGTCAATGTGTACGGCACCGATAAACCTTACTGGCGAGCGACCCCTTGCAGCGTCATTCGCAAAGGTGACTGGAAACTCATTCAGTTTTTCGAAACTGATTCGGTTGAATTGTACAATCTCAAGCACGACATCGGGGAAGAGAATGACTTAGCGAAATCAAATCCCGACAAAGTCGAATCTATGCTGGCTGAGCTCGAAGCCTGGCAGAAGAATACCCGGGCGGTGATTCCCACCAAGCTCAACCCCGATTACAATCCAGGTTAAGTTGAAACTCAGCCACGGATTCCAACATGAAAACTCTAATCCGAGTAGCATTCATTCTCCTTGCTCATTCCTTTCTCACCCATGGGAGCAATGGAAAGGAAGCTTCAAACTCATGGACTAGGCATACAATCGACAACACCTCACTGGGAGCCGACGGGGCACGAAGCATGGATGTAAATGGAGACGGTTTACAAGACATCGTTGCAGGCTGGGAGCAAGGTGGAGTCAGTCGACTTTACCTGATGAACCGGGAGAAAAATCAGAAACCATCTTGGACGATCGTGGAGGCCGGACCAGCTCCATCGGTTGAAGATGCCCTTCTAGTGGATGTCGATCGAGATGGATTCGTAGATGTGATCAGCTCAACGGAAGGGAAGAACAAAGAGGTGGTCATTCATTGGGGGCCCTCAGATCCAAAGAACTACAATGATTCCAAACTGTGGAAAACTGAAACGCTATTTGAAGATGGAAGCATGTGGATGTTTGCCATTGCGATGGACATTGATGGCAAACACGGCCTCGACATCGTAGTCGGAGGAAAAGGCCCAGATGCCAAAATCGGCTGGTTACAGAGTCCGGCTGATTCTCGAGCACTCGAAGCGTGGAACTTCCATCCAATTAATCCGGCTGGCTGGACCATGTCACTCATTGCAAAAGACATGGATAACGATGGGGATGAAGATATTCTCTTATCCGACCGCAAAAGTAAGGACTCGGGCATCCGCTGGCTTGAGAATCCAGGTAAGGAATCAAAGGCATTAACCGCACCCTGGGAGAATCATTGGATTGCGCAGCACATCGACGAAGCAATGTTAATCGATACGGTCGACTTCGACCAGGACGGCATCGAAGAAATCGTAGTTCCCTACTACATCGACCAGGAAGGTCATATCTCCACTTTCCAAACCAAGGATCGGAAAAACTGGAAAGAACTTTCAATCCAATACCCACCTAACATGGGCCGAGCAAAGGCGCTCTCAGCAGGGGACATCAACCTGGACGGTCAAACCGACCTGGTCCTGAGCACCGAACACGCTGACGATGGCAAAAGCGGAGTGGTTTGGCTTGAGTATCAGAAAAACTGGGACAACCCCGACTGGACTACCCACGACGTCAGTGGCCCGGAGGGTATCAAGTTCGACCTCAACCTTCTCCTCGACGTCGACGCCGACGGTGACCTGGACATCGTCAATACCGAAGAGGCCAATAACGCCTCCGGCGGAAAAAGAGGCCTAGGCCTCATTTGGTATGAGAATCCTACCCGGTAAAATAACTAGAGGTTCTTAAGAAGGTCTGCCGCTCTTTGCCCATCGACCACCAAACTGTTGGACAACGCGTCGCCGAACTCCGTCCAATTGTACCAGCTCCAGACGAGTTCTTTATCCCGAGTGATCTCAATAATCTGAGGATTCTCCTCGCCGGCATGGCAATTGCCGATGACGAGGTTACCATTGGGGAGTTCCTGAAGCGTTGTCACCCAGGCCAGGGTAACTTCAGGAATCTCGTTCTGTGATAGGTGCCAGACGATCTCTTTCTCTGGAGTGACTTCGAGGACACTATGGCCGTTTCCGGTTGCGATGAGGTAGTTTCCATTTTGGAGGACCATTGCTGAAAAAGTTTTTGCTCCGTACCCTTCCGGGCCATGCCCTTTGGCCGGTTCCTTATCGAAGAGTGGGACTTGAAAGTTCCATACGATTTCTCCTGCCATATTGTAACGAGCTACTCTCTCCTCTCCTTCATGGCTGACCAGGTAGTCTCCATTATCGAGTTTCCGAACAAGCCGAGTATCCCGATGTGGGTGCGGGTCTTTTACCTGTAGAGGTATTTCGGATACCAGCTTACCGCTTTTGTCTACTTCTACAATCCGACTGATCCCACTTTCGGCGATCATAGTATTGCCATTGGCTAATCTTTGAAAGGCGTGAATCTCGATTTTCTGTCCATTGAAACCTTCCGTTTTACTGCTGTCGTATTCCCAAACAGTTTCCCCGGCTAAATTTAACTCCATCACTTTGGTCCAACCGTTGCTCACCAGGATGTTTCCATTCTCGAGCAAATGAACATCGTGTACTTGCTTGATCGGGTGTTTCCACAAGACCTTTCCTGCTGAGTCAGCAATCGCAACCTGCTTGCCTCCCTCGGCGGCTATTACCAGACGGGTGACTTCTTCGTCCGCAGGACTGCAGGCAATTAGCAAGAGGAGAGATGACAGGGCAATCAATAGCTTCATAGATCAAGGGTTATGACGATCGCACGGAAAGTCGATACTCTAGGCCAATTCAATTTCACCTTCAGATTTCACCACTCCATTCACGCGCAACTCAAAGCGATGAGTCCCGGGATAATGCTTGCGGGTCGAAAGATCGGCAAAGCGGTGACGTTTTTCTATAGACATTTCTTTAGCCTGCTCCATTCGCTCTGAAATGTGAAAGACCTTGGGAGAAGTAGTGCCGTTCTTCTTCACAAAGTGAACGACGTATTCCAATCGAAGTTTTCCCAGTGAGGCTTTAGAAGTCTGTATTTTGGAGCTGAATACGATCGAGTCGCCAATCGCTATTTGTTTACGGTCCCATTCCAGAGGAGCTACATGAATGGAATCAGGTGAAGAAAAGCCAAATAGCTGAAGAACCTCGGTTCGACCTTGTTTCAACAATGTTCGGCAGGCGTGCTTAATTATCCAATCGGTGTGCTCCGAATTACCCTTCCAGCGTTTGGCCAATTCAATCACCCGATTCGGATGATCCTTGCTGATATCATTGAGGTTATTGGCAACTGATCGGCGGACATACAATTCAGAGTCCTCTTTCAAGATTTCCAGAATAGCGAAAATGGGCGTGGGATCTTTCTTGAGATCTTTTAGCGCTGCGGCCCAAGGCAGCCTCGGTCTACACCCTTCGCTAGCCAATCGCCGGTGGTGTTGATTCTTGGACTTGGCCCAACGCTTCAATTGCTTGAACATACGTTTCGGGTACTGCATAATAAAAGGACGCACAGCAAATTCCGAAGAACACAACTCGGTGAAGTGCTGCAGTGCCGCAATGGACTCATCCGGATATTCCAGCCCATAGCGTTGGACAAAGTCCGGAAATACAAGGGAGTCGAATCCTTCAATCCCTGCAGCAGCCGATCTCAAAATATTTAGGGCTTCCGGATAATCATCGGGAAGATGCTCCCTCACACAATCAGCCACCCTTCGCATTCTATCCATTAACTCCAGCGAATCCCAAGGATCTGATAAAACTGTGGAAACGAAGTCCTGAGCAGAGAAGCCAGCATGCACGGTTTCTAGGTTATTGCCTAGCTTCCTGATCGTCTCAGGCAGGAAAAACTGGTCCTTCAAATTACTCACAGCAGTAGACAAGTGAACTTCATTCAACAATGGAATACCGAAAGCCAATAATCCCGCATATAATGAGTTGGACGGAGACCAACAATTCCCGTAAGTTGAATTCTTGGTTATTCTTTAGATCCCATGCTACGCATTTTACTCATCGACACCTTCGTCAATCCGGTATGGGAGAGAAAATGGCTTTGGCTGCTCTATGTGGGGTTCTGGGCGGTAAGTTGGCTCTTTCTAGATTCAGCCCAAGCCATACAACTCATATTTTTTCTCTTTGGCTTGGTAGTATTCACGATTCCCCATGGATCATCGGATATGTATTTACCAGCTTGGATCTTGAATCCACCTTGGGGAATTCGACCAGCCTATTGGCTGTTAGTCTTTTGTTTCCTGTTTTTGGTGGGCGGAATCGTTTGGGCGCTGAGCCTAATTTCTATCAATTTCGTCGTAGCACTATTTACCGGACTGATCATCTGGCACTGGGGAAGCATGGATGCTCTCTATTTATATCCTGAGAGAGGACCTGCATGGGTTATAGGATCTGTAGGCCGAGGCATGCTGGTCTTTATAGCGCCACTCTATTTCAAACCACTCGAGACGCAGGAAGTCATCCTGACGATCCTCCGAGTTGACCATAGCCACATCTTATCGACGCTGTATTCATTCTCTAAATACTTACTCTATTTCGCTCTTTTCCTGGAGCTCCTCTCCTTCCTGGCCAACAAATTCATCGAAGGGCGAGGCTTACCACGGTCCATGGCCGCACATGGAGTTGAATCGTTACTCCTCCTGGTAACCTTTATGTGGATCCATCCGATACTGAGCCTGACGTTCTACTTCCTTATACTACATGCAATCAGGCATATGACTCGCGTATCGGCATACATACCAGAGGAGCGAGGAAGCTTGCTCGATACGAGAGGAATCCTGAGGGCCCTGCCCAATCTTTTTCAACGCACTAACCTCATGACATTTTTGGCCGGATTTGCAATGGCGCTATGGTTCGCCTGGCAATTGTATACGGGACAGACCTTCCGTTCAGCCTCTCTCGGATGCCTCCTGCCATTGATACTGCTCATGATTCCTCACTCATTGGTCAGTTTATTGGTGGACTTTAATCCTAAACGATTGAACGACTAGAATCGACATTGGTCATGATACCGTTTGTGCTACCCTTCATTCCTATGAAAGCATCGATTAAATTTCTCATTTGGGGCACATTCATTGCCGCCGTCTCAACCCTTTCTATTTTCGCAGAATCCAAGATCCCCATCAAAGTGGTGATTGTTTCGATGTTTGAAAATGGAGAGCATACAGGCGACCAACCAGGAGAAATGCAGTTTTGGGTTGAACGTGGTGGGTTTGACGAACGGATGAATTTCCCTCTGGGACTCCATGATCTTTACTATCGAAACGACGGAACGCTACTAACTTGCACTGGAGGCGGAGTCACCAATGCCACAGCAAGTATCATGGCACTCGGAATGGACCCGCGGTTTGATTTTTCCAAAGCATACTGGATCATTGCCGGTATCGGAGGGGCTGACCCTGCGGACGCCGCGCTAGGAGATGCTATTTGGGCCAAATGGGTAGTGGACGGTGACCTGGCTTACGAAATCGATGCCCGCGAAATCCCAGAAGATTGGGAATATGGATTCATTGCCCTGGGTGCAAGAGAGCCGGACACATTGGAAGATGGCTGGACCGTTGAGACCATTTCCTTTCGCCTCAATTCCGACCTGGTGGACTGGGCCTACTCACTAACGAAGGACATTGATTTGGGTGATGACCCGGAAATTGCAGCTTTTCGAAAAAAGTTCAAAGGCCTCCCAGAAGCTACACGTCCTCCGAAAGTCCTTATCGGGGATACCCTTGGCTCAAGCACCTACTGGCACGGTGAACTTCTAAACAAGTGGGCCAATAACTGGATGAAACTTCACTCTGACAGAGAGGCCAACTTCATGACCACGAACATGGAAGACAACGGCACACTCACCGCATTGCACCGTATGTCTCGTACTGGGCTGGTAGATACTCAACGGATTCTGGTTCTACGGACCGCCAGCAATTTCTCAACTCCTCCCCCCGGAGAAGATGCAGCCTGGTCGAGCACAGCACACTACCCTGCAGAAAGCATACCCGCAAAAGAAGCCGCTTACAAAGTGGGTAGTACAGTAGCCAACGAGCTCATCGCTAATTGGGACCGTTTCGAAAGCAATACGCCTGGGAAGTAGAGTCCAGGTGCTTGAATGAAATCTCTCAATCGGATCCTTTGTTTCCCGCTCATTACTTTGAGCGTCATCTTCTCAGCTTCCTGTAAAAAGAAGCCCTATGAATCGAGTAAGGATTCATCAAATGTATATTATTCGGACTCTATCAACTTTGAGGATGCAAGAGGAGAACCCATTGCATTACAGCACTCAGCGATCAAGATTGTATCCCTGGTTCCTAGCGTAACCGAATACATTTTCGCGCTGGATCGAGGTCATTTGTTAATCGGACGATCCGAAGCGTGTGAGTTTCCTGAGGCTGCTCTCGAGATCGAAGTGTTGGGAAGCTCAAAAAGCATAATGTCTGAGCGACTGGTAGCTTTGAAGCCGAACGTAATACTCGTGAGTAAGAAGATGGAGGCGCACCAGATCGCCAAACTCGAGGCCCAAGGATTCTCCATCGTGGTATTTGATCTTCAGAATTGGAATGCCGTTCTCCGCGATCTTGAAATACTGGGAAAAATTTTAAACGCCGAGGGAGATGTACAGACGCTGATCTCCTGGCTCACGCGGAAACGAACCACCATCGAAGCTGAAATAGGCTCATTGGAAGAATCTACGCCGCTATCAACAGCGGTCTTACACTCCCTTGATCCATTGCGAGCAGCAGGCGCCGGCTCCTTCATCGATGAGTTAGTTTCTATCTCCGGCGGATCAAACATGATGGAAGATGGCTCCTCTCAATCGCCCACCCTTTCGTTTAAAGCACTTTTTCAAAAACAACCGGAGGTTATTCTCATTTCCACACAAGCAGCTGATGGGCAGGGCGTAAAAGAGCTGGCTAAAGATCCGATGTGGTCTCAAATCCCCGCTTTTAAGAATAATCGAGTCTACCTCATGGACGGAGATACTCTGGCAATACCTGGTCCCAGACATATTATCGCCCTGGAACAAATTGCAGCAGCCCTACACCCTGACATTTTTGATAACCCCAATGGGCTGACACACGTGAATACCCAGCCAGAGCCTCAACGCCCTTAAGACACTTTTCTGGACATCTCCCCGAAAGGATAGGTGGGAGAGACAGGCTATACTCCCCCAAATAGGTATAACGAGCCCACCAAATCGAGCTACGAAATCCTGATTTCTAGTACTCGCACAGCCTGGAAACTGGTTTTCTATATGCGTGCCAGTTCTCAATCGGACAGGCGCATATCGGCGAATTTGGCAATTTGTCTGTCAAAAGCGTGTAAACTAGCATTTTTCAGCCAGTTCTCAATTTTCACTCATATGTGAAAACTGCACAACGATCCTTATTTAGTCCTTATTACCACACACAAGAAACAGCATCCATTCTCCCATCCTGCGGATTTACTGACCACAAAAGCCAACCTATTTTATCTCTCCTTTTTATATAAGTAGTTCCTATGAACTGCTAGGTTCATCCAACCTGCTCTGAAATGAAACATCGTCCAATTATCACCTGGTCTTACTTGTCAGGCATAGCGTTAATCCTGCTATTAAGTTCTTCCATCACTACTCGCGGCTTTGTCTTCGAAGTGGGAGAGCTGACCGCTCAACTCGATACGACACTTTCGATTGGTGGTTCTTATCGAACTTCTGATCCCGACCCTGATTTTTTTGGCCTGCCCAATGGCGGGAACCAAGTTTCTATCAATGTTGATGATGGAAATCTGAATTATGAAAGAGGTTGGTTCTCAAAAGCCGTCAAAATGACCAACGATTTTGAGATCGCTGGGGACAACTTTGGCGCTTTCGTCCGCATGACCAGTTTCTACGACTGGGAAAATGAAGACGGCAACCGGGCCTTCCGCCCCCTGAGTGAACTTGCCCTCGACAAGGTGGGCAGCGACTCAGAGATTCTGGATGCCTTTGTTTACTTTAATATTGATGCAGGCGACATTCCGATAGACCTCCGTCTCGGAAGCCAAGTGCTCAGCTGGGGTGAAAGTATCTTCATCCAAAACGGGATCAATTCAATTAACCCAGTAGACGTAAGTAAATTACGGATACCAGGTGCAGAATTAAAAGAAGCCCTAAAGCCAGTCCCAATGGCTAGTGTCAATATCGGTCTCACCGAAAACGTTACTTTCGAAGCCTTCTACCAGTTCAAATGGAAAGAAACCATTATCGATCCACGCGGAACCTACTTTAGCACCAACGATGTGGTAAGCCGTGGTTCAGATCGCATTTACTTGGGTTTCGGCGCCGTATCTGAAGATGCGCCCTTTGGCTTCGTCCCACGCGGGCCAAACGTGCTTGCTTCTGACTCTGGTCAGTTTGGTGTGGCCGTCCGCGTCTTGGTTCCCGAGTTGAACAATACAGAATTTGGATTCTACGCTATAAAAAACCATAGCCGAGTCCCGCTTGTAAGCGCCATTACACCCACTCAACATATTAACCCAGACCTCTCGGGCCCTCTCACAACCGTATTTGTTCTGGGAGGTATGCCTCCTGCAGTCGCTGTAGAGCAGGCAGCCGGACTCTGGGGACTCGCAACCGCCGTAAGAACGTTCGGCCCTGAAGCAGTTCCACCCGAGCAACTCGCCATCCTGACCGCACCAGACAGTCAAGCAGCCCTGGAAGCAGCCGGACAGTTTGCATTTTTTGATGCAGCTGCTACGGCCCGCTACCAATCAGAATACCCAGAAGACATCGACCTTTACGGTGTTAGCTTCAATACTGATATCGGAACCACAGGTTGGACCCTCCAAGGAGAACTCTCCTACCGACCTAACCAACCCCTTGCCCTTGATGACGTAGACACGCTCTACGCCGCTCTTTCTGCCGTAAACCCGATGTTCGCTCCGATTAATAATTTCGGGAATTATTGGAATCGTCTCGGTGAACGCATCCAAGGCTATCGCGAAAAAGATGTGTATCAGTTCCAACTGTCTACTATCCGAGCGTTTGGGCCAACACTGGGCGCTGACCAATTAATCTTCATCGCAGAAGCGGGCTACACCAACGTTCCCGGCTTGAGCGATACGACCATTCCTTTCGACGGTCCTGGCACATTTACTACTGCTAGCGAACTGGCCACCCAAATGGGAATTCAGCCGGTAACGGAAAATCCAGCCTATTTCGCAACCTCTTCGTCATGGGGCTACCGCACGGTTCTGCAACTTGATTACAGTGATGTATTCGCAGGAGTGAATGTATCTCCCATCCTGCAGTTTGCTCACGATGTGAATGGTATTACTCCAAACCCCATCCTAAACTTCCAGGAAGGTCGCAAGTCCATGACATTGGGTCTAAAATTCGATTACCTAAGCCAATGGGGTGCAGACCTACTCTTCACCCAGTTCTCAGGAGCTGGAAACCGCAACTTGCTATCCGATCGCGATTTTCTATCCGCCACGGTTAAATACTCCTTCTAAACGCCTGACCACCCACACCCATGAAGACAGGAACCAAAACACTGATTTCACTTATTGCTGCTACTTTTTTGAGTAGCACCTTTTCACTGGCAAAAGTTTCCCAATCTGAAGCAGCCCGCTTAGGAAATGAACTCACCCCGTTAGGCGCTGAGAAAGCAGGCAACTCTGACGGATCCATTCCAAGTTGGGACGGTGGTATCACCGAAGCACCTGCAGGATATAAAGCAGGTATGCATCACATAGATCCATACTCAGGAGATAGCCCACTTTATACGGTGACAGCCCAGAATATGGGACAGTATGCCGACAAGCTGACTGAAGGCCACAAGGCGCTACTCAAGACGTATCCAGATTCCTACAAGATGGTAGTATATCCTTCTCGTCGATCAGCTTCAAATCCACAAAGCATTTACGACGAAACAAAGCGCAATGCGACCAACGCATCCATGGTAGAAGGTGGCAATGGAATACAAGGAGCCGCCATTGGAATCCCATTCCCAATTCCACAAAATGGATTGGAAGTCGTTTGGAATCACTTGACACGCTACCGCGGAAATTCAGCGAAGCGCTACACGGCACAAGCCTCCCCTACCCGTTCAGGAAGCTATACCCTCGTCAATATCGACGATCAGTTTCTTTTCAATTACAACACCCCAGGGCAGACAGAGGAAAACCTGAACAACGTACTCATTTATTATAAACAAAAAGTAGTAGCCCCCGCTCGCTTGGCAGGCTCATTGCTCGTGGTTCACGAAACCATCGACCAAGTCAAAGAGCCCCGACGTGCTTGGACCTATAACGTAGGTCAAAGACGGGTACGACGTGCTCCAAACGTTGCCTACGACAATCCTGGAACAGCAGCTGACGGTCTTCGCACAAGTGATCAACTCGACATGTATAACGGCGCACCCGACCGCTATAACTGGAAACTCGTTGGCAAGAAAGAGTTTCTTATTCCTTACAACTCATACAATCTCCACAGCGATGAAGTGAAGATCAAGGACATCCTCAATCCCCTTCACATCAACCAGGATCTGGCTCGCTACGAGCTGCACCGTTGCTGGGTTGTAGAAGCAACGCTCAAAGATGGAACCCGCCACGTTTATGCCAAACGCACGTTCTACATAGACGAAGACTCATGGCAGATTCAAGTAGCTGATCAGTATGATGGCCGTGGTGAGCTTTGGCGTGTTTCAGAAGGACATTCCATCAACTACTACGATGAACTGACTTTTTGGACTACTCTCGAATTGCATATGGACCTTTTCTCAGGCCGTTACAACGCGGGTGGCATAGACAATGAAATGAAGATGTATGACTTCAATGCAAAGATCTCCGAATCAGAGTTCAGTGCACAATCACTACGTCGCGAAGGTCATCGTTAGATCAGAGCTTTGACATTGGAGAGTTTCCGCTGTTACTTGGCCAACCAAGTAACTTAATGTCTTCTCTCCTATTCAGTCCAAATCACTACCCAAGCTCCTTAAAGTATCTTGGGTGGTTAGTGGTATCTCTTATGGTGATACCTTTGGTGTTTGGGAGTACTCCTGAGCAAAGCCCATCCGAGCGAATGGAGCTCTCACCTTCCTCGCTGCTGCTAGATATTTCTATCATTAAAGATGAGATCATTGTAGTCGGAGAAAGAGGGCATATCCTAAAAAGTAAAGATGGAGGTGAATCCTGGCGACAAGTTACAACCCCCACCCGCACTACTTTAACGAATGTATTCTTTGCGGATGACAAACATGGCTGGGCCTCCGGGCACTCCGGTGTCATTTTATCAACGACCGATGGAGGCGATAGCTGGACGCACCTCGCAGAGCCCGATCCTGAGGCCAGTTACTTCGACGCATATTTCTTTGACGAGTGGAAAGGCTTCTTCGTCGGCTCCTACGGCCAGTATTCAAAAACCATGGAAGCAGGGACCAGTCTGGAGGATGAGTATATCAACGATCTGGATCCCCATTTTTATTCGATAAAAGAAAGCCCCAATGGGGACTTGTTTATCGCCGGAGAAATGGGGCAAATACTTCGCTCAACCAATCAAGGCCGTAGTTGGAAGACGCTAAAATTCCCCTACGAAGGATCCTTGTTCGATCTATTATGCATCAGCGAGGACACCCTACTCACCTTTGGATTGCGCGGACATATTTTTCGCTCCAATAACAACGGAAACCGTTGGGAGGAAATTAAGCATGGGGAGCCTGAGATGCTCACAACCGGGATCGTCCTGAGCTCAGGCAACATTCTATTGGCCAGCATGGCCGACAAGGTCCTCATGAGCAACAACGAGGGAATGACCTTCTACCCGATCCCTGTACAAGGGATCGATGGGACGGTCGCCGTTCAAGAAGATCCAAACACCCAAAAGATTTATTTCTGCGGCAACCACGGATTCCTTGCTGTAGATCTTCAAACCCTGGAAGCCTCCTTAAATCAAGCTGCATCGGGTAATGAGTGATTTGCCCATTATTACGAAACTCGGTGACGCCATTTTCAAAAAGCGAAATGCGATGGTGGCAATCTTTGGCGCGATCACATTAGTGATGCTCTGGTTTGCTTCCAACACCATGGTCGATGCGGGATTTAACAAGAACCTTCCGCCCAATCATGAATACATCCAAACCTTCCTTAAACATCAGGAAAATTTTGGAGGAGCCAACCGGGTCATCATTGCACTCACGCTCGAGGAGGGGACGATATTTTCGAAAGAGTATTTTGAGCTGTTAAGGAAAGTAACCGATGAGGTGTATTTCGTTCCCGGAGTAAACAGATCTCAAGTCACCTCCATCTGGACCCCCAACACACGGTTCATTGAAATCGTTGAAGATGGATTTGTCGGAGGGAACGTCGTCCCGGCAGAATTCATGGGCTCGGACGAAGATCTGATCAAAGTCCGGGAGAATATTATCAAATCAGGGAAGTTGGGTCTGCTGGTCGCGGAGGACTACACAAGCGCGAGCGTGGCCGTTCAACTGCAAGAGATAGATCCTCAAACCGGTGCCAAGCTCGACTACATTGAAGTTGCAAATTACCTCGAAGAAAAAATCAGGAAGCCGTTTGAAGAAGAAGGTAAATCCATTGGACTGACCATAAACATCATAGGCTTTGCGAAGGTGATTGGTGATGTTGCGGACGGGGTCGGTAACGTACTCTTATTCTTTGCGATTTCATTCCTGATCTCCGGTGCTTTCGTTTTCTTTTATAGCCAGTCACTTAAACTCACGGTGCTACCCCTGGTGACATCGATTACCGCAGTTATCTGGCAACTGGGCCTGCTTCGAATGCTCGGCTTCGGCATCGACCCAATGTCGATCCTGGTTCCATTCCTTGTATTCGCCATTGGCGTTAGCCACGGAGTGCAAATGGTTCGCTCATTCCGCTCAGGTGTCTTTTCCGGACAAAACGGACTCAAGGCAGCCAAAGATAGCTTTCAACAACTCCTAATTCCCGGAGGAGCCGCCTTGGTTACCGATACAATTGGCTTCGTGACGATCCTCCTAATCGATATCCCAATCATTCAAGAATTGGCTATCGCTGCCAGCTTGGGGGTTGCAGTGATTTTGTTTACTAACCTACTCCTCCTACCTCTCTTACTATCCTATCAGAAACTGGAGGATCGCTATAAAAAGAAGATCCTAAAACGCCGTCATAAAACAGAAGCGCTCTGGGACAAGTTGGCAAAGATCTCTCGCGCCAAGCCTGCTACTCTTGCCATTCTCATAAGTCTCCTGCTGGCCATTCTAGGCGGCCAGTATGCCAGCCAAGTTAAGATAGGTGACCTGCAACAAGGCGTGCCCGAATTACGCCCCAATTCTCGCTATAATCAGGACAGCCAGACCATCACCGAGAAGTTCGTTATAGGCGCGGATATTGTGACAGTGATTGCAGAGACTCAACCAGACGGAGTCATCGACTACGAGGTGATGGAACTCATCGATCGTTTTGCATGGCACATGGAAAATGTCCCGAATGTGCAATCCGTGGTAAACCTCGCTTCCATCGCCAAAAGGTCCAATGCTGGATTTAGCGAAGGTTATCCAAAATGGCAGATATTACCACAGCACCCCGCCGTAATCGCCCAAGCGATTAGCCCCTTTGAACCGACCAGCGGATTGTTGAACGAAGATGGCAGCGTAGTGCCCATCATGATTTACTTGAGTGATCACAAGGCCGAGACCATCCAACGTTTAATAAATGCAGTTAAACGATTTCGCGAAAATAACCCTTCTGATAAGATCGAATTTAAATTGGCGACTGGAAACATAGGAGTCATGGCAGCTCAGAACGAGGTTGTTGAAGAAGCTCAGTTCCCAATCCTCATGTATGTATTTGGTGCCGTGATACTGCTTTGTTTGATTACCTTCCGATCGTGGAGAGCAGCACTCTGCATTGTCCTCCCACTCGCCCTCGTATCTATCTTGGCTTATACACTGATGTATTTCTTGGGCATTGGTTTGAAATCCAGCACTTTGCCTGTAGTCGCACTGGGCATCGGGGTTGGGGTTGACTACGGGATCTACCTATTCGCCCGCCTGGATATCTATATCAAACAAGGAGATTTCTTTGAAGACGCATTGGCAAAGGCACTTCGTAGAACCGGGAGCGCGGTCGTATTCACCGGAGTCACCCTGGCACTCGGTGTATCCACTTGGATCTTTTCCTCGCTTCAGTTTCAAGCGGATATGGGCATATTGCTGACTTTCATGTTTCTCCTCAACATGCTGGGTGCGATATTCCTTTTACCAGCTATTGCACGGTGGATTTTCCCTCACCATTTCAAAGGGGTTTAAAAAACCGACTGAGCTGAGAATTTCAGAGAGTCTGACTTGCACGGGTGGAGGAAGCCTCTAGCTTGGCAGGCAGGATGGAAAATACGAATACCAACACCCACCAAAAGGCATTTGACCTGAATATGAACCCGGCCCTCTACGGGACCATCGCTGAAATCGGTGCCGGTCAGGAAGTGGCACGCTGGTTCTTTCGCGTTGGCGGTGCTTCAGGCACTGTCGCCAAAACCATGTCCGCCTACGACATGAAGGTCAGCGATTCCATTTACGGAGAAGCTGAACAATTCGTAAGTCGCCAACGATTACGTGAAATGCTCGGAGTGGAATACGATTTGATCGTTGAACGACTGGATGAGGAACGTGGAGAATCTTCCAAGTTTTTCTGCTACGCAGCCACGGTAGCCACCAGATCCTTTTCAAGACAAACAGACGGCCATGGCTGGATTGGGGTAAGAATGCAGCAGAACCCCCGCACTCCACCCAGTGACATCCTAGTCCACGTCCGCTTATTCGATGAGGACAACCTACAACAGCAAGAGGCTCTTGGAACACTGGGAATTAATTTGCTTTGGGCCTGTTCGACGTTCGGCGACGATTACAGCAAGGTAGTCGACAGCCTGATGAATGGCTTAACTAGAAACAGAACGGAGATTGATGTAGTTCTGTTTGATGGGCCTGACTACGCAAACCTGGACAATCGCTTGATCAATCTATCGTTGGTAGAGAAACAGCTTACCAGTGCGGTGATATTTTCGCCCCAAGGAACCGTCCAACACGCGTCAGAGCTTCTCTATAAACGTCCGGTTATTCTCGAGCGCGGTAAGTTTGCTCCCGTGACCAATGTGAATGAGGAAATGATCGAAACAGCTCGGGCAGCCTTTGCACAAAATCTGGAACTTGAGGAAAGCGAGATTCTGGAGATCATGGAGATAACGATGAACAATCTCCTTGGATCTGGAGGGATTGATCATGACGACTTTCTTGCTCGCCTGGATATCCTGACCGCACTCGGCAAAACAGTCATGGTGTCAGAATACGGCGCATTCTTTAGATTAGCTGCTTATCTAAATCGCTATACACATGCCCCTGTAGGTTTTGTATTAGGTATAGCGCTTTTGAGGGAAATTGTGGATCAGAAGTACTATACCGACTTGCCCGGCGGGATTCTAGAATCCTTTGGCCGATTGTTTAAATCGAACGTCCGCATGTTTGCCTTCCCGGCTCTCGATGAAGAAACAGGAGAATTACTAACCGCCGACAATCTTAAAGTCGCGGATCATCTCAAACACCTCTACCTCCACCTGAGGGAAAACGGAGTCATTTTGCCTCTAGAAACCGACAATCCCAAACCCCTTTCCCTCACTTCGGCCTATCTGGCGGATACGATCCGATCTGGGGACGAGAGTTGGAAGACCCGCGTCACCCCGTTTGTGGCCCAGAAAATTGAAGCAAATGGTTACTGGGGCTGTAGATAGGATATTTTAGATATATCAAGAGGGCAGGAACTAAACCCATCTAAATCTATCACCAAAATTCGATTTTTCTTGTTGCCTGAAGGAGAATAGTTCCAATTCTACATCACCTTTTGACGGAGAGATGGCTGAGTGGTCGAAAGCAACGGTTTGCTAAATCGTCGTACCCCACAAGGGTACCGCGGGTTCGAATCCCGCTCTCTCCGCCATTCTTTGCTTCAAGAGCTTGGAGTGGCAAATAAAGGTCCGCAATTCGCGGATTTTTTTTATGCGCGTATTATTTCTACAGGACCATCTGAGGATTGGAGGCACCGAGAAGCAGACCCTCGCTCTGGCTGCTTATGGGCAGAAAAATGGTCATGAGACGGGGGTCATTGTATTCCGTCCTGGGGGAGCCTTAGCTGTGGATTCCTCAAAGTTCACTTTCTACAAGGTCCTTCAACCTTTCAACACACGCGTGGATGAATGGGCACCAGGAATTATTGGGAAGATCAAGTCCTTCAAGCCGGATGTAATAGTGTTTATGGGCAAGGTTGCTCACCTCTACTATCACGCCATTCGGAAATACCATCCTTCCATCACACTGGTAACTACCTACCGCTCAGGGAAACCTCCAGTCGCCTATTATCGAAGAGCCCTTCAAGAGTCAGATGGCGTCATCACAAATAGCCACGCTGAACACAAGCGACTGATTCGTCCCTGGGGAATCCCCGAGGAGAAAATTCGTACAATTCACAACGGATGTTTGCTTTCGCCCGAGCCTGCGGAAGAAAAAGAAGAGGCGGGAGATCAACTGCGCCTTCTTTGCACCGCCATGTTTCGTCCGCAAAAGAATCAGTTAGAGTTACTCGAAATTCTGGCTAGCCTGCCAGAGAGTGTACACTGGCATTGCACGTTCGCAGGCACAGGGAAAATGTTGAAGCCCTGCCAGACTATGGCTCGTGAACTTGGGCTTTGGGACAAGGTGACCTTTACATGGAGCAAGCATCCGGAAGAGTTGTATCGGTCGCACGACATCGTGGTTCATACCTCAGATAAGGAATCGCTGCCTAACTCTTTGGTTGAGGCACAGACTTTCGGTCTCCCTATTGTCGCTTACTTGGTAAACGGCGTGGAAGAATGTTTCGAGGAGGGCGTATCCGGATTCGGAATACCTTTTGGCGAACAAGCGGCTTTCCGCGATGCCATTCACTTATTGAACATGAATCCTGAAAAGCGTTCGGCGATGAGCGATGCCGCCAAGGCATTTGCCAAAGAGCGCTTTGCCTTCCAAGCAAGGTCCAAAGATTTCTTCAAAGCCCTCAAGAAGATTCACGCTTCACGCGAGCGCTGATCCGCTCATTCAAATAAACGGCTCCCACAATAATGGCGCCGCCCATGAGAAGACGAATGAGTGCTTCACCGGAAACCGATTCGAAAAACAACAGGCTCACGGTGACTGCCAGGGGTATCTTCAGATTATTCATCACTGCCAGCGTTCCTGCATTCGTCTTGGTAGCTCCATAGTTCCAAAGAAAGAAACCTATCCCAGAGGCAAGAACACCCAGGAACAAGATGACCTGGAACTGTTTCATCGAAATACTTACGGTTTCCAGATCTGTTCCCAGAAACACCAGTATCAAAGTTGCAATAAATCCACCCAGGTAAAGCACACCAAAATGATCCCGGCTCTTCAGGTCATCATTTTGCAACATGATCCGACGATAGAATACCTGCCCAATAGCGAAACAGAGGTTGGAAAGTTGCAGAAGGCAAATACCTATCAGCGTGTCGGAAAGATCGATGGTTTTGTAGTAAATGACCACCGCCCCGACAACGGCCAAGGCAGCACAAAGGAAGTAGTGTGTTTGAAACCGTTTCTCCAAGAAGTCGTCTATCAGTGTGACCATAAGCGGAGTTGTCACAGTAAAGAGCGCGATCTTGTGCGCCTCCATAAACTGGTAGGTATAAATGTAGGTACCATACATCAGCCCGAACTGAACGGCGCCGATGACAAACAACTTTAGGAATAGATTAAATGAAACTGTTCCCAACCGCAGAAAGGGAAGAAAGACCATCAGCGCCACCCCAATCCGCATAGCACTCACCAAGAAAGGATCCATGCCGGCTAGGTAGGTTTTGATCAGGCCAAAAGAAAAGGCCCAGATGATCGATACGACAACCATGTACCACATAGGAGCAGTGAGGGCTAATGCTGCTTACCTGTCAGCCTGAAAAATTTGGGAGGCGACTCAGCCGCATTGAGATGAAGCTGCACTAAGGTCTTTTCATCGGCTGGTTCCTGGGTCATCGACTCATACCAGGGGTAGTTGTCCGGAGCCTTTAGATTCATCGAAGTCCAAGTGACAAGGTCATCGGAATAATCAAATCCTAATCCACGTGCGCTAACAATCCACCCAGCCTTCAATTGAAGGCCTTCGCTTGTGAAAGTTGAGTAGGGAAATTTGACGTCACTCAATCCCGCGAGTTTAGGGTCCGTGCAAAAGGCCCATTCGAGTACATTCTCGAGCTCGTCGTTGTCACCATCGGCAAAGGGATCAGGGTCAGACAGATTCTGCTCTTCGGCCCAAGCGCGGTAGGGATCAATGAGTCCTGTCGATTCATTGCTCCCTCTCCATCTGGGCCACCGTGAAAAACTAAGTGAGCTATCGCCATGAACAGCGTAGACCACTCCATCGGTTGAACCGAAATAGACAGTGCCATCATATCCAACGGCTGGCGATGAGTCGACGAACCCCCCAGTTGGGAATGACCAGAGCTTCTGACCAGAACTGCTGATAGCATAGAGATTCTTATCCCCAGATCCGATGTAAATAGTACCGTTCTCAGCTATAGCCGGACTCGAATAAACCACCTCACCGGGTTCGGTAAATGGCCAGCCGGACTTTACAGCTCCAGTTTGGCCATCAAATGCAAATACGCGATCATCGCCCGTTCCAATATAAACCGTTCCATCCGGCCCCAAGACCGGTGACGACTCAATTCCTTCGAGCCCGGTATTAAAGAACCATTTTGGGGTGTCATTTCCTGGAGTAATGGCGATGACAAATCCGTCTTCATCGCCAATGTAAACAGTACCATCTTCAGCAATGGCCGGTGAGATGGGAATGCCTGCTCCCAAATCGACTGTCCAGACAACCGATTTGTCCGGAGCGATCTGTGAGAGGTTTCCAAAAAGGTCTGCTACCCAGACATTGCCTTGTCCATCAAAGGTCGCGGAGCTGTCTACCCAGTCACTGAACTCTAAGGGAGATGCTTCACTGTTATTTCCATTCACCCAGGCAGGAGAACCATCTGGGTTCACTGCGTAGAACATATTCTCACCGTTTCCAAAGTAGATCACTCCGTCTTTCCCAATCGCAGGAGAAGCCTCAATTACTCCAAAGGTTTCAAACTTCCAAAGCTCTTCCCCGGTCTCACAATCGAAAGCGTACAAAAATCCATCCCAGCAGCCGATATAGAGCACCCCATCCACACTGATGGCCGGAGAGGAATCCACCCAATCCCCGACAGAGGATTCCCATTTCAAACTGCCGTCAGAATTCAGAGCAATGATCCGGTTCGCGTTCACCACATCATCCACGTTGTCATTTACACCTATAAACAGCGTTCCATCGATAGCCAACGCTGGCGAAGAATAGATCTCTCCCCCGGTCGCATAAGACCATTTTAATTCGCCCGGATTTTGGGCGACCAGACCGTTCACAGACAGAAGGGCCCATAGAAGTAGTATTAAGTTCCGCAAGATAATGTAAGTTAGGTAATGATTGAGATACCGAGTTCAAAAACAGTCCCGTCGAACCCTGTTGTTGCAAGTTCTAAGTCGCCGCCCAAGTGACGGCTGAGTTCCTGACACAAAGACAACCCAACACCGCTTCCACCGACCTTCCCACTGGCAACGGGTTGAAAAAGATGTTCGCGCACCGCTTCAGGCATTCCAGGCCCCTGGTCCGCAACTTGAAAGGTCAATCGGTCATTCTTCTCAAGGATGATCTTAAGGTTCACCTCCTGTTCATTCTCAGAAGCATCTATGGCATTCCGGATAAGGTTCACCAGAATAAGCACAATCAGGTTCGCGCGATCATTGGAGATCATCAAGTCACCTTCCACTGCGCCCTGAACAACAAATCTTACCGATTTTCTATCGGCATAACTCATCACCCGATCTTTGGTCAGCGCGGAGAGTTCTTCCAAAGACACTTCGTAGGAGAAGTCACCCCCTCGGTCCTGTAAGACTTCGATGACCTCATTGATTAAATTCTGCATACGCTCGGTTGTGTCAGCAGCATCCTGCCAAACACGTCCACCATCATCCGCATCCTCACCATTCGATTGTGTGGTCACAAATTGACGTATTCCTTGAAGCGGACTCTTCAATCCATGGATCAGGTGCGAAGTAATCGCTCCAATGGCCGCCGTCCTCGCCTCCATACTCAGCTTGTGATTAGCGGATACAAGGTGACGCGTTCGGTCTTCCAACAACTCGTTGACTTTCCGCAATCTGCGAAAAGCCCAAATCAATATACCGGTGCCAATCACTCCACCAAACAAAAAGGCTCCACCAGCATAGAAGAAAATGCTGCGGTCCACTTCTGCAAGTTCCGCTGCGACATCCGCCCCATCCAAATAGTACTGAGCAAACCCTGACACCTTCTCGTCGTTAAATGAGAAGAGAGGTATTATAATTTCCAATACAGGGTATTTTTCTTTCTCAGTAAGTTCGTCTTCAATAAACAGAAAGATATTGGACAATTCAAATTCCGGATGAAAACGACTGATAGGAATTCTCTGATTTAAGAGCTCTTCCTCATGCGGCTCAGTCTTCCCTCGCTTGATGGATAGCGGCACGCCACCGACGGATATGTTCCCTTCGGTAAAAACTCGTACTCCAATCACGCCTCTAATGTCCGAAGTATTCAAAGCGACTTCGAACAGCTCCTCCTCCGCACCAGGAGGGATGATACCCTCGTTGATGGACCGAACGTCATCCACTTCCGCGGAAGCCACGGCCATGAAGACAGGCCCGTCACGATAAATGGTCTGCTTTCGAAGCTGAGCCCTCATTCGCATCGCAAGCACAGCGGTCACTAAAAAAAACAAAAGCAACAATCCCGCAACTACCCAAATTACAAGCGACCGCTGGCTATGTTTATCTTTACTCATCCTAAAACGTTTCGAACTCTACTTTTCCCCAAAATCAATTTGAAATCCCAATGATCCAGACAAAACATCGTACTCATCAGTGACTACATTGGAGTTTGATTCTTCAAACTCGGCGAGCAGATAAATGGACCAGCGGCCTCCAAGCTCTCTCCGCAAAAACAGCTCTCCCCAATAATCTTTCTTCTTCCTTGGAAGCGGATTGAAGCGCTCCACGGTTTGAATGAGAAACTCTGAATCATCTACACCGATTCCGGCTCTGGCCTCAAAGCCCTTCCACTCCCCCTCAAGGGACAGGTCGATCGACCACTGGTCATAGTCGTAATATCCCACACCATTGTCGCGATTCCTTAAGAATCTAACTTCAAGGGCTGATTCCAGTAACTTCTGTTTTCCCCAGCTCTTCGACAACTCAATCATGGCAGAGTTACGATTCACTTTCAAACGGTCGCCTTCCACAGACCTGCCAAAGATATCGCGCTGGGATCGTTCATCGTAGTCTCGCTTCTCGGCCCGCAACTTTGCAGAAAGTTCGGTGGATAACCAGAAAGGTCGTTCCCATTCAAATTCAAGCCGCCCCAGCCAATCGTTGCCAAGTACCTCTGCATATTCTTCCCGGAGGACGATGAATCCGAATGTGAGTTCGTCATCCTGTGTGAACAAGTATTCCAAATCAGATCCCAATCCATAACCATGGAATTGTATCCGCTCTCGTGCCTCTTGTCGCTCGGTCAACGACAGGTCCAAGATTTGATCAAAATAGACATACTGAGCCTTCAATACTCCACTTAATCGATCTGAAAGATAGCGCTTCCATTGAGTGGAAGATAAAAACATCTGTTCCTTATCAGCGTCTTCTACTCCTGAGTACCTCAAATCTGTAAGAGACAAATAGGAAAAAAACTCACCAGAATCATCTGGCAGTTTTGTAAGGAACATCTCGAATTCCGAACGCACATAGTCCCCCGTCTGCGGGTTAACTGTGGCAAGTAAGACGTTGTCAGATCGTCCCCAACCAACGCGTCCAAGGGCAGAAAAATCCCATCCGGTAAATTCCTCCTCCAGCCAGGCATCAAGAGCATCCGGATCTTCGAGCAGCGCATCGAGTTCTGCATCGGAAATTTCCTGCGCCTTCAATACATTAATTGCAAGGGCTAGGATAAAGGACAACAGACAAACTACTCTTCTCCCCATATGAATCGTGGCATTCATAGAATCAATCTGATGAAACCTCTATCTCAAACCCATTCAAAGAGGCAATCGAGGTTTCTTTTTAAACTAAGGTAACAGTATCATTTTTCGAAGCAAACCCAGGCTCCGAATATAAACCAGGCGACTCCCGAAGAGAGCCGCCTGATTCGTTCGAATAAACAGTTAGGAAGTCAGTCCCCTAACCTTTAACTTCATTCCCCATCAGATGCTCGTGCTTCACGAAGCGCGCGCATCTCACGTCTTACTGTTTTACGAAATTCTCTTTGGTCACCTGCATGATCGCGAAGTAATCCACGGATTTGTTCACGAACGCTTGCGATAGTTGCCTCATCAGCACCTTTCAAGCTGGCACGAAGAGGAGCAATGGCTGCGCGCAACTCTTCTCTAGCACTTCTGTAATCTGAAAGTGCATCCGCGATTGGACTGTCTTCTCCGCGTAATGCTTTTGGAATTCGAAATTGTCCATCGCGTAGACGTTCACCGTCACGCACTGGGGCGACGTCTTGAGCGAAAGCGGAACCAGCGAAAATAAGGCTACTGAGAATCGTAAGTGTAATTAATTTTTTCATGTTATATTTGGTAATGGTTATTCGTGGCGTTTCGCTTCTTTATGCAATGCGCGTGCCAACCGGACCTAAAACCTCGTTTCTTCATATGAAACAACGACTTACAGATTACTAGATACAACTACCGAAAAGTGTAATTCTAGGAATCGGGCATTATTTCCCATCATTTTGAGAAACGGAATGCTGGTAGATGGGAAATAATTCCCACTAAGAATAAGACTATAGGGCCAACTCAGCCACCTGAGCCAGAACTGGCCTCAGACTTTGCCTCACGCATCTCTGTCGTGAGCGCACGTACACGCTTTCGAAAGGCGTTTTCCTCAGCCCGGTGTAGCTTCAATTGCTCACGAATCTGAGCGCGAATTGCGTCTTTTTGCGACTCCTCCGCGTTTTGCAGCGACTCTCGCATTTCTTGAAGCCGAGTCTTGAAGGCTTCACGCGCAGTCCGAAAATCAGTCGACCATTGTTGGAAATCCGCATTATCGCGGACAACCTTCGGCGCTGGTGGACGTCCTGGAACTCTACTGGGTCCACTTCCAGAACCACCGCCCGGTTTTTCTGGGCTATCCTGGGCAACCGCAGCTCCAGAAAACGATAGAACACTGACAAGTAGGAGAGAAATTAACTTTTTAATGACCGCTTAGGATTCGCCACTACTTCTATTCAGATAAGGTTTCCTGTCAATCTGCCAATAAGGATCAGCACAGCTCTAAACCCTAAGGCTCTTTCTTCTGGGATAGCCGATATCGAATGTAATCTCGGTTGACTCCCAACAAGCGGGCAGCGGCGGAAACATTCTGATTCGATTGATCCAAGGCATGTTGAATCATTTTTAAAACCGCCTCCTCGATCTGGAAACCCTCCTCTGGAAACTGAAATGCGGGATTGAACCATTGTTCTGGTGATAAGTTGCCGGAACCGGATTCGCCGTCCGCATGGGCCAGCATATTCAAGTCGAGTTCTTCTCCATCCTCAAAGATCAAAGATCGCTCCAGCTCATGAGCCAATTCTCGAACGTTGCCAGGCCACTCGTAATTTACCATGCGCTGCAAGCCGATTTGGGATAGCTTCCGTGCACCCCTTTTGTATCGTAGAGCCAACTTATCGAGAAGTGACTGAGCGAGGCTTGGTAAATCTCCTACTCGTAGCTTCAAAGGAGGTAACTCCAAGCGGAGTAAATCCAAGCGGTGATAGAGATCCTCACGAAAAAGACCTTGGGCCACTCGTTTTTTCAGATCTTCCCCACCGGCAGCAATCAAACGAATATTGATCTTAATCGTCTTGCGTCCACCTAAACGCCGAATCTCCTGATCCTCAATGGCCTTCAGGACTTTCGCTTGCAATGGAAGTGAGAGGCTCGGCATTTCATCGAGGAATAACGTTCCTCCATCGGCCGCTTCGAATAAACCGATGCGAGAGGTCTTGGCATCGGTGAATGCACCTCGCTCGTGTCCAAATAACTCCGACTCGGCCAAGGTTTCAGGCAAGGCAGAACAATTGACCTCTACTAGCTCATTCGAGCTACGGGGGCCATTTTCATGTAACCAACGAGCGAACGACGTCTTTCCTGTCCCCGTCTGCCCAATCAACAGAACGGGTGGCAACGAGTCGCCAAGCCGTTGATCGGTTTCAATAATTTTATCCAAGGATTGCCGAATACCCGACATAGCCTCGCCAAAGAATAATCCCAAGTCTTGGGAGCGAGTCTCCTTGCGAAAGGTTTCCAATCTTGCCTGCTTCTGCTGTTGGCGACTGCGCAGAATGACCAGAGGTAGTTCATCCAGCTCGAACGGTTTTGTCAAAAAGTCGGAAGCGCCCAGCCGCATAGCCTCTACAGCCGTTTCAACACCCCCTTCAGCGGTCATGATCAACACACGGGTGGTTGCAGGATAAGATTTTCCTCTAAGCAGATCCAACCCATTGCCATCGGGCAAATGAACATCGGACAACACGACATCGAATGAATAGTCTGCCAGCAAATTCCTGGTCTCCTCTAGCGAAGCGCCTGACATCACATCCCCACCTCGAGATTCCAAATAGGCTGAAACCCGACGGCAAAGTAGCTTGTCATCTTCAATGATTAGAATTGAAATATCACTGAGTGGGGAGTCGTCCATCTGTCGCACTATGGGTAAAGCTATTGTATCAATCCAAGCAAAATTGTGTAACTCCCTATCTAGGGACCTCGTTAATATGAACGTAGCACCTGCCTTAAAGGTTTCAGCCGAACAACTAAACAGCCATCACCATGCCAGCTAAGAAACGTTCATTCTCCCTCCTATTCTTCCTATGGCCTGCAAGTTTATTGGCAGCATTCTTTATTGGTCGCCTCTCCCTTTCCAACGATCCTTCTGCGACCTACCAAGCTTCATTGTTGGAATCCAGTGACAAAACAGAATCCAAGTCGCTAACAGATATACGCTACGATACCCCCCCCCCAGAAGAATCAGCCATTGCGATTGAAGGCATCCCTGATCCACTCCTCCAAATCCGGAGTGCCATCACAGAATCGGATCCGCTGAAGCGCATGTCACTTCTCACAGACGCGTTTTCCAAGTTGAACAAAGACAACATCATGGACGGAGTTGCTCTTTTGGATTCCATGCCGGACAGCCAGCTCAAACGCCAGATGGAAGCCCTACTCTACAATACTTGGGGAAAATTGGATGGCCCGGCAGCTATGGAATATGTCAACAGCCTGGAAGACACCGACTCCGGTGGAGATCGCGGACGCGGTGGCCGGGGTAGAGGTGGACGAGACGGGGGTGGCACGGTTTTACGCAACAGCACCGCCGTTATGTCGGGCTGGGCAGAGGTTGATCCACAAAACGCCGTGGCTTACGCCTCTGAAAACGGAGACGCCTCAGCACGCGGTGGACGCAACCCACTCATGTTGTCTGCCATGCAAGGCTGGGCTAACACCAACATAGAGGGTGCCATCAATTATGCCATGACCGAAATAGATACCTCATCTGACCAAGGGGGCCGAGGTCGCGGTGGAGGCATAGAGAATTTCTTAATTGCTCGCTACGTGAACGAGGACCCACAGGCAGCAGGTCAATGGGCCTTATCCCAATCGGATCCAGAAACGAGAAACGATGCGATTGGCACCATTGCGCGCTCAATGGCGGGTGATAGCCCACAAGATGCCGCCCTTTGGGCACAGGCTATTTCAGATCCCGAGGCCCAATCAGAAGCCCTGCGAGGAACCGCATCCGGCTGGGCCCGTGAAGATCCTCAAGCCGCCATGGAATGGGCCATGAATATCGAAGACCAAACCGTCTCATCCCAAGCCACGCGAACAGCGCTTGGCACCTGGGCCCGTGAAGATCCTTACAGCGCTTCGGACTACGTAATCGAAATGGAACCAGGGGCAACCAAGGATCAAGCAGCCTCTACACTATCTCAGAGTCTCATCCGAGAAGATCCGGAAATGGCATTGCTTTGGGCAGAATCAATTAGCGATCCCGCTCTGCAAACGAAAACGCTCGCTCCAATTACTGAAGGTTGGATGAAAAAGAACCCAGAACAGGCTACCGAATGGATTAACGCCTCCAACCTGCCGGACGAGACGAAACAAGAGCTGCTAACGCCAAAAAAGAGAAAAGAGTAAAATCTAGCAGAAAAATGATGACTGGGCAGTTTGCTATTTAATCCGACCTAAACACAATTAAGGTCAGGTTGAATTCATGGAAACCAGCACCTTCAAGCTTTTAACTCTTAATATTGCTCACGCCCGAGGGCCAATCCTTCATCAAGGTCTGGTAAAGCAGAAAACCATTCTCAAATGGTTGGATAAGATTGCTACCCTACTCATTGATTTGGATCCGGATATCGTGGCGCTGCAGGAAATCGACGAGGACTCGCGGTGGAACGGACACTTGGATCTCTTAGAGTATTTAAGGGAAAAAACAGGAATAGCTTTCTCGGCTTATGGCATGCATAATCGCCACGACGGCAAGTTTCGCCTGAACTATGGCAATGCGTTTCTATCAAAACACCCGATCATTCAAGATGAGGTTGTAGCCTTCGATAAAAAGAAAATTGGCAGCAAAGGTTTTCTATACTGCAGATGCGACACTCCTCTTGGGCTGCTTGACTTCATAAATGTGCACCTCGACTTTAAATCCAAGAAGGGCCGCCTTATTCAGTGCCACAAGATTAAGAAATTCGTTCTAAATAAAGAAATAGAATACGATATCTACAACCCCATGACTCCATTTGTGATGGGAGACTTTAACGCTCAAATGAAAAGTCAGCCTGATGCGGCCCGGTTTCTGTTGGAGGAGGTATCGGCCCATTCTCACTATCGATCCTACCCTGTTAAGGCCGCGACTTATCCGAGCTACCTACCCAGGAAGGCCATCGACTACATTTTCGTTCCAGAAGCGTATCATGTTTCGCATAGTGAAGTTATTCGAAGAAAAGTGTCGGACCACAATGCGGTTTTGGTCGAGATACAGCCTACTTCGAAAGAACAAAATTAAGAGAATCTACTAGAAAATCCACAGCGATTCCCGGGATAGCCATAGCATCACTACTCGAAGTAATTTAAGGGAAACTTTTTTGATTAAGTTTTGCCCATCGGTTGCAGAATCCTATGCTTTTAACAATTCTTTCTCTTATGTCACCTATCCGTCTAAAATTATCCGTGCAGAAACGTGTACTCCCGTTTCTGCTATCCTTGGTAATTCTTGGAACTCAATGCTACGCAGCCTCAATGAATTCTGGCCTGGTACCTGGCTCTGAAAACACCGAGGTATTTCGATCCTTCGGGACCTATCTGTCCATCGCTATGCTTGGAATCGTAACATGTCTAATGATCTTTCGTGGTCGCGAGATTCGCTCGCAGCATCCAAAGTCGTTTCACTAGTTCCAACTAAGAAAATCAAAAGGAACACAATCCGGACCATTCCTGGAACCGGTAGAGCAGTGCTTTCCCTTTAGCTCGCCATCCCGTTTCCTCCCAGGCGGAATAGTCGAGCGTGTAGTGCAACCCATTGGAATTGTTCCAGATCTGATCGAAATAGCTCTTAAACCGCTGCATAGAACTGTCCGAACCTTCGATTAACAAATTCGCCTCCATATTCAAGTCGTCCAGATTTCGGCGGGTCCAATTGGCTGATCCGAGGCAAAGCTGATTCTTCCCATTCAGCGGATTGTGAATCGCCAAGATCTTAGAGTGGAATTGCTCACCATGCGTATCCGCCCAAAGGATACTGATGTTATGCTCAACCGCCATTTTCCGAAATTCAGCAGCGACCATCCTATTCGGGATTCCATTTTTTTTGCGCCCAAATGCGTCGCGATTAGCATCCAGCACCATTCGCACCTCAGCCCCATTTCGAGCGGCTTGCTTGATAGCGTTTACCACTCCTCGATCTGATAAATAGAAAAGAGCGATCATCACTTCATCGCCAGCCTGAGTTTCATTCAATAACCGGATTAAGTTATCTCTTATAGCAGCTTCGGTAATCCATTTAACTTGAGCGCCTCCATCTCTATTCGAAGTAGGAAGCTGCTGTGCGATCTGCTGAATTTGATCCACCTCCTTAGGCAATAGAGCTTCAGGAAACTCTGACTCGTGAGACCACTGAATCAACTTCAATTCAGAAGCCAATGCTTCCAGGCCGACTTCCCCTCTCACTCGTGCCGCTACGTTCGAATGAGCCGAACTTCCATCAGCCGGATTGAAACTACAAACAAGTAAATCAAGGCCCTCGTTTGTGGAACATGTAATGGCTACTTTACGATGATTGGCCTTTAGAAACAATAAGTTCCCCGCTTGTTTCAGTGAGATCTTTGGACCATCAAGAACAAATGGATTGGTGACCAGGGGTTTGTTAACAAACGCGCTTTCTTTATCGGTGTTAGGAACGAGCTTAGAATAGAACCGCGCGTTGGTACCATAGATCCAGTTGGAGTCGGGCATCCCCCACAGGTAGGTATAGACGACCTTTACCCCTGCATTCTCCATTTCCTGAAAAAATGTGGGAGCCATGTCCCCGTAGATTCGATTGATAGGGTCTGTGAGCACGAGAATTGGCAAATAAGGAAAGGCCTGCTTTTTCTTAACCAGGGCCAGGGCCAGCTCAGTCGACAGCCGACGGTGATCCTCAGGGATTTTTCCCTGAAAGTGATTCCAAAGAAAAAAGTCTATAACTATGAAACGGTCGGCACGATCAATCATATCCAAAAGCTCATCAAAGATCTCTTGCTTGATGACTCGTTCCTTTTTGTTCGGATCCCAAGCAGTCGAGTCGATAAGCAGTTCAATATCCGATTCCAGAACTGAATACCAATCACTCTCGCTATGTGCACCAGGTGGTATGCCCGGTTGCTCAATCATCATAAACGGCAGAGCCAGAGGACTTAGAGCTAACAAAATAAAAAACAGATCGAAAATACGAAGGGATCGACGTGGTTTTTCTTCAGAAGCCATACGTAGGCAAATTGTTAAGAACTAAGGCTTCCGGTCGATGGAAAAATGCCTATTCAAATCGTAAGGCATCAATGGGGTGCAAACTCGCCGCCTTGTAGGCGGGATACATCCCAAAAACGATGCCGATCAAAGAACAAGTCGCGATGGCGACCACTGTCCAAAACCAAGGAAAAATAACGGAAGAATTTGAGAGCGCGGCAATGATGTTACCGCCAATGATCCCTAGGATAATCCCCATTACGCCTCCGACTTCGCACAAGAATACAGCTTCGAGAAGAAACTGCTTCAGGATATCTTTCTTACGGGCACCGATGGATTTACGAATGCCTATTTCTCGGGTTCGCTCGGTTACACTGACAAGCATGATATTCATCACACCCACTCCTGCTACTGCCAAAGCAATGGCACTGATTATGAGTCCCCCATTGCTGACCCAATTAGCGATGCCTTCAAATATTTCCTTCACCGCATCGTTAGAAGTAACTTCAAAGTTGTTTGGGTTCTCAGCTTCTAATCCCCGGACAGTGCGAAGGTATCCAATCGCATGATCCTGATACTCCGCCATTTCCTCAATACTTGGACCTTTCACCGCTATGTTGACGTCAATCCATTGACCGGCCTTCGTTGACAAGAACCGAGTCAGAGGCACCAGCACAGTCCGGTCCGGATTTTGGCCGAATCCCTGGCCTTTTTCCTCCATCACGCCCACAATGGTGTATTTGGTCCCAAGAACGGTCATTTGCTTTCCCAGGGGATCTTCAAACGGAAATAATTTCTTAACAATTTCTACACCGACTACGGCCACCGTACGTCCATTTTCAACATCTTCAGGAACCAGATTCCTACCGAACTCGACGTTCATGGCAAAGCAGTCCAAGAAATTTTCATTGGTCCCGGTCACCCGGATATTACGATCCGATTTACGGTCCTTGTACCGCGCAATCTGCCCCCCTTGCCCCATTTGCAAGCAAACCAAAGACTCGGTATTAGATTCCATGAGGATCTTGAAACGAGTGGCCTGACGATAATCGAAGCGCGGCCGATCACGGTAGTTCCACCAGCCATCATTAATCTGAATCGTAGGCATCCGGCTAACATGAAACACTTCGCCTGAAAAAACCTCTAGGTTTTTGTCGATGGACGATCGCATGGCAGACAAAGCGGTCATTACGCTCACAACCGAAAAGACTCCTATTGCGATGCCAAACATCGTCAGCGAGGACCTCAATTTGTTAGAGGCAAGAGAACTCAAACCCATGGTCACAATCTCCCAAGGGTTGATCCGTTTGCTTTGGTCAAATCGATCTCGCTTACTCATGGCGCAATGCAGTTGCGGGATCCAGACGAGAAGCCATGAAAGCCGGAATAATACCAGAGAATACTCCCACCACAACGGAGGCAGTCATACCCATCACAATTAAACCGATTGAATAAACAAAAGGAAAATCAGGCCAAATTTTTTCAATCCCCAATTTCCCTGCATAGGCGATAGCCAGTCCAATAATTCCGCCCACCACACATACCGATACAGCCTCCATTAGGAACTGGATGATGATGGAAGATCGACGGGCACCGATGGCTCGACGCGTACCTATCTCACGGGTACGCTCCTTCACGCTCACGAATGTTATGTTCATAATACCGATGGCTCCTACAAACAAGGAAAGCCCAGTAATTCCAAATCCAGCAACCGAAAGTACATTCTTAATAGTACTCATCTCCTCTTCCATGGAATCCGTACTATTGATAGCAAAATTGTCTTCCTCCTCAGCCACTTGCTTATGGATACGGCGCATAGCACCAATCAATTCGTACCGTGCTTCTTCTCTATCCGCATCTGGAGCGATTTTAACCCGGATCATGGTATGCATTTCCCATTGGTAATGTTTGCGCAACCACTTCAAAGGTACGAGGGCAAAGTTATCATAGCTCATGAGTCCAAAGAAAGACCCCATACGCTCAAATACACCGACCACCTCAACCTCTATTCCTTTGACCCGAACAGTTTTCCCAATTGCCGATTCATAGGGAAATAATGCTTCAGCAACGTCATAGCCTAATACAACTACCCCTCGAGCATTGCTCTCCTCAAGTTCACTGAAAAACCTTCCTTCCCCAATTTGCGCATTGTTGATAAATTCGAAATTTTCATCCGTGCCTCTGGTTTGCACATTAGCAACCGATCGGTCCTTCGTTTTCACATCGCCTTGAGGCCACCAATAAACATCGGGCGCTGCACGATAGAGATTGGAGTCTTCGGTCTCTGAAATAATTTCATTTATCCTATCGGATTCGATGTCTCTGATCGCAGGTCGATTTTTTAAATGCCGCCATGCATCATCCGCTTGTTCCCAACTATGCCGAGCGACGAAGTAAACATCGGAGCCCACAACATCGAGCGATTGCCGGACTCCTTTATCGATTCCATTCATCGCCGTTCCCATCATCGTTACAGCAAGCACACCGATAATGACACCGAGCATGGTCAACAACGCACGGGTTTTGTGCGCGACAAGTTGCTCACTCGCGATGCGAATGCTCTCAACAAACTCTGAGAGGAAGCGCCTCATCCACGCCCGGGGTTGACCTGATCAACTTCAATTTTTCCATCACGCAAACGAATGAGACGGTGAGCATGAGCAGCAATATCTTCTTCATGCGTGACCAGGATTATTGTATTACCAAGTGAATGCAGCTCATCGAACAACTCCATAATCTCTGCCCCCGTTTTGGAATCGAGATTACCAGTCGGCTCGTCAGCCAATAATATGGACGGATCGTTAACCAATGCTCGTGCAACGGCAACTCGTTGACGTTGCCCTCCAGACAATTCGTTCGGCTTGTGATCTACTCTATCACCCAGGCCGACCTTCTCGCAGGCACTGTAGGCTTTTTCTTGCCGTTCCCACTTAGGGATCCCTGCGTAAACCAGTGGTAGTTCCACATTGCGCAGCGTACTCGCTCGGGCCAAGAGGTTAAAACTCTGAAACACAAAACCAATCTTCTGATTTCGGATGAAAGCCAATTCATTATCATCCATCTCGGCGACATCTTCGCCTTCAAAATAGTACTGGCCTCCGGTTGGCGTATCCAGACAACCCAACATGTTCATCAGGGTAGACTTTCCACTTCCAGAAGGGCCCATGATGGCAACATAGTCGTTGGGGTAAATTTTCAAATCCACACCATCCAGCGCTCTCACCGTATTCGCTTTGCCGAGGTCGTAAAACTTTTCAACGCGACCGATGTCGATGAGAGGCTCGCCGACTCCTTTATAAGGCTGAATCATACTAATTTCCGGGTCTTCCGTTGAGGTTGATCAGCCTTTATCGTCTTCGGAATCTTTCTTCGCACCGGCTTTCTTCGTAGTCACCGCCACATCGTGCTTCAATTGGCGAGTGATCGCACGGTAACTGCCAGAAACAACGGTTTCGCCATCAGAAACCCCTTCTTCGACAACAATATAACTATTGTCTGTAATCCCCGTCTTCACTTTTCGCAAAACGGTCTTTCCATCTTTCACAACAAAAACGATTCTCTGAAGATCTTCTTTGGCCTCATTTTCGTCCTTCTGCTTGTTGTCGGCAATGTCTTCTTCTTCTTTAGGCTCCTCCTCTGCTTCATCGTCTTTGGCATTCGGATCGAGTTCTTTCTCAATCTCGTCTTTCTTCCGAACCGTTACCGATTGCATGGGAACTGAAATAGCATCTTCAACCGTTTCGGTCTCAATATCCGCTGTCGCCGTCATACCCGGTCGAAGTTTGGCACTC
>CALJGU010000091.1 GCA_938075565.1 uncultured Opitutales bacterium | reverse complement strand
GATATACCACATTGGATGTCGAAGCACTCAGAAACACCTTCTGATTCAACTACCGTAAGAAAATACATTAAACAATACGGACTGAAAAACTACAGCGATTTCAATGAGACGCCAATAATTACCGGATTTAAAACCAAAGATTGCCCCTTCATATTTGATGTCAAGTGGAAAAAATTGGATCCAACTATGTCGCACTGACAGAATTATTTTGAGTCAGCAAGTTTTCAGGCATGGATACGAACATCTATGCATCAAAGAAGGATTTCACTAATACAAAAACAAATTGTGGTCAGTTTGTAAACTTACAACCATCAAGTAAATCATACCTCAACAAGCGACAACTAGCCGCTCAACTTCAAATTTCAATTCGCCAACTTGAGAAGTTGGTGGATGCCAAAAAGATCCCAGTGACCCGCCTTGGCAAGAGGTGCGTTCGCTTCGATCCTGATAGCGTCAAGCAGGCCTTGAGTTTGCTTGAAATCAAAGCCGTCAGGAGGAATACCCCTCCCCCCACTCAAACAAAAAATCCAACGCTATAGATTAGCAAGTAGGCACCCCTTTTTCGAGGTGTCTAGATGGATATCTGTACCTTGAGATTTTTTGTCACAAACCAATTTTCATGTGCACTGATGCATATGGACATAAAAACATAATAATAACGAAAGTTAAATCATGACCATAGATATATTCAATGACTTAGAAAAAGTCAGAGTTGATCAAGCATTCGACGATATAAGTGTCGAAGAGGTCTACACTCACATTCAGTGTAGAAAACCTGGTAAAACTGAATTCTTCAGAGCTAATCCGAGCGAAGAATTACGGGAGCGGATATTACTCCTGGAACATCAGTCGTCACAGGGTTTTAGCAAGGACAATTATTTAGTTGTCCCTGGCCTTGTGAATGAAATCAGAGACGTCCCCGGTGTAAAGCCATACATGATTGTTCTCTGTGTGACTCGCCCAAGAAATACTCCGTTTCTTTGGCCCGTTAGATTGCCAAACACTGGCTTGAACAGAGCTGATACCTGGGCGCTTTCCTCCCAGGCAGTTCTTGAAAAGTCCGAAGAGGAATGGGTACGGATAGAACCGAAGCTAGAAATGCAGGGTTACACCTGCTGCATAAGCAAGGCCGGTTGGCCCGAACCTCAGTTCCCTGACAAATCATTGTTGGATTTGCTCAAATTGGCATTCCCAGAGGATAGGATTATCGCCTCAACGACACATCCGGTCATCAGATCACTTAGAGGAGAAATCTGATGATTCAAGGCTACAGGGAAATCTGGGTAGTGGACTTCGAATACCATGCTCCTGCCGGTGAAACACCTTCGCCGATCTGCATGGTAGGGCTGGAAATTCTCAGCCATCGAATCATTCGTCTGGGACCGGAGGACTTGGCCTCCTCCGAGGAAGCCCCATTCGAAACCGGACCAGATGCCCTCCTTGTAGCTTATTACGCACCAGCCGAGATGGGATGCTTCCTCAGTCTCGGCTGGTCGCGGCCCTCCAACATACTGGATCTGTGTGCTGAGTTCAGATGGTACACTTCCGGTAACAGATTAGTGGTTCGAAAGGGTTTGGTGGAGGCGCTGAGGTTCTTCAAACTCGATGAGGCTATTCCCGTCGAGAAGGAACAGTGGCGACAACTGGCGATGCGCGGCGCTCCATTTTCACCTCAGGAGGTTTCAGGGCTGCTCGATTACTGCCAGGAGGATGTCATGGCTACAGCGAAGCTGCTGCACAGAATGAGTAACATAATCGATTTGGATAGAGCATTTCTCAGGGGGCTATACGGCCATGCTACGGCACGTATGGAGCGTTCAGGTATACCAGTCGACTTAAGCAGTCTAACGCTTTTACGCGATAGCTGGGAGGCCCTCAGGGTTAACCTGGTAGCTGCTTCGGACACACACTGTTTGTTTGAAGGAACGACCTTTAAAATGTCCAGATTTGAAGCTTTTTTGAGAGAGAACGGGATACCTTGGCCAAGACTTGAATCGGGGGCTCTTTGCACCAAAGAAGACACTTTCCGACAGAAGGCAAAGTCACACCCCGATAGGATAGCACCGATCCACGAACTTAGAACGACATTGAACAAATTGAAGTTGAACAAACTGGCTGTGGGGCTGGATGGAAGAAACCGAACGATGCTGTCCCCGTTCGTAAGCAAGACGGGCCGGAACCAACCTTCTACGACCGCATACATATTCGGACCGGCTACTTGGATACGTGGATTGATCAAACCACCGGAAGGATGTTTCATTGCCTATGTGGACTGGAGTCAACAGGAACTGGGCATAGCAGCCTGTTTGTCAGGAGACAGGGCCATGTGTGATGCCTACCGATCCGGGGACCCGTATCTATCGTTTGCGAAGATGGCGGGAGCTGTTCCTGAAGATGCTACCAAGCAGAGCCATCCAAAGGAGCGAGCCATGTACAAGCAGTGCATGCTGGCCGTAAATTACGGTATGGGGGCAAAAAGCCTGGCGAACACGGCTGGCCTTGGCGATTTCGAGGCTCGGCATTTA
>CALJGU010000090.1 GCA_938075565.1 uncultured Opitutales bacterium | reverse complement strand
ATCCGACTACTTGCGTATACAAGCCCATCTCTTAAAGAGTCCCTGGATTTCTTATATTGAAAGAAATATTTTGTCTTCTTTTGAGTCTTAACCAGAAAGCCATGCAGGGATTAAATATGGTTATGGTCAGCTATCTTCTTTTAACGCGTCGTTGATTTGATTGGCAACGTAGTCGAGGTATTTATCCTCAAGTAGCTTTAAGTGGAAATCTGTCTTTACCATGGCTGTTTCATAATCAAGCGTGGTTAAGTCAGCCCATTTGGATATCAATTCATTTCCCATTCGTGTGTAGGCATTTTGACGCGATGCAAATAGATGCAGTTTAAAGGGGAATGCAGGTGGTTGTTCTTCGTATGTTAATTCACTGATATCGAAGTTTGGAACACCCTCAATATGAGTGCCATCATCATTTTCCCAATTGCCGTTTAAGGAATTTAATAAGCCAAACCGCCAGAATAAGTTTACCATAATTAAATTACGAATGAAGAAGGAAAAGTAATCCCACTTCTTCGTTCGGAGCATTTGTATGATCCATTGAGTTCGCGTTTTTGGAAAGGGGACCCCATTGGGCGGCCTCGCTACATACGAATCAAAAATAAAGACCTTATTCACTTCTTTCTCTAAAGCATATAGTTGACGTGCAGTTTCATAAGCTAGTAATCCTCCCAGCGAATATCCCATTATTGTGTAGGGATCATTCGGTTGTATGCTCTTGATTTCTTTAACTATGTGTTCGCCGACTTCTTTGAGTGTTCGAAGGGTCTCTTTCCCATTAACTGGAACTGGTAATTCAATTCCGTAAATAGGGCGGTTTGGATTTATTTTAGTGGTGAGTTTTTGGAATACTAAAGGATTTCTACTTAACCCAGGCATGCAAAAAATGGGTGTTCCCACACCATTTTTTCTAAGTAGCATGGAATGCTTTTTATCTGGCGCGTTTGTTGAAATAACTTTGCCAAGTAATGCAATGGTAGGTGAATTAAATAATGCTCCAATTGAGAAGGATTTGGAGAACTTAGAATTGATCTTTCGGATCAAGCTTAGGCCGCTTAGAGAATGCCCACCAAGGTCGAAGAAGTTGTCATGAACTCCGATTTTTTTAACATTGAGAACTTCTGCCCAAGTAAGGGCAATCGATGATTCGAGATCATTTCGTGGTGCAATGTAGGTGGTTACTGCCTGGTTTCTTGTAAGGTCTGCTTCAGGAAGCTCGTTACGATTTATTTTACAATTCGATGTGAGGGGCATTTCCTGCAAAATTATGAATATCGCAGGAATCATGTAAGGCGGTAGTTTGCTCTCTAAGTATATTTTTAATTCAGAGATGATAGAATCCGTATACTGATCAACAGGCTTTACATACGCTACCAGACTTGAATCTGCTTCTGGATGTTCTATGACAGCAGCTTGTTCGACTTTTGGATGCTTTTCTAAAACGGCTTCAATTTCTCCAGGCTCAATTCGATAGCCGCGAATCTTTACTTGGTTATCTAGCCTTCCGTTGTATTCAATAGTTCCATCAGGAAGCCAACGGGCTAAATCACCAGTACGGTATACTGTTTTTTCGGGGAGATTTGTATGTCTAACATCTACGAACCTTTCAGAGGTAAGCGTAGGTTGATTGTGGTAACCTCTAGTTAGACCTTTTCCAGCTACGACTAGTTCTCCTATACTTCCTCGTGGAAGTAGCCTGAATTCATCACCAACAACGGCCATAGTGATTGAATATTTCACAACCTGAGGCAGCTTCTTTCCAACCAACTACCCATTCTCGTTTGGATGATTCTCCTCCCAGAATAAGAAGTCGCTTTGGGAGAACCTTTGCTGGATCTAGGTCTCCTTGCAGGGTAGCCAGCAAGGAGGGAACTATCTTCAAAGTATCGGGTTGATAGGTCTCCAAATGTTCCACGAATTTTTGAGAATTCGTCGTTTGTTTAATGGAGAGAATATGGAGTGTTCCTCCCGTTGTTAGAGCTGAGAAGATAGGTCCATTACCAGCGTCAGCAGCAATTGAAGAAGCAACTGCGTGCCTTTCAGGGCTCCTTACTAATAGTCGATCACAGAGTGCGTAAGTGTAAGATACAATATTCCTGTGCTCAATGCAGACTCCCTTGGGATTTCCCGTAGATCCACTTGTGTAAATGATGTAAGCGAGATTATTTGGGGAAACTTGTTGGCATGCTTCATTCCCGACGGTCCTCGAAGATTCGGGTAAGTTTAGTAAATCTATCTTTGCTTCAATAGACTCGAACTTGGAAATATGTGGAGTGCTTGTTACTCCAATACTTGAATCTAGGTCCTTTAAGATGTAATCGATTCTTGTTTGCGGGAATTTCGGATCGATGGGGGCATAAGCTGCGCCGGACTTTAAGATACCATAGATGCCGACAATCATTTCAAGTGAGCGATCAATGCAAATCGGAATGATTGTCTCCGGACCTGCGCCCAGTCTTCTTAATATGGCAGAGAGAATTGACGCTCTGTTTTCTAATTCTTGGTAAGTGAGCGATGACCCCTCATAAAGTATGGCAGTTGACTCTGGATACTGACTGCTTGCCTGTGCAATCAGGTCATGCAAGCACTTATCAGAGTATTCACTCACCAATCCTTCTGAGGCCTCAGAAGGCTTAGTTATGTTTTCGGCCATTCTCAATGGTTTGCGTTCCAAAAATAGAATAGATTTAGAAGGGCATGAATTCGAGTTCAAAGACCCGGTCGACAATCCAGAGTGAAGCGATGATCCCGATTAAAGCAGATCCCAGGCGTAGTTTTATGGGCTGGTAAAATGCCTGTTTTCGAAGCAAGAAAATTATGGGGAAGAAAGCAACCACAATGGCTAATTGTCCGATTTCAACTCCTATGTTAAAGCTGAATAATGCTATTGCGAGTGTTTCTGTCGGAAGCTCCAAGTCTGCCAATACATTGGCAAATCCAAATCCGTGAATAAACCCGAATCCCAGTGCAACTGCCCACACTCGATCACTTACCATAGGGTATATGTTATTGAGCGCAGCTAAAACAACCGAGAGAGCAATGACTGCCTCCACCCATTTAGAGGGGAGTGTGACAATGTCCAGGGTTGCCAGAGTCAGTGTTACGGAGTGAGCGATCGTGAATGCTGTTACTACTTTTAATACGTTACAGAAGGCAGCTTTAAAGTTTAATACTGGTATCCACTTTCCGTTTTCCAATCTCAAGACGGATGGCAAAAGCAAGGCGATAAGAAATAGGATGTGATCAATGCCAATCCAAATATGCCAGACACCTTCAATTGTGAATACAACGAATTGTTCGAAAGCGCTTTCTGCTGGTTTCCAATTAGTATGATCTTGGGAAATGATTCCAACCTTCGATTCATCCGCTAACTCGAGTTCGATATTAATGGTATGTTGCGGATCGAATCTGAAGTATTCGTTGAAGGTTACTCTTATGGCCTCTATATTTACTGGCCCTGTAGTAAAAGGGATCATGGTGTGGACGCCATCTTCGGTCGTTACTTGTTCAGGCGCGAGAGTTGTAAAGGTCACTGAAGCTCCATCTGATTCTATCCCCAGAAACGGAAGGTTTGTTATTCCCTGGACGCTTTTATCAAAGACTGCGTTTTCTCCAAGCGTTTGGATCAGAGTGTCCTCAAGCATCAAGTCTATGGATACTACATCTACATTCGCTACATGAAACTCTCCCTTTAGAGTAGAGTCTGCTTGATGCTCCAAAACCAGAGAACTGTTGCCGGGTTGATGAGCGAAAAGGCTATTTCCCAAAAAGAGGATGCCGATGAGTAGCAGAGGGCTTGTTAGAGCTGGAAATTTCTTCCTAGTGAATGTTCTTCTTGAATTTGTATTGAGTTTTTTATTCCACATTTTCCGCAATGGTTATTGTTAATTGATTTCGAACGTCAATGAACCCCAATAAGAGTTAAAGTCCATGTTGTCTTCTGTAGGGGCAGGGCGGAGGTGGATGAATTTAAGCCAGTAAACTGCTGGCTGTGATATCGGGAGCTCGATAATCCCTGAGTTATTGGATGTTAGAATGACTCGGTCACCATCTGTTTTTTCATCACTCTCTTGTTGCCTTCCAGCAGCAACATTTTGTCCTTCAACTATTTCGCCATCTACAAGTATCTTAAATTTTAGAATATCGCCTGGTTTAGCGTCTAAGGGATTAGTCAGGGGGACAATTTCCGCATTCTGGTTTAGTGGCCGCGTGACATGCTCTGAGTGGCTGTTGCCTACTTGAATGATTGTCTTTGCGTTTTTTATGTAACGCTCTCTGACCAAATCATCTTCATCGATAATCCCGTAGTCCGCTAAGTTGATTTCGCAATAAGCTTCCGTTTTAAGATATTCTAAGAACTCTTGTGGCTCCATGGCTATTCTTGACGGATGTAAGGTAACTCCAAGTGACCAAGTGCCCTCGGCGGGAAATTCTGCCTCGAATGAATTGGTGTGTTTTAGGTTCATGGAATTTGATTCTAGGAACCTTCGCCAAAAGCTGGTTTCAGATTTTGTTTCTTCCCAAGAGCTTTGAGGTAGGGAAGCGACATCTGCTGCTCCTCTGCTAAGAATCTCCTCCACAATACTGGCAGATAATGAGTTGATACTCTCGGCAAAAGAGCCGTTGAGTACGATGACCTTTGTCGGGCTTTCAGGTTTTGCCTGGTAGGATTTTGTTCTGAGGAACAAATCATGCCCCATTACAACATGGCTCCCAGAAACTAGTATGAGCAAAGAAATGATAAATGAGTGAGTGGGGCGGAATGGCATCGGGCGCATCATACTTTTTACGAATCAGAATCGAATTTGAATCAGGGAATGGGATAAGTTGACTTTTTAGGGTCATTTATAAAGGTTTCGCTGCCAACTTTAAATACCTTCTTTTCTCCATGTCACTTCCATCGCAACTTCATATAGCTAGATTACTTCTATTTCTGTTTCTCGGCTTTTCCGTATCTGATTTACTTGGTAAACAAGCAGAGTTGTTTGAGCAACTGGGTGAAATGCTTCCTTCTCCGAGTGAATCCAGGTTGGCATCTGGGGCACCTGGACCGGCCTATTGGCAGCAGGAAGCAAACTACAAAATCCATGTTGAGCTTGATGAGAAGAACCACCGTATTCATGGATCGGAGACGATAGAATATATTAATCATTCTCCTCACACGCTTAGTTACATTTGGGTGCAATTAGATCAGAATGCGCTGGCTCTTGATTCGAAACGGCAGCGAAGTACCCAAGCACCGAATATGGAGCCTGTTGCCGGTAAACCAGCCGAATTGGAGCATGAAGGTTTTAGAGAGTTCCTCTATAATCAGCAATTTGAAGGTGGGTATGAGTTGAAGTCTGTAACAGGAGTGGACGACGTAGGATTAGATTATTCGGTCGTGGGCACGAACATGCGGATCGACTTGGAGAATCCACTCACTCCTGGAGATTCGTTCACATTCAATATCGACTGGTCTTTTTTGATTGTAGACGAAGCTCTGGATTTCCGTCACGGGAAACGAAAGTTGAAGAACGGAGAGAATGTTTATCATCTCGCGCAATGGTATCCGAGGGTCTGTGCTTATTACGACCAGGAGGGGTGGCAGGTAAAGCCATATATGAAGCAAGGTGAGTTTGCCTTGGAGTTTGGTGACTTCGAAGTAGAAATCATGGTTCCCAGTGATTACATCGTCGCTGCCACTGGAGAATTAGCCAATGCCTCTGAGATATTGACCGATGCTATGCAGGAACGTTTAGAGTCCGCTAGAAATAGCTCCCGCACGGTTGATATCGTGACCGCGAAAGAAACGGAAGAAAAGATCGGTGGTAAACCCCGTTTTCAGAAGACTTGGAAATTCTCGGCAAAGAATGTTCGGGATTTTGCATTTGGTGCATCTCGTGCTTATCAATGGGATGCCATGGGGGTAGACGTTGCTGGGAAAACGGTTATGGCAATGAGTGTATACCCAGCCGAAGCCGTTCCCATATGGAAGCGTTATTCTACCGAAGCGGTTGCGCAAACACTCCGAGTTTATTCCGATGTCGTATTTCCTTACCCTTATCCCGTGGCGTGGTCTGCCTGGGGGGCTGAAGGAGGTATGGAGTATCCCATGATTTCATTCCAAACTTCACGCGAAATAGACGACAAGGGGACTTATCCCGAGGGTCACCGCAATTATGTGATCGCAGTGATTATTCATGAAGTCGGCCATAATTGGTTTCCGATGATCGTAAATAATGATGAACGGAATTGGATGTGGATGGATGAAGGGTTAAATAGTTATGTCGACTACCGGGCTGGCAATTTAATGGATAAACGACTCCAGGAGAGTAATCTTCTGGGAGATCGAAGAACGATTCGAACGATGGCGGGAGCCAATGACCCCATAATAATGGTTTCGGCAGATTTGCAAACCTCTCGCGGGTTTCAATCCTACTCAAAGCCGTCCTTGGGTTTGCATTTACTTAGGGAGAGTATTCTTGGGCATGAGCTCTTCGACTTTGCCTTTCAGGAGTATGGCCGTCGCTGGGCGTTTAAACGTCCGACACCTGCCGATTTTTTTCGCACTATGGAGGATGCCAGTGGTGTGGACTTGGATTGGTTTTGGCGGGGTTGGTTTTATGGGAATGACCATGTCGATATGGAATTGGAGTCGGTGAATGTTTATCGCCTGGACGATGGGAACCCGAAAACAAGTAAGCAGTTAAGCAAGGAAGAGGAGGAAACCATTCCTGATACTCCCTATGAGCGTTTCCTTGCTGAGATCGATACCGTGGCCGATAAGCACAGTCACCTTCAGGATTGGTATTCAACCTACGATAAGTATGAGGCTACGGGTAAGGAAATTGCTAGCTACGATAAGACGATCGAGAAACTCGAGGACTGGCAGAAAGAGCTACTAGACTTCGCGGAGCTAGCCTACGTTATCTCCGTGCGAAACAAAGGTGGTATGGTTATGCCATTGATTTTTGATATCGAGTTCCAGAATGGAGACTCTCGAAGACTGGAGGTGCCTGTAGAGGTTTGGCGTTACGAAGATGAAGTAGTCAAGATACCTTTCCTGTCTGAAGAGGAAGTTGTTCGCATCAGCCTGGATCGGGATAACGCATTTGCGGATGCCAATTTGAAGAATAATCAGTTTCCACCAGAAATCGAAGAAGGTAGATTTTTGCTCAAGGAAAAGAAAAAGCCCCTAAACCCAATGCGCTTGGAGCTATATCCCGCTGAAGATAAGGAAGATAGTGGGGAAAAGGAGGACTGATGCGTTCTGCAGTTTTTCTAGTTTGCTTTCAAAATCAAGGAACCTACGCTCCTAAAAAGAATCAATCCTTCTAAATACATCTTATGAAAATACTAAGTGCTATCCTACTATTCGCAATTTCAACTTCAGTTTTTGCCGCCGACTTGCCAAAGACTCCCTCACCAGAAGGAGCTAAGGTATACTTTATAGGCCTTAAGGACGGTAAGACGGTTAAAGAAAAATTAACCGTCCGCTTTGGCTTAAAAGGTATGGGCATTGCTCCTGCTGGTATCGACCTTCCAGATACAGGTCATCATCATCTGCTTATCGACATGGATGAGCTCCCTGACTTCAATTTGCCATTGGCTGCATCTGAGAATCTTGTACATTTCGGAAAAGGACAGACGGAAACAGTGCTGAATCTATCGCCAGGGAAGCACACGCTACAGTTGGTATTTGCTGATAAGATTCACCTACCTCACAGTCCTGCCGTAGTCTCCAAGAAGATTACCGTTCATGTGAAGTGAGGTAAGATCAGTTAAAGTCTTCCCCTCACTAAGACGCCGTGAAAATTCTTGGAACCGATTTCTGGATCGAGGTTTTTCAGGCCTTTATACAAGTTGTTCGGCGGTTTCCATTCTCCATGGCCAGCGGATTGTCTGCAACTATCGCTTTTGGTATACTAATAAAGTTAGGTATCCACGATCAGGAGCTGCTTCAGGAAAGATGTCTCAGAGTCGGTTTATCCGGGGGTTTGGGGATGTCTTTCTTTGTATTGGCTGAGCTTATTTGCGAACGCTTGGGAGGTAGGGGTAACCCCGGGGGATTAGCTGTCACGTTTGTATCGCTAGGTCTTCTAGTGATATTTGCTCTATGGATTCCTTTCGAGAGTGGGGAAAATATTTACGATCGCTTTTGGGTATTTTACTTGTCGCTGCATCTACTAACTCATTTAGCGATTGCAGTAGTTCCGTTCTGGAATTCTCAGATACCGAATCAAATATTGTGGAAGTACAACAAAGTGCTCCTTTCCAAGTTTCTAATCATAGGTTTTTTCAGCGCGGTTTCATTTGGAGGAATGACACTCGCTTTAGTAAGCATAGTTGAGCTGTTTAATGTAGACATAGATGAGAATGCTTTTGGGCGAATATGGTTTTTTTGTGCATTTGTACTTAATACCTGCCTTCTACTGGGAAGCTTGCCTAAGGCTGATGAGCGAGATCAACTCCAGCTAGAATATCCAACCTGGATTCTTTTCTGAGTAAGTATATTTTGCTGCCCTTGGTGGTTCTCTATT
>CALJGU010000089.1 GCA_938075565.1 uncultured Opitutales bacterium | reverse complement strand
CCAGGTCAGGCCAATGAACAAGAACACGAGTCCTATCACCTGACCGATTTCGACCCCAATATTAAAGAAGATCATATTGGCCACCAGACCATCACTGGAGAGAGCCAGATCCTGCAGTTTGGTTGAGAGGCCAAATCCATGAACCAGACCAAAACCAAAGACTGCCCACTTGGGGTCCAGAAAACGGATCGAGCCCAGATTCTCCAGAGCCTTGTAACAAATCGAAAGTCCAATGATCGCATCGATAAAGTACGGGCTAACATGAATGTGCGCCAGCACTCCGAATAGCAGCGTAATGGAATGACCAATTGCGAACAGACTGACGAATTTAACTACGTCAGCTAGTTTTCCCAGATAGAAGATGACTCCAGCTAAGTATAGCAGATGATCATAACCGGTAACCATGTGCTTGGCTCCCAGATAGGCAAAGGGCCCTGCCCATACACCTTCAGCACGAGCTAAAAACCCTTGGTCTCCCTCTGCTACGCCATGGGCGAAAGCGTTACCTGCAACTACCATCGCTACTGCTGACAGCAGCAACCATCGGTAATCCATTAACAAAAGCCGTCGCTTAATATTCGACATAGGGTATGATGCGTCCAAATACGATCACACAGGTCCAGAGGATCAGTGAAAGAGCAGCCACAAACCGAGCCCCACCAGATAGATCTTTTCCCTCGAGCCCCTGAAGGATCTGAGGGCGTATTCGCCACATGTAATAGACGACATTCAGCCCGGCAATCACGATCAGGATCATCTTGATACGAAAGGCAATATTAGGCAGATAACGATCCGGGTCTCCGATCAGAAAAAATATTCCTGTGATCAGATTGATCACGAAACCAACCATCGCTGAAACCATAAATGTTTCGACTCGGATAAGAGGCACTGCACGTGCCACGCCTAATGCTCGGAGGTCAAAGATTATGACCGATCCTAGTAGTAGGCACAGTCCAAAGAAATGAAATATTTCCAACGTCGGCCAAAGCCAGGCCTCCGACATAATGTATTTATTTAGCGCAGTGCTATTCAGCCATTGAATAAGTGTATCCATATCTCAGTCCTCTATGAAAAATACCCTATTAAACGACCTGCGATGAGTGCCACCGCCCAAGCCACTACAGACCCACCAGCGATGCCACGATGAGAAGTGGACACCTCACCGGTTCCGCGAACGCAGATTTTAACGAGCCACCAAGTAAGAGCCAATCCGATCACCACCCCGATGAGCTTGATCTGGAAAGCTGTGTTATAAAACAGTGTTGATGCACTGCCCGTAAATAAAGCCGCGCCGGACAGAAGATTTACTATAAATCCCCAGAATGCCGCACTCCAATAGGGCCCCAATGCCGTTACTGGAATTTCCTTACCTAGCCCCAGCACTCTCATAGCAAGGATGAGTGATACTCCAACCAGCACCGCCATGCCTACCGCATGCAATGATAACACGATTGGATAGCCCCACTCCGAGCTCGAGACGAGCATCCCGATCTTAGAATCTTCAATCCACCACAATATTTCTTCCATCCTAAACCTAGCCTACTAATCTGGTTAATGTTTGCGTATTCAAATACTGAGCATTTGAGCTCAACTTGATTACTGCTGACTATCGTCTTTCAATTCTTCGCATTCGTAAGCGATAAACTTGTCAGTGGTATATAAGGACGAATTCGAACCTGAGTATGGTTGAGCCAAATAGACGGGATCTACCACCGTGTATTCACGAGTAAGTTCTTTACCATCCTCGCTCATCGTGAATCGTTCAGTTACTTCCATTTGATCACCATGTCGAACGGCACCTCTAGCACGACCTCCAGGGGCTTGAAGAAAGCCTGGCTTGAAACCTTTTGTATGAACAACCAAGGTATCACCTTCCCATTTACCGACTGAATAACCAGCAACACTAGGTTCAATCTCATCTGGAAAATCTCCAACCAAATGGATGGTGCGGACTACATCCATGAATCCATAAGTCAGAATAATACCAGATCCAGTTTGCTCGATCTTGTTCATCATCTGATCGAAGGCGTAATCAAAAATGATATTGGTTGGCTCACAGTTGAAACGAGGATTTTGATCGGGTGTAAAATTACCCGCTTCACCTTGTGCTATTTGGGTCAATACATATTGCGGCCGCGGCGGTCTATTTCCGCCTCCTCCCCTTGGACGTCCAGCACCTTGTCCACCAGGTCGTGCTTGTTGCCCTGCTGGACCAGGAATAGCAACTCTTTGAGCGGATCCGTCAGCAGAAAGATTAAGCCCTTCAGGTGGTCCCTCAGACCTTGGACGAGGACCTTGTGGGGGTGGCCCATCTCTTACAGGTTCTGACCAGTTTCCAGCTAAATTAGGAGTTCCGTCTTCACGTGTGAGATCTCGTTCTCCAAGCACAACATTTCCTGAATTATCTAACGCATCATAACGTGCGACCATCGTACCATCTTCGAATGTAATCGTTTCAGTGTAGACCGTCTTCGGATCTCGTCGATCTGGTGATCCAAAGATTTTGATGGTGGAGCCAATGGCGAACATATCAGTTGTCCATCCTTTACGCTTCAGCAAACTGCCCGAACGTAATTCGCAGCGCCATTGCTCTTCTTTACCAGCTTCATTTGTGACTTTAAAATAGACGTAACCATGTGGGTTTACAAAACGAACGCGATTAACGACCCCTGTTACAGTTAAAACCTGCTCGAGGTCGAACTGCCCAGTGACGCCGTGGTGTGCCATCGTAGGCGAAGGCAACATCAACAGACTGCACAAATAAGTAAGAGCAGCTGCGGTAATAGTTTGTTTGATTGTCATAATATATGTTCTTGGGATATGATTAAATTGAGCAAAGTGCTATCGATGCGACTTGTTTAAGTTTTAGTAATTATAATTTGGATACCTATAAATATTTAAGTCACTGCTGTAATTCATCCTTGAGCTCTTCGCATTCGGTCGGAATGAAAGGATCACTTGTATACAAAGATAGGTTCTGATGAGAGTTTGGCTCGGCCAAGTAAATCGGATCCACCACGGTGTATTCACGAATCAATCCCATGCCGTCTTCACTCATGGTGAAGCGTTCAGTGACTTCCATCTGATCGCTATGACGAACTGAGCTTGTTCTAGAGCCACCTACGGCTTGCAAAAAACCTGGTTTGAAACCTTTTGTATGAACGACCAAGGAGTCGCCTTCCCATTTTCCAACGGAATAGCCAGTTACACTGGGTTCAATTTCATCAGGAAAACCACCAACCAAATGGATGGTGCGTACCATGTCCATAAACCCGTAAGTGATGATGATAGCAGATCCTGTTTGCTCGATCTTGTTCATCAACTGATCGAAATCGTAATCATAAATAATATTAGTAGGCTCACAATTGAACTTAGGATTCTGATCCTCGGTGTAATCGTCAGATTCATCGATACCTATCTGTGTCATCACATACGGAGAGGGTCTAGCAGGGCCTCCGCCTCTTCGACCCGGCGGACCTCCCGGTCCACCTCTACCCTCAGCTCTGGAGCCTCCAGCACTTTGAGGTCGTCCCATGGGCGGTGGTGCACCCACTTTTATTGGGGTACCATCGTTGGAGAGTGTAATTCCTTCGGGTGGTCCTTCCGATCTAGGACGCGAACCACGAGGCGCGGGCGCATCTCTTTGGGGAACGGACCAGACTCCGGCAAAATTTGGAGTTCCATCCTCGCGCTTAAGTTCACGTTCTCCAAAGACGATGTTACCTGATTTATCAAGTACATCATAACGAGCTACAACAGTACCATCCTCAAAAGTGACCGTTTCTGCATAGCAGGTCCTGGGGTCGCGTCGGTCGGGTGAGCCAAAAACAGTAATCATGCTGCCAATAGCAAACATGTCGGTTGTCCAACCCTTGCGTTTAAGCAAACTACCAGATCGAAGTTCGCAGCGCCATTGCTCCTCCTTGCCCTGGCTATTCGTAACCTTGAAATAGACGTAAGAATGTGGGTTTACAAATCGGACACGATTCACAACGCCCGTCACAGTTAAAATACGTTCTAAGTCAAACTGACCGGAAACACCATGGTGAGCCTGAACGGGCGATGGTGATAGTAAAAGACTGCACAACGAGGCAAGCGCAGCTGCAGTAATAGTTTGTTTTAGCGTCATATAAATTGTTCTTGGGTGTATGGCCTACGATTGAGTGATCTTTGCTGCGGCAGAGATAAATGCGAACGCTATCGTTCATCTAGACTTGGATCGCCTCTGACTAAACGTTGAGATTTGGCAAAAGTTACATGCAGACAAAGAAAAGTTCTTCGAGGTGTATGTATCGTATTAACTGGTACTTCAATCGCGCTGGCCCATGCTTCTAAATCCTTCTCCTTCATTTAACTCACCGGTTTCTCCTCAGCAGATCTAATCTCTTTCCAGGACAAGACCTTAGCAAGAAGAAAACCTATATCAACGTAGGGTTCAGAATAGGATCTGGAACGTTTTAACCATGCATTGACCATTCCTTCTGGACTCCCCACTTTTTGTGATCAGGCTGTTTAGCTCTAATCGTCTTCCTTTAGCTCCGTAAGTCTTTTCAAGATGCCGAGCTTGTCCTCACTTCTTAAATTAACTTAATATAAGGTTTCCTTTATGAAAATAGATCCGCTTGCCTGGGCACTGATATGCACTCTCACTTCCTTCTTCATTGCATGCGGAGGAGGACAAAACGGAAATACCGAGTTGAGTGTTAGGACCTTGGATGAGGTTAAAGGCTCCCAACCCAATATCTTATTTATTCTAGCCGACGATCTGGGATACACCGACCTCGGTGTTTATGGAGGGGAAATTGAAACACCCCACCTCGACCAACTCGCCAAAGCGGGTCTGATACTGACCGATTTCCACAATGAGGCAGTCTGTGGTCCTACTCGTGCCTCCATTATGGCAGGGACGGACAATCGCAATGCCGGAGGCGCCATGCACCAAACTCCCAATCAGATCGGCGTTCCTGGTTACGAATCGCATCTAAGCCTGGATGTAGTGCCGTTTTCAGACCTCCTGCAACAAAGTGACTATAACACCTATTTTCTTGGCAAATGGCATTTGGGCAGCGCTCCCGAGCATTTACCATCCGCCCGAGGCTTCGATCGGTCCTTTGCTCTTATGGAAGGGTTCGCCAGTCACTTTCACGACATGGGTCGATTTCGCCCTGATCAACTGGGCACCTACTATGAGGATGGAGAGTTCGTAGAAACCCTTCCGGAAGATTTTTACTCCACTGATTTTTATACAGACCAATTGATCGATTATTTAGACAAGGACGCTGCCAGCGGAAAGCCCTGGTTTGCCTACATGGCCTACCCAGCACCCCATTGGCCACTGCAGGCACCCGACGCATATATCGACAAATACAAAGGATTTTATGATGAAGGCTACGAGGTGCTTAGGGAGCAAAGAATTGCACGAGGGAAAGAGCTCGGCGTGATTCCTCAAGAAGCCGTTATGTATCCACGTTATCAATCAGTCCCGGCGTGGGATGACCTCTCTGCAGAAGAAAAAGCGGTAGCTTCAAGAGAAATGGAAATCTACGCGGCCATGGTGGATGGCATCGATCAAAACGTAGGACTACTCCTGGACCACCTGAAAAACATTGGTGAGTACGATAACACGCTGATCATCTTTATTTCAGATAACGGAGCTGAAGGCGTAGACCGAGGAGGACCTGCACGAGGCTGGGACAATCGATTAGAAAATCTGGGACGCATAAACTCATACGTTTATTACGGCGAGAAATGGGCTCAAGCTGGAGTTGGTGTCGGACGGTATCACAAAGCCTTAAGCTCCGAAGGCGGATCTCTCGGTCCCGCGTTTTTCTACCACAAAGACATGAGCAAAAAAGGTCAGATGAATGACGAGTTTATGTCCATCGTCGACTTGTATCCAACTTTCGTTGAACTGGCAGGAGCCAGTCACTTAAAATCAGGAAGCAATGGAAAGCCCATCCATGAGATCCAAGGGCACTCCCTATTGCCTGTATTGTTTGGCAATGAAGATTCAGTAAGAACTGAAGACTTTACCTATGGCTGGGAGGTCTTCGGTCATCGAGCTATCCGCAAGGGGGATCACAAATTGCTTTGGTTGTCATCAACGCCGACAGAGCCAGGTCAAGTGGTACCAGAAATGGCCGACCAATGGGGTTTGTATGACCTCTCAGTCGACCCCGGTGAAACCAATGACCTCTCCGAGTCTATGCCCGAACTCAGAGCAGACCTATTGCAAGAGTGGGATAACTATGTCGCCAGGAATGGAATTGTTCTGCCTGTTGGCCGTCCTCCTCGCCCCGGTGGTCCTCCTCCTGGCGGTGGTCGTCCAGGCGGTGATGGTCCTCCTCCAAGGGGTCCGGGTAACTGACAATTTTAGAAGTAATAGCAAACTTGTAGGAGCTGCTTTAGCTGCGA
>CALJGU010000088.1 GCA_938075565.1 uncultured Opitutales bacterium | reverse complement strand
TGAAACGGTGAGATTTTTGCAGGGCCAAACTATACTTGAAGCTTAAAGCACCGAGTCAGTCCTAGCCACCTTGGAAAGCCAGGATGAGCACGAAGGTGATTTCTCTGAAATTAAAGGCCAGCACACGGTGCGAAGAGCCATCGAAGTGACAGTAGCAGGAGGTCACAACATTTTGCTTATAGGGCCTCCAGGTTCTGGGAAATCAATGATGGCCATACGCATTCCGACCATCATGCCCGAACCTACGCTGGATGAATTCCTCGAAATACTGAGTGTTCACTCCGTGGCAGGAAATACCCTGAAGGGACCTGTAAACCGTTTCCAGCGGCCTTATAGGTCGCCTCACCATACCATCAGTGATGTGGGCCTTCTGGGTGGTGGATCCATTCCTGGTCCGGGAGAAGTATCCCTAGCTCACAATGGAGTGTTGTTCTTAGATGAATTACCTGAGTTCAAACGTTCGGCATTGGAAGTACTTCGACAACCGTTGGAAGATGGTGATATCACCATTTCTCGAAGCGCAGGTAAAATTACCCTGCCTTGCCGTTTCATGCTCGTTGCAGCCATGAACCAGACTCCCTGTGGCTATATCGGAGAAGATTGTACCGATAAACCTGCCCAGATTCAGCGTTACCGCTCCGAGATCAGTGGTCCTCTTCTAGATAGGATCGATCTCCATGTGGAAGCGCCTGCTGTATCAATCGAAGAACTTAGAAATGCCAAGCCCGGCGAAGACTCGAAGACCATTCGCGAGCGCATTGCAGCAGCTCGGCAGATTCAACGAGAACGGTTTAACGGAGAAAGAACCTCTAGTAACTCGCGCATGTCTCAAAAACATATACGGGAGTTCTGCCAACTCGACCAGGCCATGGGCGACACTCTCCAGCAGGCAATGGAACAACTGAAGCTCAGCGCCCGTGCATACGACCGCATTCTAAAAGTAGCTCGAACCATCGCAGATATCTCGGAAGAAAAGGATATTGGAATGAATCATCTTTTAGAAGCTATCCAATATAGAAGTCTCGATAGAGATATTGGTTACTAAAAGAGATTGAAGTATGCTCAGACTGAGCGAATCGTAGCGATATTATTACTAAGCTTTTTCCAACTTTGTTTCGTAGTCCGGCAATTCTGGTATTTGCCAGTTTGTCTTTGATACTTTCGACGGCCTGTAAAAAGAAAACAACGCCAGTTGAGAACGGAATCACACAACAAATATTGCACGTTGGCAACGGTCTTGAACTACAAGAGCTCGACCCACACATCATTACCGGAATCAGCGAGATCAAAACCTTAAGCGCGTTATTTGAAGGATTAGTGGGACAAGCACCAGAAGACCTGAGCCCGGCACCTGGTTTGGCTAGCTCTTGGGACATTTCTGATGACGGGAAAACTTACACCTTTCATCTCCGGGAAGGATTAACATGGAGTAACCAAACTCCTTTAACTGCCAGTGATTTTTCTTTCAGCTTCAAGCGAATGCTCAATCCGAAACTGGGAGCGGCAAACGCCTACCTGTTGTTCGTTCTAAAAAATGCTCAGTCTTACTACGAAGGAAATGCAGCTTGGTCGGAAGTCGGGGTAAGAGTTGAAAATGACCGCACACTTATCCTGGAATTAGAGAATCCAACTCCTTATTTCCTACGACTACTCTCTCATCCGGCCTGGTATCCCGTTCCTGAAAATGTGCTTAATCAATTTGGAGATCCTTTTGGACGCGCAACCGGCTGGACTCGAGCAGGCACTCTGGTCTCGAGTGGAGCTTTCCAGCTCGTTGATTGGCGAATCAACGAACGCCTACAGATGGTTCGGAATCCTCATTACTGGGACAATGATACGACCCGCTTAGAGGAGATTTACTTCTATCCCACGGAAAATCGTGAGGCAGAGGAGCGTGCCTATCGAGGAGGCCAACTACACATCACCGAAGCGATGCCTACTTCGCAGGTGAAACATTACCGGGAGCAAAATGATCCGGCACTCCAAATCGATCCCTACTTAGGCACTTATTACCTACAGCTCAATACTCACACAAAACCTCTCGACGATCCCCGCGTAAGAAAAGCTCTGAGTCTGGTGATTAACAGAAATCTGATTACGGAAAAAATAACTCAAGGCGGACAAAAGCCGGCCTGGCATTTTACCCCTCCAGATACTGCAGGCTATACCCCACCAATCTCTGGACCCGAAAACGAAGTTGAAGCGAAACGGCTACTCAATGAAGCAGGGTTTCCAAACGGCGAAAACTTTCCAAAACTCACTTACCTCTACAATACTTCCGAAAACCACAAAGCGATCGCTGAAGCGATTCAACATACCTGGCAGAGTTCACTCGGCATTCAAATTGAGCTCATCAACCAAGAATGGAAAGTGTACACGCAATCCCGCGAGAGTGGACAGTTTGATATTTTACGAAGCTCATGGGTAGCGGATTACGAAGATCCCATTTCTTTCCTCGATGTTATGTCGTCCAAATCAGGCAACAATTTTACCGGTTGGACCTCACAAGATTACGACCGATTGTTGGATCAATCCCATGGTTCAACAAATCAGGCTGCCAGGTATGAACTGCTAGGTATGGCCGAGGAACTATTAATAAAAGAACAGCCCATCATTCCTCTTTATTTCTACACGAGTGTATATCTGAAACACCCAGCGGTGAAAAACTATTACCCTACTCTGTTAAACTACCACCCCTGGAAGCACGTTTATCTGGGAACAGAGAACTAGGCGCCTTACCAAGAGGTCACTCAATTACACGCAAAAGCTTGAGGCGAAGACGAACAAAGATTGTCGGCTATTGCAAATGACGCAAAGCCTCAAAGGTAGCTATGCCAGCAGACGTTGCCAAATTCAAGGAACGTAGATCGGGGTTGGCATGAGGAATGGTGATCCGGAATTCTTCACCTACGTCCTGGTGTAACCAATCCGGTGCTCCATGACCTTCATTTCCGAATAGTAGCCCATCGCCATTCTCATAGGATACATCCCAGAATGACTTCTCTGCTTTAGTCGTAAAAAGCCACAGTCG
>CALJGU010000087.1 GCA_938075565.1 uncultured Opitutales bacterium | reverse complement strand
AGGAGCAACTGTATGAAGGTGCCATTCACATGCCGTTGGTTGTTAGTGGACCCGGTATCGAGGCCGAGGCCGTGAGGGACGACCTGATAAGTGGAATCGATATATCCGCCGCCACTCTTGGAACTTTATGACAGATCGCACGTACATGCAGCCGCATTATGATGACAAGACTCCTTTGACTAAGAAGTTCCGTACTATGATGGCCAACGGCGAAATGAAAGGGCACCTGTCACTGTTCTTTGGTGATACGCGAGCTCCTGAAGAGTTTTATGATCTAAAGAATGATCCATTCGAGCTCTATAACCTCGCAGGGAATCCCGCATTTGCTGATGATCTGGCTGATCACCGAAAACTGCTCGCGGATTGGATCGAGGATACTGGAGATCAGGGCCAGTACTCTGAATCGGATGTTGGACTTCTAAATGAGCTGAGTGTTTGGCCGGATGTAAATGTCAGTCCAGAGTTTGAGCGCGTGCGTCCAATGCTCGCTGATCATAAGCCGGTCATCCTGAAGAAAAACCAGAAGTGATTTTACACAGGAAACTATCGGTGCTCTTGTCAGGCACCGTTTCATTTTTAAAGTAGCCTTGCTCATAAGAGGAAGGACTCTGACCACGTTCATTTTGAGAAAACTAATTAGCCTTCTTTTCATAGCTCTTATTGGTTCAACGCAAGCTGAGGATAAACCGAATGTTCTCTTCATTGCGGCGGATGATTTGCGAATGAACCTGGGTTGCTATGGGGATGAGGTGGCTGTGACTCCAAATATAGATCGTCTAGCTGAGAGGAGTGTTAAGTTTAATCGAGCCTATTGTCAGTTCGCCAGCTGCAATGCTTCGCGGGCCTCTGTTCTAACCGGCCAGCATCCAGATACCATTTCAGTTTATAAACTGAATGCGAACTACCGCGATACCGTTCCAGACGCGGTGACACTTCCTCAGCACTTTAAGGAACAGGGCTATCACACCGAGGCGGTCGGCAAGGTGCTGCACAATTATTATACTGACCTGAGGGACAATGAGCTATCCTGGTCCGTGCCCGCTCGGTTCGACAAGCTCAGCCACTTTTTTGATTACGCGTTGGAAGAGAATATTCCATCTGCAAAAGGTAAAAAGACAATCGTAGCCGAGTTAGCGGATGTAGGGGATGATGCTTACTACGATGCTGAAATTACTGAGGATTCGATAAGGACACTCGAAAGACTTTCAGCACAGGATAAGCCTTTCTTTCTAGCGGTTGGGTTTATGAAACCGCATTCGCCTTACAATGCGCCCAAGAAATATTGGGACCTGTATCAGCGGGCCGATATGAAACCGATTAGCTCTATCGCTCGTCCGGTCGGCATGTCCGAGCATAATTGGTGGGAGTCCCGAGAGATTCGAACCTTCCCCGATGTGCCTTCCGAAGGAATCATTCCACCAGAGAAGGAGGCTCGTATGAGGCATGGATATTATGCGGCGACGAGTTATCTAGATGCCAATATTGGTAGAGTCCTTGAAGCCTTGGAAGCATCCGGTGAAGCCGACAATACCATTATCGTATTTTGGTCGGATCATGGATATCACCTGGGTGAAAATCGTCATTGGTCCAAAGTTACCCTTCGAGAGCTCGATGCCCAGGTGCCGCTACTGGTGTCTGTTCCTGGGAGGCTAGCGGCTACCACCGATGCTATTGTTGAATACGTCGATCTCTACCCAACGCTTAGCGAGCTTTGTGGACTAAATAATCCTGGAGGTTTGGACGGAAGAAGTTTTGCAAATGTGCTCAAGAATCCGGATGCTGGATTCAGACCCGCTGCCTTAACTCAAGTTTGTCGACCCTGGGTAAACAATATGCCTATCGAAACGATGGGTTATTCCATCCGAACTCCCGAGTACCGATTCACTCAATGGGTGGATCACAATACGAAGGAAATTCTGAGTGAGGAAATTTACGATTTGAATAAGGATCTCTACCAACGAAATAATTTGATTAAACAATCGAGGATGGCGGATGTCGTAGCTGCTCATCGTATTCTCATGGAGCAACGGTAGATTTTGATGAACAAATTTAAAAAGAGGTCGATGCTGTTACCCGTATCCCTACAAATTACTTAAATCCGAATGAAACCTATTACCCTATTTCTTGTTTTAGCCCTCAACGTTTGTATCGGATTTGCAGCTGACAAACCGAACATACTTTTCATCGCGATTGATGACATGCGCCCGGAGTTCGGGTGCTATGGTTCCGAGTTAGCGGTTACTCCTAATCTTGATAAGCTGGCCGGAGAGGGGCTTCTCTTTGAGAACGCCTATTGCCAGCAAGCTATTTGTAGTCCGTCGCGGGCCAGCCTGATGACGGGTGCTCGACCTGATACGATTGGGGTGATTGAGAATTATACTTATTTCCGTGATGCGAATCCGGATATTGTCACTTTGCCTCAGCACCTGTGGGCGAATGGCTACGAAACAACTTATGCAGGAAAAATTTATCATGGGAGATTCAACGACCCGGATCTTTCCTGGAGTCGCGAGCCGGTAAAGAATTTGCCAGGGATCAAGCGGCCAACCGCCTATGCCAAAAAAGAGAATATGGAGACCGCTGCCAGGAATCGGGCAGAAGCGGCAGCCAAGTATGATGAGAAGGCTCGTCAGGGCCTTGGGAACGGACCTGCTTATGAAGCGGGAGAGGTGGCCGACCACTTTTACACCGACGGTTATGATACCCAGCGGGCTATCGCCACTTTAAAGGAGATGGTGAAGAACCCGGATAAGCCATTCTTTCTCGGTTTGGGCTTTAAGAAGCCTCACCTCAACTGGATTGCCCCCAAAAAATACTGGGACTACTACGATCCTGAAGACATTACCTTGGCCGAGCATCAGGAAGCACCGGTCAATGGTGCGACGATGGGTCTGCATGCCTCTTTCGAACTACGAGTTCGCCATGGCATCCCAAAAGATGGCCCGATCGGTCCGGAGCTGGCGCACACGCTTTGGCACGCTTACCTAGCATGTACCAGTTATGTGGATGCGCAAATTGGTTATATGATCGATGCCCTTGAAGAGGCGGGTGTTCGCGACAACACTATCATCATTGTGTGGGGTGACCATGGTTGGCATCTGGGTGACATGGGCGTATGGGGCAAGGCTACCAATTACGAAATCGCGACACGGGTTCCGCTAATTATCTCAGCTCCATCCATGACCGATGAACAACGAGGTGCGAAGTCAGCGGCTCTGGTCGAGCTCATCGATATGTATCCCACGTTGTGTGAGCTGACCGGTATCGATATTCCTGATCATTTGGAAGGAACGAGTTTTGTGCCGTTGCTTGAGAAACCTGATCGTGCCTGGAAGAAGGCAGCCTTCAGTCAGTTCCCCAATCCAGCACTACGCGAGTGGGCAGCCAATCCCTTGTCTCAGGGAGTAAGAGAAACCTTCTTTGGGCCGCTCATTGAAAAGGTAGAAGCGCGGATCATGGAGCAACAAGGCGATAAGTGGGATCGCGAACTGTTTGAGAATGACCTGATGGGTTATGCCATGCGGACAAATCGTTACCGTTTTGTGATCTGGAAAGATTATACAGATCCCGCTGCGGAGCCACTCTTCTTCGAGTTATACGATCATAAGAACGATCCGAATGAGACCAAGAACATCGCTTCGAAACGACCGAAAGTGGTGGCGAACTTGTTAAAGCAATTCAATGCCGGTTGGAAGGCGGCGCTTCCCAAAGGTTGAAAGAGGAAAGCTAAATACTGAATGCTATGAAATATTTTCAATACTCTCTACTTCTATTTATTACCGTCTACGGTTACGCAGCCGATCGACCGAATATCCTATTTATTGCTGCCGATGATCTGCGCCCTGAGCTTGGTTGTTATGGATCTGATATTGTAATTTCTCCCCATCTCGATGCTCTCGCTTCAGAAGGTTTGTTGTTTAACCGGGCCTATTGTCAGCAGGCGATTTGTAGTCCGTCACGAGCGAGTCTGATGACGGGTGCTCGTCCCGATACCATCGGTGTGATCGAGAATTATACCTATTTTCGCGATGCAAATCCGGACATCGTTACGCTGCCCCAACACTTTTGGGCTGGGTCCAAATTTGGAGGGTGCCGGTGAAAACGGAGTTTCTTACTGGCTGGAGAATATCATAGATCCGCACGCCGTAGTGGGGAGCGACTTCGAATTGACGATCGTCGAAACCAATTCAGGGCAGGTAGTGTCTGGTATGGTGGCCAACGATACGGCGTCTGCGCTAACCTTGCGGACCATCACAGATGAAGTGACTGTTGCGCGTTCCGATATCAAGTCGGTCAACCGCGTATCCCAATCGATCATGCCATCTGGTTTACTGGAAACTCTCAACGAAACTGAACAAGTTGAGCTGCTTAAGTACCTTTCCACGCTTTAACATTCATTCAGGCAACATTATGATTAGACTACTCGCTTCCTTAACATTTCTTCTATGCCTGGTTGGCTGCTCTCCTGAGAAGCAGTGGTACAAAGGCAATACCCATACGCATACCGTTCTGTGCGGACATGCCGATTCGACACCTGAGGCGGTTACCAAATGGTACCATGAACGTGGGTACAACTTTCTGGTACTTTCCGAGCATAATATTTTTATCGATCCGGCGGACGTGAAGATGCCGGATAACAAGCGGGATGATTTTATCCTGATTCCGGGTGAAGAGATAACCGGTGGAAGTCATGCTCACACCACAGCTCTCAATACGGTTGGGCTGGTGGATCCCAATCGCGAGAAGCGTGAGGGTGCGTCTAAAACGGAAGTGATCCAGGAGCATGTTGATGGGGCTATCGAGCAGCATGGCCACGCCATTTTGAATCACCCAAACTTTCATTACATGAATAAGGCCGAGGACATTCGCCCGGTAAAGGGACTCCATATGTTTG
>CALJGU010000086.1 GCA_938075565.1 uncultured Opitutales bacterium | reverse complement strand
CTTCGGCTTAGGCGCCCAGGAAACATACGAATCAGAAACGGACTTACCATCTGGCATTAAACCCAATCTCTCCCCTCCTCGTTCGCCAGAGGAAGCCCTTCAAAGCTTCGAGCTCGTAGACGGCTTCAAAATCGAGCTGGTTGCGTCAGAGCCGATGATCGAGGATCCGGTGCTCATTGACTGGGATATTTACGGACGCATGTGGGTCTGCGAAATGCGGGGTTTCATGATGGATATCAATGCCACTGATCAGTTTGCCAAAAATGGACGTATTTCTATTTTGGAAGACACTGATGGAGACGGCCAGATGGACAAAGCGACTCGGTTCCTAGACGACTTGATTTTGCCAAGAGCCATGCGCGTGTTTCAAGAAGGCCTACTGGTGGCAGAGCACGATAAGCTTTGGTTCGTGTCTGACGCAGATGGAGATCTCGTTCCCGACGGCAAGGAGTTGATCGATGCAGAATACGCGACTCATGGTAGCGTCGAACACCGACCTAACGGACTACTAATCGGCCTCGATAACTGGATCTATAATTCCCGCTCGAATAAGCGCTATAAACGAGTGGATGGAGCATGGGTGACTCAAGCCACTGAGAACCGTGGACAATGGGGAATCACCCAAGACGATTACGGAAGGCTCTACTACAATTTCCATTGGTCACAACTCCATGCCGATATCGCTCCCCCCAATGCCCTGATTCGAAACCCCAATTTCAAACCCACTCTTTCGGCCAATGCCACAGTATCCACGGATCAGTTCGTTTATCCTATCCGCATGAACACCGCCATCAACCGTGGCTATCGACCTGGCGTTTTGGATACAGAAGGAAAGCTGATTCGTTTCGCCTCGGCCTGCTCACCCTGGATCTACCGCGGAGATGCATTCCCTAATCATTTTAAAGGCGATGCCTTCGTCTGTGCACCGGCCGCCAACACCATTAAGCGTAACCTGATCAATGATAAGGAGCTGACCGTTTCAGGCGTCAATGCCTACCCGGATCGCGATTTTCTGGCTTCGACGGATGAACGCTTTCGTCCAGTTTCACTATCAGGCGGACCCGATGGAGCGCTTTACGTTGTGGACATGTATCGGGGTATTATCCAACAAGCCGACTTCATGACTCCTTTCCTGCGTCGCGAAAGTGAACGGCGCAAACTGGAGCAACCGATCAACCTGGGGAGAATCTACCGAATACAGTCAAATAGCCATGAAGGAAGTAGCCTTCCAGTCTTCAGCCAACTCACTCCCGATCAATGGGCCGAACTGCTCACACACTCGAATGGCTGGGTGAGAGATAAGGCTCAGCAGTGGCTCGTCTGGAAACGCCCTGACACAACAATTGCACTTCTAAAGAATTTGGCAAATGGATCCGATTCACTAGCAGCCATTCATGCGCTTTGGGCATTGGATGGTATGGGCATTGATGCCCTCGAGCTTTCTTTAAGTTTGATCGACCATCCCCACGATAAAATCGCCATCCATGCTCGTGCGATTGCTGCTCGCCAAGCAGAGAGTGATTCCAGCATCAAGCAACTCTCAGCAGCCCTTTCAAAGAATAAGACAGAATCCGTCGAGCGCACCTTTCACCGTGTTCTGGCATTGGATGAATTTGATCATGAGGCGAGCGATCAACCCCGATTGAAAATTGCCTCCCAACACAACGAGAATCCACACATTCGAGAAGCGCTACTAAGTGGCTTAGAGAAACAGGAGCTTCATTTCCTCGACCATCTGCTTCACCTCTCAGAATGGAGTTCGGAATCCTCCGGGAAAAAGCTGCTTATCCAGGAATTGGCTGCCGCTTCACTGCGTGGAGAAGGTCCTATTGAAGTCGGACATTTATTTCAACTGGCGCTTGGAGGAAGCTGGCACGCCGCTGCGATTCGTGAAGGCTTACTCATCGCTCTACTCGAACGTGATAAGCCTTTGCAGTTCCCCAAAGACCCGGGAATCAAAGACCCTCGATTCCAGGCTTACTTGCAATGGCCCGGACATCAGCCTTCCACCGGCAATCAGGAATCCGCCACAGGACTCTCCTCAAAAGAAAAAGCTCTATTCGCCAAAGGACAAACGATCTATGGCAGCCTTTGCGCTTCCTGCCACGGAGCGAACGGTGAAGGCATGACTATGTTAGCCCCGCCTCTGGTAAATTCCGAATGGGTTACCGGCCATCCAGATCGCCTCGCCCGTATTTTGTTACACGGACTCGAAGGCTCCATCGATGTAAACGGAAAAACTTATCAGTCGCCCAAAATCCTCCCTGCCATGCCGCCGGTCGGCATGATGAGCAATGATGAACTCGCCGCCACCATGACTTACATCCGAAGAGCCTGGAATCACAGTGCCACACCCGTTACTTCCCGCGATATTCAAAGAAACCGTGACCTGACTGCGGCTCAACCAGGAGCTTACCAAGTTTCGGAACTTATCGACTTTTCAGACAACTAATTTAGAACTTACTTTACCCTAAGAAAACCAAACAGACATCACATGCGTAATCCAATCGTCTTCCTAAGAAACCTGGCCGTTGGCATCGGCCTCATCACATCACCATTTGTTCAGGCCGATATACCTGTCTGGCGGGGCAACCACAATGGCACCTATCAGGTTCAATCAGCTCCCACCGACTGGAAATCAGAAGAGGTGTTTAGCATCCCTCTTGAAACCAAGAGCAATGGCACTCCCATCCTGGTTGAAGGAAAACTCTATTTTACGGCGGAACCGGATCAGCTCATTTGCGCCGACGCCAAGAC
>CALJGU010000085.1 GCA_938075565.1 uncultured Opitutales bacterium | reverse complement strand
CTGGACCGACTAGCCAAGCGCGGGACTCTATTTAAACGAGCCTACTGTCCCAATCCGACATGTACGCCCACACGGTCATCCATGATTACAGGAATGTATCCAAGTCAACATGGTGCCTATTCGCTCGGAACTAAACTCCCGGAGCACCACACCACAGTGGGAGAAGTTTACTCAAAGAACGGATACAAAACGGCCCTCGTTGGTAAAGCCCACTTTCAGCAACTAGTATCGACAGAAGAGTATCCCTCCAAAGAGTCCTACCCTTTGCTTCGTGACCTTGAATACTGGAAAGAGGATGATGGACCCTTCTACGGATTCGATCATGTAGAGCTCGCTCGTAATCACGCGGACGAATGCCACGCAGGACAACACTACGCCCTCTGGATGGAGGAGAAGGGATTCAAGGACTGGAAGAAGCACTACCAGAACGAATGGGGCGGTAAGGACGGGATGCCCTATTTTGATTTTAATGACCCAGACAATCGTACCGCACCACAAGAACACACATGGTCCATTCCCGAAGAGTACCACTATAATACTTGGATTGCAGAACGCTCAAACGCTCTTCTGGAAGAGTATGCAAATGCAGAAGAACCTTTCTTTCTCTGGTCTAGCTTCTTCGATCCCCACCCTCCTTACCTGATCCCAGAACCCTGGGACTCCATGTACGATCCAGCAGACGTGACCGTACCTCAAGTAACACCCGGTGAACACGACAAGAATCCCGAGCACTTCAGAAAAACTCAGGAAGAAAACCCAGACTTCTCTGACTGGGCTGATCCGGAAGGTGCCGAAATGCATGGCTGTAGTTCGCATTTACAAGACCGTGAATCTTTGGCCAAGGATATCGCTATCTATTACGGCATGATCAGTTGCATGGACAAATACATCGGCCAAATCCTGGACAAGTTGGATGAACTGAGGTTGACCGAAAATACCTTGATCCTATTCACATCGGACCACGGTCACTTCTACGGCCATCATGGATTAAATGCCAAGGGTCCCTTCCACTACGAGGATCTGGTTAAGGTACCGTTTATAGCCAGCTGGCCCAACCATATTCCAGAAGGAACAGAAAGTCAGTCACTGCAAAGTCTCGTAGATATGGCACCCAGTATTTTGCAGGCCTGTGGGATTGAGGTACCTAGAAGCATGACTGGAGTGAATCAACTATCCGCCTGGAAAGGAGAGGCGGCTGCTAGAGACCATGTTCTGGTCGAAAACCGGCATCAGCCAAACACTATTCATGTTAAGACCTATATCAACGAACGCTATAAGCTGACGGTGTATTGGAAACATGAGTACGGCGAACTGTTCGACATTCAAGAGGATCCCTCGGAACTCAACAATCTCTGGGACGATCCGGACGCAGATGCGCTGAAGGCCCAACTGACCCGAAAGCTACTCGACGCCGAACTGGGGAAGGAGCCTGTTCCCATGCCGCGAGTGGCGCCTGCGTAAAAAAAGTACTGGAGTTTGGAACCAGGGACTATCAAACTGTCTCTTAAGATTTAGTATGAATCGTCGCACCTTTCTTGGAACCATCCCCTTTCTGGTCACTGTAGCACCGCTCAGTGCCAGAGTTGCCTATGGTTCAGAAGAAGAACTGCCGGTAGAATTCCCTCAGTTTTTTCGATGGGTTTCACTTGAAGGAGGTAACAAACAACTCGGTTTCGAAGATCTCTGGGATCCTCAATTTCAAACACAATGCCGCTCGGTACTCAGGCAAAGTTGCCAGAATAATGCGATCCGTGGCCGTGTAGCACTTTCCGTTGAGGGACAGATTCCGGCCTTGAATCTGACACAATCACGACTCGAGCGCGAGATGGACTGGGTCAGCTTCACAAGACAACTTCCCCGGCAAGCTCCTGGGAAAAGACAGTATGTTCGATACCTTTTGCATCGATACGGTGACAATCTCAACCGCATCAACCAAAGGTATGGCACACGAGCGAAACGAGCATCTGATTTGCTCCACCACCCCTTTGTCAGAGTAAATTGGCAAAACAGGCAGATTTTTAAAGACGACCAAGTGTTTCTCCAAATCATGAGGAACAGATGGGACGCAGAGTTCAAAAGCCTTCAGACAACTGCTTCTGCGCATGGATTGCATTTGTTTGAAGAATCAGGGGCAAAGACTGAACTAGCAGACCGACAATCTAGGTTTGCGATTATTTGAAGATTCGTTCAATAAACGAGGATCATGAGCCCAATAAAACTCTACAAACTTCCTCAAGGCATCTACGTGGTGCGAGAGGATCTCAGTGGCTACCTGGATTCCGAATGGGATGCATTGTTTGAAGAAGAGGAAATCTATAGCTTTTTGTCGGATGCGACCTTAACTGAAGGTGAGGCAGACCTTGAGGAAGCGCTAGCTCCCATCGGAACTCAAGAAGTATGGGCATCTGGCGTCACCTACTACTCCAGTCGAATGGCACGCGAAGCGGAATCTGCAGCTGCTGGAGGGGGCAATTTTTACACCCGTGTCTACGCAGCTGAGCGTCCTGAGATTTTCTTTAAGTCGACGCCGAATCGAGTTTCTGGCCCAGGAGGCAATGTGCGTATTCGGGCAGACTCCACTTGGGACGTGCCGGAACCTGAATTGACTCTGGCGATTTCAGCGGAGGGCGAAATCTTTGGCTATACGATCGGCAATGATATGAGTTCACGGAGCATTGAGGGGGAAAACCCACTTTACCTTCCTCAAGCCAAAACCTTCGAACATTGTGCCTCGCTGGGGCCATGCATCGTAGTTACTCCTGAACCCCTCAAGCCAACCACCGAAATCCGCATGATCATCAAGCGCAACAGTATGGTGGCCTATTTCGGCCAGTGCAAACTGAGCGACATGAAGCGCACACTCGAAGAGCTTCGAGACTACCTCTTTCGAGAGCTCGAGTTTTCCAAAGGTGCGTTTCTAATGACAGGCACAGGGATCGTTCCCGATCACGATTTTACACTGCAGCCCAAGGACGAAGTCAATATTACCATCGAGCCAATCGGAACATTGACCAATTACGTCGTTCGTAAGGATGGGTGAGACTGAGTAGAAAACAATTCTTAAGACTCGTTACTGGCGTACCCATTCTTGGGGTACTTGTAGTTTCATACATGCGCTGGTTCGAACCGCACTGGCAAGAGCTCACAAGTAAGGACCTTAAGGTTCGAAAGCTGGAGCAACCACTCAAACTGCTTCACTTGTCTGACTTTCATGTCACCTCAGAGGAAGACCTTGAGGCAATTTCCAAGGCCATAAAACTGGGACTCGGAGAAAAGCCGGACCTGGCAGTCATCACCGGGGACTTTTTCACTACGACATGGGAAGACACGGAGCGCTATGCAGCTTGCCTGCGAACACTCACAGGTACAGTACCCACTTTCGCCTGCTCAGGTAACCACGACGGAGGGTCCTGGGCAGCCCGAGCTTCCGGTTACGAGGATCTCTCCCAACTGGAACGACTATTAGAATCGGCTAACATCCGTTTGTTAAAGAACGAGACCTCTAAGGTGTCTATAAAGAATCAGTCGCTAAACCTAGTTGGACTGGGAGATATCTGGGCTCGCGATTTTAGCCCTGATACGGTTACCGAATTACAACCGACTCCAGAGCCCACCATCGTTCTTTCCCACAATCCGGACACTAAGGAGCTACTACAGTCCTATGATTGGGATCTTGTCTGCTGCGGCCACACCCACGGCGGCCAACTGGTCGTTCCTCTGCTTGGATGGCGGCCCTTTTTACCGGTAAGGGATTCGAGTTTCCCAGAAGGTATCCTAAGTAAGGATGATCGTCATATCCATATCACACGTGGAGTGGGGAATTTGCATGGCATGCGATTCAATTGCCGTCCAGAGATCAGTATTCTTAATCTAAGCTAAATAGCTTTCCATTCGCTTACAGCGAGGCAGACTCCCCTACTCAATGGAGTTCTACCTATGGATCATTCTTTTCGCGGCCATCGTATATACCTTGGCAACGATGTGCATGAAACGATCCAGTAACGCTGGTATCGGCCCCTGGCGAACGACTGTCGTCTGGAATGGCTTGTTAGCTCTCTTTTCCCTTCCATGCTGGTTTGTAGCAGACTCTCCCACCACCCTCAGTTCACTGATAATTCCATTGCTTATGAGCTTTGGCTTTTTCCTTGGACAATTGCTCAACGCCTTAGCGATCCAAAAGGGCGATGTTTCCCTGGTTACGCCGATCATGGGCACGAAAGTAGTCTTTGTCAGCATTCTAGCCATTTTCTTTCTACCCGATGCCATGGGCGCCACTGTTTGGGTAGGTACTCTTTTAGCAGCCATGGGCATCATGCTAATGCGCGGCAGCAATCACACCGAGAGAAAGCGACTGCTGCCATCCATTCTCCTGGGATTGATGAGTGCTGCTAGCTTTGGTGCTTTCGACATTGTGATGCAAAAGTTTGGATCGGCGGCAGGATACGCAGAAATTGTCTCCAGGACGTTTACTTTCACCTTCCTATGGTCGCTCCTCCTGATTCCTAAGTGGAAGTCATCTATACAAAAGGTGGACGGCCGTACATGGTCGTGGCTACTCGCGGGAGGATTGCTTCATGCCGGTCAAGCGATGATACTCGCTTATGTCTTAACCACCTTCGGAGATGCCACACGTGTAAACATCGTTTATGGCTCCCGAGCATTCTGGAGCATCGTGTTGGTGTGGATCATCGGGCATTGGTTCAGCAATACCGAGCGCCATCTTGGCAAAGCAGTCTTTTACCGGCGACTAGCAGGTTCCAGCTTTTTAGTTGTCGCCATTCTACTGGCGACCTGGAAATAAGTCCCTACGAAGGTAACCCTTACTCAAACCCGAAGAATCGAGCAGCGTTTCCGTAACAGATATTCCGAAGCATGGGTCCGACTAAGCTGAAGTCCTTGGGAATCTCCCCACTCTCCATATCTTCGCCAAACATGTTGCACAAAATCCTGCGAAAGTATTCGTGACGCGGATACGAAAGAAAAGATCTCGAGTCAGTCAACATGCCAACAAAATGAGAAATCAGCCCCATCGCGGACAGGGCATTCATTTGATCAATCATACCTTCTTTCTGATCAAGGTGCCACCAACCAGAGCCTAGCTGGATTTTCCCGGCTTTTGAGCCATCCATGAAATTACCTAGCATGGATGCCATAACGTAATTATCGGCGTTATTGAGATTGTAGATGATCGTCTGGGGACACTCATTGGTCTGGTCCAGACTATCAAGAAAGCGACTCATGGTAGTTGCCTGCGAATAATCTCCGGTAGAATCGAAACCCGTGTCAGGCCCTACTTGATTGAAGAGGCGAGTGTTATTGCTACGCATCGCTCCCACGTGGAATTGCATCGTAAACCCTTTCTCTGCATTCCAACGGCCCACCTCCCGCATCACATAAAATGCAAAGGCTTCTTTCTCAGAAGCAGTGCCAGCGTTCCCACCGCGAGTCTTGGTATAAATACCGCTCACTTCTTCCGTCGTGGTTTCAGCAAAGAAGCAACGTTCCAATCCATGATCAGAAAGGCGCCCACCCATTTCGGCAAAGAAATCATGGCGTGACTTCAAGGCCGCGAGGAAATCTTCCAGGGAATCCAAGGACCCACCAGCAACAGTCGCCAATGCATCTACCCAAGTATTCCAATTGGCAGGATCATCAACATTTAGCCCCTTATCCGGACGGAAGGTTGGCACCACTGAGGTATCAATACCCAATCCCGGAATCGCTTTATGATGTTCAAGCGAGTCGGTTGGGTCATCGGTAGTTCCTACCACTTTAACGTCAAAGTTCTTCAGAATACCGTGAGCACTCAATTCATCAGATTTAAGTTTTGCATTCGCTTCATCCCAGATCTCTTTGGCGGTATCTTCATTAATCAACAGATCAATATCAAAGTAGCGTTTAAGCTCCAGGTGACTCCAATGATACAGAGGATTACGAAGCGTATTCGGAACCGTGCGGCACCAAGCCAGATGCTTTTCATAAGGATCGGCTTCACCAGTACAGTAAGGTTCTGAAACGCCGTTACTACGCATGGCACGCCACTTGTAATGATCCCCTTCCAACCAAATCTCAAAGAGATTCGAAAAACGACGATTGTTGGCCACGTCCTCCGGGGGCAAGTGACAATGGTAATCGCAGATGGGTTCATCCTTCGCATACTCGTTATAGAGTGTACGAGCGGATTCGTTTTGAAGAAGGAAGTCGTCGTTTATGAAACTCATTATATGGGGAATTATGATTTAAATCGTCATAGCGGCATAGCCACCATCTACAACCATCTCAGCGCCGGTAATGAAGGAGCCAGCCTTGTCAGAGGCTAATAGAAGCGTGACTCCTACCAATTCATCGGAATTGCCAAAACGGTTCATTGGCGTGTGCCCCATGATCGATTCAACACGGTCAGGAGAAAGGATTTTCCGGTTTTGTTCGGCCGGGAAGAACCCAGGCACCAGAGTATTGACTCGAATGTTTTTGGGAGCCCATTCACGAGCCAGATTCTTTGACAAGTTGTGAACCGCGGCCTTGGTTGCAGAGTAGGTGAATACGCGGGAGAGTGGAATCAGTCCAGACATAGACCCAACATTGATTACGCTGCCTCCTTCGTCTCGCTCAACCAAGTATTCGCCGAACACTTGATTGGTAAGAAAGACTGCCTTCATGTTCACATCAAAGATCCAATCGAACTCATCCTCAGGAACTTCTAAGAAAGGTGTAGCTGCGTTTGTGCCAGCTCCATTGACCAGAATGTCAACTTTCCCAGATTTCTCCAAAACTGCATCGAGTATGGCCTTGATTCCATCTTTCGAAGACAAGTCGCCGGCTACAAAATAGCCCTTCCCACCTGCTTCGCTTATGCGCGTCAAACGGGCGTCAGCTTTTTCTTGGCTACGGCCGACGAGGACCACTTCAGCACCTGCCTGGGCAAGTCCTTCAGCCATGGCTCCGCAAAGTTCGCCGGTTCCGCCAATCACAACGGCTACTTTGCCGTCCAATCCAAAAAGAGAATTTAAATAATTACTCATAGTGTGTATTTGCTATCTGACTACGCGTGCTCCGCCGCCGCCCATAATTTTTTCTACTTCAGCCACCGTGACCATAGAAGTATCCCCTGGAGTCGTCATTGCGAGAGCACCATGTGCTGCACCGTAGTTCACAGCCTTGCCGGGATCGCCTGTGCTTAAGAATCCGTAAATCAGTCCGGAAGCAAAACTGTCACCACCACCCACGCGATCCATGATCTCAAGGGCCGGGTATGAGTTCGATTCATAAAACTCACCAGCATGCCAACAGATGGCACCCCAGTCATTAACAGTAGCCGTTTTCACTGCACGCAAGGTTGTAGCGGTGGCCTGAAAGTTAGGAAACTCTGAGACAGCCGTCTCGATCATCTTTTTAAAGCTATCGATTTCGATGTAGGAGATGTTTTCATCCACGCCTTCTACTTCAAAGCCGAGACAAGCGGTGAAATCTTCTTCGTTCCCGATCATCACATCCACATACTGAGCGATCTCGCGATTCACGCTCTGAGCTTTTTCGTGGCCACCAATACTCTTCCAAAGTGAAGGACGGTAGTTGAGATCGTAAGAAACGATCGTGCCGTGCTTCTTGGCTGCTTTAACCGCTTCTATAACGACCTCAGGTGTAGTCGCAGAAAGAGCCGCATAAATACCTCCGGTGTGGAACCAACGAACACCTTCTTCACCAAATAGTTTTTCCCAGTCAATGTCACCTGGCTTGATTTGGCTAGCTGCGGTAAGTCCACGATCTGGAACACCGACTGCTCCACGAACACCGAATCCGCGCTCAGTGAAATTCAGACCATTGCGGACATCACGACCGAGACCATCATAGGGAACCCACTGAACCCAAGAGGTATCAACTCCACCTTGAAGAATAAAGTCTTCAATCAAATGTCCCACTTCGTTGTCTGCGAACGCCGATACGACTCCTGCACGAAGGCCGAAGCATTTCCGTCCACCACGAGCGACATTGTATTCACCGCCACCTTCCCAGGCTTGAAAGCTGCGGGCAGTACGGATTCTACCTTCGCCTGGATCCAGGCGAAGCATAATTTCGCCCAAAGAAACGATGTCATATTTGCAGGACTCTGCTGATTTAATTTCGATACTCATAATTCTATATTCTGTTAAATGTTATTTAGATGCTGGAAATTGCGAGCGATCCCACGTTGGAGCATCACACTCAGTTGCGATTTCATCAAAGGCGTCCAGCTCTGCCGTTGAAAATAAAAGTCCATTATTATTCTCCGAACGAGCAGCGGCACCAGCTTCAATCTGGCCAGGCAGCAAACAGTTCTCGTTACCATGCCCAAGAATATCTTCGATGACAGCTTTGATGTTATCCGATTGGTTGCGACCTTTGGCAAATGCACCTCCACTGATCGCATCGGGATGAATGACTTGAAAGTAAAAGCAAGGAGTTCTTTTCTCCTCCGGATCGGATAATTCCCGACTTCGAATCGTCGGAAGCGAACCACCGATCAAGGCACCCACCAATTCGTTGATTAAACTTAGACCATACCCTTTATGAGCGCCAAACGGCAACAATGCTTCTGCTTCATTCGCATCCATCGTAGCATTTCCGTCTTTGTCCACAGCTGCATTAGGTGGCAATGGTGCTCCTTCACGCTTGAGCTGTTGCACACGCCCCATGGCAACCACAGAGGTGGCCCAGTCGATCACGATTGGATAACCGACCGAATCCGTAGTAGGAAATCCCCAGCTGTGAGGATTGGTCCCTAGAGTGGGAAACTGTCCCATGAAGGGCACGACCTCCGCCAACGCGGCGGTGCAATTCGTGTAGGCGATATAACCACGTTTTGCAGCATCCATCACATAGCCCCCTCCCCAGAGGTAATGAAAGGCATTGTCTACACTGACTTGACCGATGCCGTACTCATCCGCCAACTCGATACAGCGATCCAGTGCGTCATATGCAGTTGCTTGCCCCAACTTTCGATTGGCATTCCAAACTTCAGAAGCTGCAAATCTTGAAGGAAGTTTTTCAATATTTGCAGCAGGTAAACAACCATCTGCCTCGGATCCAAATAGATGATCCAGGTGAAGGGCTTTGATGGCGTTGTGGGTACGAATACCATGCAAGGAAGCATAGGAGGAAAAGCGCGCAGCCGCAGCCGATTCTTCAACTGTAAATCCACGATGCTGGTATGCTTTTTCTACCAACTCATTGTGAGTAGCAGTTGGGACTGTAAAAAAATCTTCGGTGCTCATTTGTTAGTGAGAGTTGGGAATATCAATCGGTCGGCCATGGGGCCTTGTTTGCCTGAGCTTCGGGAGGATTCCCCTGAAAAAAGTGCAGCAGATTTCTCACAGCCATGCTGGCTTGTCGCTGAACAGACTCGTGAGTGCGCGATCCGATGTGGGGTGAAACGATACAATTCTTGGCAGACAAAAGAGCATGATCTGCCGGAGGTGGCTCAACCTCAAGCACGTCGGTTCCATAGCCGCGGACTTTGCCAGAATTCAATGCATTGGCAATCGCTTCGGAATCAACTAGCTCACCGCGAGCACAGTTGAGTAACACGACTCCATCTTGCATGGAAGCAATACTGTCTTCGTTCACCATCGAATGTGTCTCTTCAGTAAGATTGGTATGCAGGGAGAGAACATGGGCCGCCTCAAAGACTTCAGCGATACTGTCGCAGCGTTCAATCCCCTGCTCTTCAGCAAAGGATTCGGGCCAGTAAATATCATAAGCAATGACGGGCATACCAAAGGCTTTGGCTCTCAGTGCCACTTCTCGTCCAATCCGACCCAGACCGATAATCCCAATCGTTTTTCCCATTATCTCGTTTCCGGTCAGCCGAACCCACTCGCCTGAGCGGGTGTGGTTTACTTCCTCAACGAGGTTACGGAAAATGGCTAACAGTAGCCCAAATGTATGCTCAGCAACGGTGGTGTGATTTACACCCGGACAAAAGGTAAGCGGGAGCCCAACTTTGTCGGTGTAATCCACATCGATTTTGTCCAATCCGATTCCATACTTGGATATAATTTTAAGCCGCGGAAGGGCCTTTTCGATGACGGCTGCTGTAATCGCATCATCACCGCAAATCATGCCATCTACATCTCCAACAAGCTCTAACATTTGCTCCTCGGTCAATGGACCGCGCTCGCGCACGATTTCAAAGTCAGATTGCGCAAGCAATTCGTGATGGATTCCCGGTGTATCCTGGAAAGATGTAGTAGTTAGCAATATGCGTGTCATAGCAGAATCGGCCAAAAATCTAACACGTGTTGGTTTCTGTCCAGTCAAATCGAATCAGATGTAAAAATTCCCGAGATCTCCCCTGATTTTGGTAGATATTCTGTCTAGATCAAGTGAGCAGCAGGTGAATTGGTGTTGTTACGTTGCAAGCACCACCTGACTCACGTAGCCGGGTGGCATGAGATTTCAATTTCTCTCCTATCTTTTCGCAGTCATCCTGACGACCAGTGTGTCTGCGCAATCAACCAAGTCTTCAGACTCTGCCGAAGATCCAACAAATTTGACGCCCTACCAGCGCGTGTCGATGTATCTTGGCCATAGTCTGTTCAAAGCGAACCCGATTGAACGCCAAAGCGAAATGCTTTGGGGAATCAAAACCGTTAAGCCCTTGTTAGAAATATCTGCCGAAGTTGAGGGAGACTTTGAGGTTGAGAAATTGAAGCAAAAAATGCTTTCCGTGCTAGGCGAACGAGCCGTTCACATTGATAACGAAAATGGACACCTCTTGCTACTTCGCATTCGCGGCGTTTGGGACAAAAATAATACCACCCTACTCTATACTTACGATCTCGACCTTGTTGATAGAGTTTACGTATCCAGAGATGGACAAATCAAATCCAACTATCGCTCCGTCTGGAATGTATCAAATATGGGCTTTGCGGGAAAAGATGTCTTTGAGAATGCAATGCTCATTAATATAGAGTCAGCCATCGAGCGCTTTGCGATTTCCTTCTACGAGCAATTGGATTTTGATATTATTTCCGATACTCCACGTCTTGCAAAACAGACCTACCAAAAAAAACGAGACGGCCAAGAAGACATTCTAAAACTTCCGGCAATGCAGGAGCTTGCAGAATAAGTGGGGCTCTAAAATTTTCAGCTCCTTTGTTATCTTACCAAGATTGTATAAAACACCACGTTCGGCATTGGTGAAATAAAGTAAGCATTGGCCGATCCACCTTCGGGGATGTGAATAGGAATGAACTCAGTTTCCTTAGCCTCTTGATCTAAGGCGCGAAAATTACAGGCGACGTAAGCTTCAATGTCTTTCGTGTCATCATTACGAACTCGGACCCAAACGCGAAAATGATCATTCGCAATCGGGTGAGCTTAAATACGAGTCAGGGTAACACGTGAGGTAAACCCACGAGACATTCGATCCATATCAGGTACTAGAATCACACCCCCAATCTTGCTTCAATGGCGCAGAAGCCCTTACCGGCTCCACCACTTGTACGGTCTGCTGAGAGTCTCCATTAGAAGATCCAGAGGTGCTTGGAGCAGGTAACTGTTGAACAGCACGCACTTCAGGCTCAGCCACATCCGGCTCCAAGCTTGAAATTGCAGCTGGAAATTCAGTAGCCGTATCCACCGTGTGAAGCAACACAGCATCAGCGATACTTTCCCGTAGTTCTGGGGCTTCCAACTTCATGCTACCATTGTACCACATGAATGTGCTGATTGCCCTACGGAAACCCATCCACTAGCCAGAAAATTTATCTTCTATGAGGATGCTTCAGATCCGATGAATAGACGGCCCCTCCTCAAGAACCGCCCATCATATGCATTCATTATGCTGCCTAAGGTTCACTCTACCAGCATATTTGGGTGCTTCTGAACAATTTCCCCCAGTATCTGTACAGACTGTTCCATCTGCTCTTCCGTGAGTTCCTCATTCAGTTTTGTCAATATTTGCTCCGCACCTTCAATGCGTTTTGCAAAAGCTACTAGGGCCCAAACTCGGGCAACAACTCTGTCTTTCTCTATCCCCTCGCCGTTAAAGTGCATTTGTGATAAATAGAAAGCAGAGCTACCGTCTCCTTGCCTTGCGGCTAGGTTGAACCAAAGAG
>CALJGU010000084.1 GCA_938075565.1 uncultured Opitutales bacterium | reverse complement strand
CGTGTAGGTCGTGCACATGAACGGGATTCTCCGTGATGTTGTAGCAATACTCATCTGTTGCGCCGTAGGTCATTCCCTTTTTGATGCCGGCTCCGGTGAGAAAGATTGTGAAGCAGCGAGGGTGGTGGTCGCGACCGTAATTGGTTTCTGTTAAAGTGCCTTGGCTATAGATGGTTCGTCCGAATTCGCCTCCCCACACAATCAGGGTGTCTTCTAATAGTCCACGTTGTTCAAGGTCTTCGATGAGCGCGGATGTAGCCTGGTCGGTATCGTAACACTGACCTTTAATTTGATTCGGCAGTGTTTTGTGCTGATCCCATCCCATGTGGAAAAGTTGTACGAAGCGGACGTCGCGCTCGATCAAGCGGCGAGCCATGATGCAATTGCTGGCATAGGTGCCACGCTTGCGTGACTCAGGTCCATAGGCTTCGAACGTAGATTCCGGTTCATCCGAAGTATCTGTTAAGGTTGGGACGGACGTTTGCATGCGGTAAGCCAATTCGTATTGGGAAATTCGGGTGGCAATCTCAGGATCTCCCGCTTCTTCATACTTACGCTGGTTAATTGCGTTGAGGTCATCGAGCATGCGGCGACGGGTGCTCTGGTCGATCCCTTTGGGATTGTTTAGATACAATACGGGATCGCCAATGCCGCGAAACTTTACGCCTTGGTGGGTCGTAGGGAGAAATCCACTACCCCAGAGTCTATCGTAGAGCGGCTGGCCTCCTGGGCGGCCGGTGCCGGTGGAAATCATGGATACAAAGTCTGGGAGGTCTTTGTTCATGCTGCCCAGTCCGTAAGAAAGCCATGCACCGATACTGGGCCGACCTGCAATCTGAGAGCCCGTTTGAAAAAATGTGATGGCCGGGTCGTGGTTGATCGCTCCCGTGTGCATGGACTTGATGAAGCACAACTTGTCGGCAATCCTTGCAACGTTGGGCATTAATTCACTGACCCAAGCCCCGCTTTGACCATGTTGTTTAAAATCAAAAATGGTGGGAGCCACGGGAAATCGCTTTTGGCCAACGGTCATTCCGGTCAGGCGCTGACCGCGACGAATGGAATCCGGCAAGTCCGTATCGTACATCTTTCGCATCTCAGGTTTCCAATCGAATAGGTCCATTTGAGAAGGGGCGCCCGATTGAAAGAGGTAGATGACACGTTTGGCTTTCGGTGTGAAGTTAGGAAACTGTTTAGAGGGATCGGCGGCAAACAGGCTAGGGTTGAGCATACTCCCCAAGGCCATGGATCCAATTCCAGTCGCCGTCTTGCCAAAGAAATGGCGCCGGTTCATGCGGAGTTGTGCTTCTAAAATGGGTTCCATGATGCTTACTCTTTTGTCAGGGTTTCGTCCAAGTTCAGTAGAATGTTCGCGATGGTAGTCATTGCTGCTAATTGAACAGTATCAATGGAGATATCGAAACCTGAGGCTCCAATGTTTGCGAGTTGGTCGGCTCGTTCCGGGTATTTTTGAAAAGTGTTTAAGTAATCCTCGTGTCCTCGGGTCAGTATTCTTAGCACCTCTTCTCCAGGGGACTTTGCCAGGAGTAAACGGTGCCCGAACCTGATTTGTTCTTCTACCGAGTCTCCTCCTTGTTTGATCATGCGTTCTGCCAGCCCGCGAGCCGCTTCCACGAATTGTGGATCATTCAATAGATTAAGTGCCTGAAGGGGAGTGTTGGTTCGATTCGATGTCACCGAACAGATTTCACGGGCGGAATTATCGAAATTCATCATCGATGGGGGAGGAACCGTTCTTCGCCAGAAGGTGTATAGGCTTCTTCGATACAAGTCATCTCCTTCGCCTACGATGTATTTATAACCCTTGGCGCTCACTTCGTCCCAAAGACCTTCGGGTTGATAAGGCATGACGGGTAGGCCTCCTAATTGCGGAGCCAAAAGTCCGGATACGGCCAGCGCCTGATCTCTTAAGGATTGTCCGTTGAGGCGGAATCGAGGGCCGCGGGCGAGTAATCGATTGTCGGGATCGATTTCGATTAAATCAGGTGTGACATTAGAAGATTGTTGATAGGTGGAACTCATGACGATGAGCTTCTGCATGGCCTTCACATCCCATCCGGTCGCAATAAAAGTCGCTGCCAGGTAGTCTAATAATTTTGGATGACTGGGTGATTCACCCTGCGATCCAAAGTCTTCCGGTGTTTTAACTAAACCCGTACCAAAGTAAGTTTGCCAATAGCGGTTTATAGTTACGCGGGCGGTTAGGGGATTATTCGGGTCGATTATCCACTGAGCGAGACCGAGACGGTTCCTTGGAAGTGATGTATCCATCGAGGGCAGCACATCGGGAGTAGCAGGGAATAGTTGTCTCTCCTTATTGGGATGATCGTAGGCGCCGCGATCCAGTAAATAGGTTTCACGAGGTTCTTCCATTTCCTCCATGATACTCACAGAAGCTACATGGATTTTTTCAAATGAACTGAGCGCTTTTTCTTGGGTCTCCTCAAGTTCTGTTAATCGGATGCCTTCAGGATCTACCTTGAGCCAAGTCGATTGAAGGATGTTTCTCGATAGCTTATTGTTATACGCGATTAGTTGATCGCGAGGATCGGACTTTGAAATCTTGAGAATCTGTGAATCGGACAAAACAAGATCAAAGATTTGCACATCATCGATGACTCCTCTGTTTAGGGTCGCATCACGTAGTGCATCTTTTGCGTCCTGTTCCGCACGAGCACCAAACAAGAGTGGCTGTCCACTTTCGTAAGGAGCTTTCAGGTTATCCAACATCACTTGAGTCTGTAACGGTTCACCATTGATGTATAGTTTTACACCATTCGCCTTTCCTCTTCCGTCCCAGGTAACACCGATTCTGACCTTCGAATTAGGTTTGATTACGGGATTGGAGACAATCTCGATACCCAGGTTTTCGTTGCTGTCAAGTATGAGTTGAAAGGATAAGCGATAATCTGATTTCTGGCCAGTTCCTTCCAGCATAAGTCGGTAGCCTTTGAGGGAACCTTCTTCCACCAGTGCCAATACAGGTCCCTCAGATCCAGCAAATGCATTGGGAGATTGTAACTGAACCAGCCATGATTGCGGTTGATGTGACTGGAATGCGTCTGGGTAGGGTTTTGGGATGCGCACGTAGTTCGAAGTGCCGAATTTTAAACCCTGGTCGTAAGTCGCGTTTTCGACCAAGACGGGTCGATCCTTGTTTCCGCGTCCTGCGAGTATTCCTCTCGTTCGAATGTTCCGAACATTGGGGGTGAAATTGTTTTCAACCGAATCCAAAGGAAAGTGGTGGGTGGGTGATGGAAGCGATCGAAGGGCCTGCAGCAAATCAAGTTTACCCCTCGCTTGTTCGTCTAACCAGGCTTGGAAGAAGGAAGCACGATCTTTGGGCAATTGTTTGAGTAAGGACTTGGTCTCTTTGAGGTCCCTTTGTATTTCCAAGTGCTCCTCTTCCGTTCCGGTGGTGTAAACCATCATGTTGGGCTGAGGAGCGATATTCCCATCTTTGCCGTTCTCGTCGATGTTGTTGAAGAAGGCAAAGAGCTCGAAGAAGTCCTCTTGGCTAAGCGGATCGTATTTGTGGTCGTGACAGCGCGCGCAGCCCATGGTGAGTCCGAGCCACACCGTGGATGTGGTTTCAACGCGGTCAGCTACATATTCGACGAGAAACTCTTCCGGGACGATGCCGCCTTCGTTGTTGATCCTGTGATTCCGATTGAATGCCGTGGCCAGGACCTGGTCTTTTGTCGGATTGGGCAACATATCGCCAGCTAGTTGTTCGATCGTAAATTGATCGAAGGGCATGTTCTCATTGTAAGCTTGAATGACCCAGTCGCGCCACGGCCATTGGCTGCGCAATATATCATTCTGATAGCCACCGGAATCTGCATAGCGCGAGGCGTCCAACCAGACTAGTGCCATGCGTTCGCCGTAGCGAGGAGAGGCGAGTAGTCGGTCGACAACCTTCTCAAAGGCGTTCGAACTCTTATCTTGAAGAAATTGATCTACTTCTTCGGTTGTCGGAGGAAGTCCAGTGAGGTCCAGCGTTACTCTTCGAATGAGCGTTTCTTTCGAAGCACTTTTTGAAGGAATTAACTCTTCCTGATCAAGTCTAGCCGCGATGAAGTGATCGATACTGTTGTTAGCCCATGCCTGATTCGTTTTACCTAGATGGGGCAACTTCGGTTTTTCAATAGGCTTAAAGGACCAATGTTGGTCGTAGTGAGCGCCTTCGTTGATCCACTGATCGAGAATGCGTTTCTCTTCGTCTGACAGGCTTAGCCGTGAGTCGGGTGGGGGCATACGTTCCTCATCGACCACATCCTCCCAGATGCGAAAATGAATTTCACTGGCTTCTGCATCTCCGGGAACAATTCCCGCGTAGCCTCCTAAATCTGCGACAGCTTCTTCCCGTGAATTTAACCGAAAGTCCGACTCTTGATTTTGCGCATCAGGACCGTGACACCGGTAACAGTTGTCGGAAAGGATAGGCCGAATGTCTCGGTTGAAATCAAGCGTTGGTTCAGACGACCATGCTGTTGGTTCAACAATTAAAGCCGCTCCCAACCATATCAGGCTGAAACGATAATTCGATTTTCTGAAGGGTAGAGAACTCAAGTGGAAGATCGGCTTACTATTACAATTCCGGGGCCAAAGCAGGGATGAGGTTTTTCGTATCCGTCGATGGTGTCGCATCAGCTTCCAGGTCTCCCAGAGCGTACTGAATGCCATCCAGTAATTGACGCATCATGACTGGTTTGGTGTAGGTTGATTCGTTGTGCCCGAAGTTGGTATTGAAGAGGCGACCTTTCCCGTGGGTGCTAATCCATGATACAGGGACTTCGCGCATGCCGGGTTTGAACTTCGCATTGTGTTTGGCATACTTCTCATCGAATAGACGTTCTGAAGTTGAAGGTTTGCTCATGTCGAGACTGACAAGGATTCGAAGGTTTTCCTCTCCTTGGTAAGTATCGGGATCGTATTGGTAAATTTCATCTTTGTGCCAAAATCCCCGACCATGAAAGGCCTTGTTGAGTGTGTGCTCTGGGTCATCGAGTTTGAATGCGTAAGTGGCATCGGCTGTCCACGGATGGCCGCAAAACTGTCCACCCATAATCGCAGCTCCATCTTCCCATTCGTAGAAATTGTCGCTGGCCGCATGGATGCCTGCGATTCCCTTTCCGCTTTCGATAAAGTCCTTGATCGCAGCCCGATGGCTGTCAGAAGGCAATTTAAGATGAGTGGTGTTGTTGAAGACGATACCGTCGTATTGCTTTAGGTTATCCTCGGTGAAGACATCGTAATCGTCGGCTAGATCGACCGTAAATGCTTTGGATATGCGGCCCATTTCCTGCAGGGCAAAATTGCCGCTGGGAATGGAGGTATGAATCCATTCTTCGCTTCTCCAAAACACCAATATTTTACGTGCCTTCTGAGGTTGGACGGTCGTCTCTTTGGGTGTGGCTCGAGTGATCAGCCGTTTTTGGTCGTCCGTAAGAGGCTTTAAGCGAGCTGCTGCACGGTCTTCCCAAGATTCTTGTCCGCAGAGGGGAATTAGAATGGCGACTGCGCACAAAGCTGTCAGGGAGATCCATTGTACATTTTTCATAGGGTAACTGATTGTCGCTCTTCAAACTAAGCGATCCTCTTGCTTGATCGACTATTTTTTTAGCAAAAGATGAGTTAACTGAATACTCCGGTACCCATGCAAATGGTTACAAACTAGATCTTAGCTTTATTGGCTATTTTGCCCAGGCCGGAAATTTTCCCATGGGTGTGCCAGTGACATAGGGAAAAAGTAGATAGACCATCAATAAGGTAAACCCTATCGCCACAAAGTTGAGCAACAGACCCGTGCGAGCCATTTCAATGATGCGAATGCGCTCACTTCCAAAAACGACCGCATTGGGCGGGGTTGCCACAGGCATCATGAAAGCCATGGATGAGGATATGGTTGCTGGTAATATAAATACCAGTGGATGAGTGTGCAGGCTCACCGCCCAGCTTGCGAGTATAGGCAAGAGCATGGAGAGGGTTGCTACATTGGAAGTCAGCTCAGTGAGGAAGGTAACACTGATGCAAATGATAATCACTAGCACGATTACTGGAACGGGACCAATTGCTCGGAAAGATTCTCCGATGTAGGTCGAAAGGCCACTGGAGGTAAAACCTGAGGCCAAGGCAAATCCACCTCCGAACAAAAGGATGATACCCCAAGGAACTTTCGCAAAAATATCTTTCTGGAGAATTCTTACCGCGGTCGGATCATTTTTTGTGGGAATGAAGAACAGGGTGAGGGCCATGGTTATGGCGACCGTGCCATCATCAATCCCTTTAAGGGGCTCCCATAAGTTTGACCAACCTGGAATTGAAAATGCCCCTAGATTCAAGTCTCGTCGGAACGTCCAAAGGAAGACAGTCATTGCGAATACGACTAAAACCGCCTTCTCCTCATATCGGATCGGTCCGAGATTATTGATTTCTTTTTTGATGATGGACCGGTCCAGGGTCAGGTTCTTGTCGAAGCGACAGAATACTCGTGTGAGTAACACCCAGGTTACACCTAACATAATAAGTGAGTAGGGGATGCCGATAATCATCCAATTGCCAAAAGAGATTTGTGGTGCGCTGGGAAATGATTCTTGAAAGATTCGGACAAAGGCCAGATTGGTCGGCGTACCGACTAAGGTAGCAACGCCTCCGATAGAGCAACCGTAGGCGATGCCCAGCATCAAAGCTAGCGACAACTTTTGAGATCGTTCCTTTCCGAACTCCTCTTCCATCTTCAAAATGATAGCCAGACCGATGGGCAACATCATCACTGCCGTGGCTGTATTGGAGATCCACATCGAAAGAAAGCCCGAGGCTGCCATGAACCCGAGAATCAGGAGGTCCGCTCGTTTACCTATGGCGTTGATAATGTTGAGTGCGATACGTCGGTGTAAGTTCCAACGTTCCATGGATAACGCGATTAGGAATCCACCGATAAATAGAAAGATGATGGAGTTCACATAGGCCTTGGTCGTCGAGGCACCGTCCAACACTCCGGTTAAAGGAAATAAAACGATGGGAATCAAGGCTGTGGCCGCCAACGGAATCGCTTCTGAGATCCATAGGATGGCCATGAGTGCTGCGATAGCTGCCATGCGACCCACTGCCGTATTATCTGGTTGAGGATTGAAAAATAGAATTAATCCCAAAAATACTGCGGCTCCAAGAATCGACCCGGAGCTTTTCCAAGGTAGTTGAGTCGTCATATCTTTTTCAGTTCTGAGATTATTAATACCATGGGGTCGATTGATTGAGTTACCAATGGTTATGGCTAGTCGAAGCCGCTAGTAACAGAAAAAAGTAATCTGAGTATTCTATTTCTCATACTTGAGAAATTATTTCTGTTCCGCGGTGCATCAACGAGGAGTACCCATTTTGCACATTGATTATAATGAGTATAATGGGAGCTGATACTGATTTGAAACTACTGTATCAGTGAAGTAGTTTCAATTTCACCCCGGCCAATAGATTGCCATCTTCTCACGTAAATAAGTAACGCTTCGCTTCATTTGCTCAAATCCGTCAACACCATCCTCGATACTCGCCCAGCCATCGAAGCCAACGTCCTTAAGTGTGCTGAAAATCTTATCGTAGTCGTTGAGTCCTTTTCCGATCTCTCCATGGCTGAGGCGTTCGGCGTAACCCACACTGTCCATTTCCTCTTTGCGAAGATCTTCGAGATTGCCTTCTAAAAGAAAACGGTCGCTGGCATGCATACTTACGACTCGATGCTTTACCCGTTCTAAGAGTTCCAGGGGATTTTCACCCGCCAGGACTGTATTGCTAGGGTCGTAATTAACGCCGAAGTGGGGTGAGTCTATGCGAGCTACTAGATCGCAAAACACGTCCATGTGTTGGGCAAACTCCGGGTAGGACCAGTAGTTGTCTTTGTAGTGATTTTCAATGATCAGAGTGATGCCTTGCTCGGCTGCATGGGGGATGCACGCTTCGATACATTCTACGGCA
>CALJGU010000083.1 GCA_938075565.1 uncultured Opitutales bacterium | reverse complement strand
TTGGCTACTCTAGTTACAGCAAATACAGCCGGCCTCTTGTTAGGCTGAATGGCCACAATCACTTTTCTATGAAAGTAATTATTGATACCGATCCTGGCAACGATGATGCCATTGCCATCTTGTTAGCCTTAGGTTCTCCGGAGATTGAGGTGTTGGGGTTAACAGCCGTGGCCGGAAATGTTCCCATCGCGGTAACTTCAAGAAACGCTCGCATGATATGCGAAATGGCCAGCCCTGAATACATACCTGTATTCGATGGGGAAGAGAAGCCTCTCAAAAAAGCACCGGTCACCGCTGAGGATGTGCATGGTCGTACAGGGCTGGAAGGCGTGGAGATTGTAGAACCCCAGCGTCACGCCGAAGAACAATCGGGTGTCGACTGGATTATTGAAACCGTACTGGCAAATGAAGGCGAAATTTCCATTTGTGCGCTAGGGCCATTAACCAATATTGCACGTGCCTTTCAAAAAGAACCGCGCCTGCCGAAACTGATTAAGCAATTGGTGATCATGGGTGGCAGTCATTTTCAAGGCGGAAATATTACGCCGATGGCTGAGTTTAACTTCTTTGTCGACCCGCATGCCGCAGACATTGTTTTTCGTAGTGGTGTGCCCATTACGCTAGCACCATTGGATATAACTCTTGCGGCTCGTATGGACGAAACCTGGATCAATCGCTTTGTTGATCTGGGTGAGATCGGGCAGTTTTCAAAAAATATCCTGATCCCATCCCTTCGGTTTAGTCAGAGGAGATACGAGGATCAGTATGCCCCATTGCATGATCCATTTACAGTTGCGTTCCTGGTGGATCCCACACTTTTCAAAACGAGATCGGTTAGTGTTAGGATAGAGACGGAATCTTCTATTTGTATGGGAGCCTCGGTTATTGATTGGTGGGACGTGACTGATGATCCACCTAATTGTCATGTGATGTCTGAGGTCGATTCGGATGGATACTTCGAGCTGATCTATCAGAGGATCAAAGGACTCGCAGACAAACAGGTAAAATGATCTGTTTCCTGGATCTGTAACTAAACCATTTAGTAAAATACAATGACTTATACTTCCTTGGGAAAAGGCTTCCGCGCTGTAGAGATTATCCTGGCTTTTGTGATCTTAACTTTGGGTATAGCTTCAGCCACAGCTGCGGAAAAAACCATCACTCTGCTTTTTACCAATGATGTTGAAAGCGTCTATGATCCGATTGAAGCATTTTGGTTAGATGATATGGAAATGATTGGGGGCATCGCCGAAATGACCACACTCATCAACGAGCTGCGTCAATCAGAGCCCAATGTATTTTTATTTGATTCCGGTGATATATTCACGGGAGCTCTCGCGAAACTGACTCAAGGCGAACTGGCCTTTGAATTAATGATCACCATGGGTTACGACGCCATGGCCATTGGTAACCACGAGTTTGAATACGGTCATGAAGCCTTCGCCTGGCAAAAGAACAGAGCACCGTTTCCGGTGCTAGGGGCCAACTTTTTCTATAAAGATACCGATCATCCTTATGCACAGGCCCATACCATTATTGAGAGAAATGGATTACGGATCGGAGTGGTTGGAATTATGGGGCAGGATGCTGTCACTGCCATTTAACCGTCCAATATCGCGCCTATCGATGTTCGAGATCCTGTGCCATTGGTTCAGGCATCGATCGATGAAATCCGTGACGAAGTAGATCTGCTGGTTCTACTGACTCACCAGGGGAAAACAGCACCTATGCAGACGGATGCTGAAAGTGATCCACGGCTACAACGCGATATCGATGCTGATATCCGCTTGGCTGGTGCTGTGGTTGGTGCGGATGTCTTGTTTGCCGGGCATGCGGATGCCGGAACGCCAAGTGCGATTGTGCATCCCAAGACGGGGACGCTCATCATGCAAACCTATGGGCAGGGAACTCATCTCGGGTATCTACAGCTCACGATTGATGAGCATTCGAAGGAAGTTACTTCCCATGATGGGAAACTCATTCCGGTGGATCCACTCAAGTGGACGCCTGATCCTCGGATTACGCAAAAACTGGAAGAGTATCGTTCGCAATACCCCGATCTTTTTCAAGTAGTGGGCCAAGCCGAAGGAGTATTGGCTCGGAAATATATTGAGGAATCAGATGTGGGGAATCTGTTTACCGAGGCGTTCGTCGATGCCACCGGTGCCGACATGGCGTTTATTCACTCCGGCGGATTACGAAAAGACATTCCTGGAGGCGCGGTGAAGCGTGTCGACCTTCTCGATGTTCACCCCTTTGTGAGTTCGGTCGTGGTGAAACAGATGAGTGGTGATCAAATTCAACGAGCGATTGAGCAATCACTGACTCTTGAGAGGGGATTGTTACAGGTATCCGGGATACAGGTACGCTATGATCTTTCGAAATCTGAAGGGAAAAGAATTATTTCATTGGAGCTAGATGGAAAAGCGATCACTCCAGGCCAAATGTATTCTGTGGCTGCACCTTCATTTCTAGCCGAAGGAGGCGATTTATACACGCCATTTGCCGAGTCGAAGGTGATAAAGAATTACGGGCAGGTATCAGAAATAATGATCAAGTACTTTGGCCAACGCGACACGGTAGCCATTCCTAAGCGAGGAAGGCAGATAGATATATCAAAGTAGTCTATACTACTCCGAGTTAGTCTTTGCTTTGGTAATGAGCAGCGACCACGTCTGGGTGGGAACGCATTCTGATCTTGATGATATTCTCACCATAAAGTGAATGGATCGGATCCCCCGCATTGTCATGTCGTCCGCCGGTTGCCAATGAAGCGAACTCACTCGGTAGCGGAATGGGATTAAATACGGCGTCCAATCGAGGGTTCATGAAATAAGCAATGGATATTCTTTCCTGACCCGGGGGAGGGCTTTTTACCTGATGCTTGGTCGCTTTCAAGAATCCATTGGTCGCTGCCTGGAACATCTCACCGAGATTCACTATGAATGCGCCAGGAACGGGAGTGACATCGTGTAGCTCCCCATCGCGTTGAACCTGCAACCCAATGACTTCGTTTTGCAGGATAAAAGTAAACAGTCCTGAGTCTTGGTGTAGCCCAAGGCCTTGGGAGGAATCCGGTCCTGCTGCCTGTCCTGGATAGCGGGAAATCTTCATGCGGGAATATGGCTCCGGCGACATGGTATCGTCAAAGTAGTGATAGTCTTTGCCTAGCCCCATAGCCAGGGCCCGAAACAATTCCATCGCAACGGATTCCATTGAACTCATCCAATCCGTAACCGTGGTGCGCATCTCGGGCATGGATCTTGGCCATTGGTTGGGACCTTTTAGGTGCAGCCATATCGGGTCGTCGTCTTTTAAGGGAATGGCAGCTTCTTCAGGGCCGATATCTATCTGATCTCGCCAGTCACTTTGGCCATTGGTTCGCTCGTCTCCTAAAATAGTGTAGCCCCGAAAGTGGGGTGAATTTACGATCGCTATTTCGCGTCGCTCCTCTTCTGGCAATTTGAAAAACTGCTTGGATTCGGTGAGTAGCTGGTTACTTTTTTCTTCAGGAATTTGATGACCGGACAAAAAGAAGAATCCTGAGCTCCGGCTGGTATCGATCAGTGATTTACAGAACGCCTGGCCTTCTGGGCCGAAGGGATCATTTAGAAATGATGAGATATCTAGAATCGGTAACATGCTAAGGTGTTTCGTAAGACTGATTTAGTGGGTCGAGTGTCATTACGAAGTAGGGGAGGTGTATATGAGAGTCAAGGTTACCAGTTGGGCATCTATAGCTTTTGACCTTTGGTCCAGGGACCCACATCCTGCTTGAAACTATAGGTATGACAAACACTACGAGCGACGAACCCCATACCCCTGTCTCGTCAAAAGAGAAAGGACCTACTCTACGTCGGGCTCTTGGTCCTCGAATTGCGATCGCGGTTGTTGTGGGCAATGTGATTGGCTCGGGCATTTTTCTTAAACCAGGAAACATTGCAGCCGAGTCAGGTAACTTTGAGTTAATCATATCAGTGTGGGTGTTTGGTGGAGTGCTTTGCATTCTCGGAGCGCTCTGTTTGGCAGAATTGGCAGCGATGTTACCCAAAGCGGGAGGTATTTATGTATACATCCGCGAAGCCTACGGCCGGAAGGTCGCTTTCCTCGCCGGATGGAATGAGTTTTTATTCGCCAAACCGGCCAGTATAGGCGCTCTCTCAATTGCATTTACCGGCTCACTAGGACTTTCGATGGGTTGGCAGCTATCCGGTTTTCAGCAGGCGATGTTGGCCACCATCGTTATTGTTTTACTATCCTGGGTAAACATCATGGGTGTCCTATGGGGTGGGCGTTTGCAATTGGCAGTAACGGTTGTCAAAGCCCTGTTTCTAGGACTCGTGGCGGCCATTCCGTTCATACTCATTCCTTTCGTCGAGCAGAGCATTCAAGTCTCGAATTACGGGACCAGTATTGAGCCGAGGCAAATCACCTTATCTGCTCAGGTAGGTGTGGTGTTACTTGCTGTCATGTGGGCCTATAACGGTTGGAATGGTGTCGTTCCTTTGGCGGAGGAAATAAAGTCACCTCAGCGCAATCTTCCTATAGCTCTGTTTGCCGGAATCGGTATTCTTATAGCCCTCTATCTGGCTGCGAACTTTGCGTACCATGGAGTGCTATCCATGGAGGAAATGGCATCCGCCGGTAACCATGCTGCCGAGCAAATGCTACTCAAGTTGGTTGGCCCCGCAGGGATGGCAGCTATGTCGGCTGTGATCATGTGTAGCACCTTCGGCGCGATAAATACCAACTTGCTCATCGCTCCGCGCGTTACCTTTGCCATGGGCCGGGATGGTGTGTTCTTCCGGACGCTAGGACGTGTGCACCCCGAGTATCAAACTCCTGTTCCTGCGATTCTCGTGACCGCCTTGATGGCCATTGGGCTCGTGTTCCTGGTGCCGTTTGGTCAGTACCTGGTGAGGGATGTTTCGGTGGAGAATATTGCCTCCCAGGTGATGCAACTTATCATTGGAAGTCTCCAGGATTCTTCGATCTTTGAACTGTTGACCAACTTTATTATTTTTTCTTTAGGGGGTTTTGTTAGTCTGGCTGTCTTTGCTGTGATTGTCCTCCGAATTAAACAACCAGATCTTGCGCGGCCCTACAGGGCTTGGGGGTATCCCGTGACTCCGATTATTTTCCTCAGTGTTTATATTTGGTTCATGGTTCAGATTTACCTTAACAAACCCCTTGAGTCGCGGATCGGGCTGTTGTTTATCGCATTGGGCATTCCTGTTTATTTCCTCTACCAGAAATGGTCTTCATCCTCCAACGCTGAAAGATAGATTTGTGACTAGCGAACCCACTGCCATCCCCGAGTTTAACTCATTTAACTTACAACCTCTGACAGGTAGTCTGGGCGCCGAGATTCTGAATACGGATCTCAACCTTGCCAGCGACGAGGAGATAGCCGAAATGCAACAAGCACTCGACCACTATCACGTGTTAGCCATTCGGGATCAAAAGCTTGAACCCAATACCTTCCATAAACTAGCTCGAAGGTTTGGTCCGTTCAGTGGGAATCCGGTTCATGTGCCTCTCGAAGGTTTTGAAGACGTCGTGCGATTTACACGCGGTGCTGAAGACCAAGGTCCAGTGGTAGGTGAGCAATTGCATATGGACTTGGCGTGGATGAAGATTCCTCCGGGGACAACGATGCTTTATGGTGAGGAAATTCCACCCGTGGGAGGAGATACCTTGTTTGCCAGTCTCTCTGCTGCCTATGAAGGACTATCGGATGCCATGCGTGATCTCATCCATGATTTAGTCGGAGTGCACAGCGGCAAAGGAGTCTTCACGCTCAATGCGTCCCACGCGACTGCCTTTTCTGTGAAAGAAAGTGGGCAGCAGGTTGAAGAGATTGAGACTGAGCACCCGCTCGTTTGCCTTCACCCTGGCACGGGACGAAAGCACCTGTTCATAAGTGGTGCGCTTTGTCGATTCGTCGGGATGACTGAAGAAGAGAGCAGGCCCATCATCGACTACCTTCTGTCACATGCCCAACGTGTAGAATATTGCTGTCGGCTGCGCTGGGCGCCTGGAACTTTAACTCTGTGGGCCAATCACTGTCTTTTGCACGCTGCAATTAATGATTATTCGGGGCAACGTCGAGTTGTGTTGAGATCCACGGTTGCTGGAATACCGCCGGTGGCCGCAGGAGATTAGGTGAGATTAGTTTACCATTCCTGGAACCGGCGGAGCTAGTTGAATGTCCCTCAAAATTGGCGACTTTACATCCGGCGCATCTCGTTCCAGTTTGATGAAATGAGTCTGAGCAATTAGCGCTTCTCAATCTTACAAATTTATCCCCAAGAAAAATATGAAATTAATGAAACCTTTGCTGATTCTTGGGACCTTGATCGGGCTTACCGCTCCATTAATATCCAAACCACTCGTTTACGAAGGCAGCGGGGGAATCGGTGAAGGAAAGCATATAGTTTTCATCGCCAACGATCACGAATACCGTTCGGAGGAAACCTGTCCGGCGCTCGCCAAGATTTTGGCAAAACGGTTTGGCTTTAAATGCACAGTCATTTTTGGACTCGACGAAAAGGGCGCGATCAAAGGCGGCGGAAAGAATATGCCAGGTACGGAAGCATTGAAGGATGCGGATATGCTCTTTTTCTATTCTCGGTTTATGGATTTGCCGGATGAGCAAGTGGATCACTTGGTCGATTACTTTGAGCGCGGTGGACCCGTGGTTGGAGTGCGTACCTCAACCCATTGCTTTAATGGACAGGAAGGCAAATGGGAAAAATTGAATTTCAATTATACAGGCGATGACTACATGGGCGGCTTGGGTGAACAGATTCTCGGCATCACCTGGCACAAGGAACGCGGGCAGTCGCATTACGGATCTAATCATGTAATGGGTTGTCGGATTACACCGGTCGCCAGTGCTAAAGGACATCCGATCAATACAGGAGTAAAAAGTATCCATGCCTACTCGGGGGCCTACAAATCAACGCCTCCAGCGGACGCGACTCCGCTTTTGGAAGTGCAAGTCCTCAACACTTTTCACGCCAGTGACGATATCAATACGGAAAAACCCATCGTGAATGCAGGCTGGACTCGCGATTTTTATGTGGCTCCTTCTGGTGCTAAAAAGAATGCCCGTGTCGTCTATGCCTCCTACGGTGCCTCTGAAGATTTGCTCAGCGAAGATGGGCGACGGTTTCTCATCAATGCCTGCCTCTGGGCCGGCGGTTGGGAGAAGAAGATCAAACCGAATCTGAATGTGGATATCGTCGGCGGTTTTGCTCCCAGTGCTTATAATAATGGGGTGGGCATTTCGGGTGTTAAGCCAGAAGAGTTAGCGTCTTGGGAAAGTCAAGTGATGCCAAAGAATGCAAATATTGGAGGCCTTTCGGATCCCGCTATGGTGGCCAAATTAGGTCGGGTCATTAAAAATCGTCCTGAACTCCGAGCTCGTATAGCCGGTGAACATCCAGAGTATTTTGTGAAGGGTGGTTTGTTGGAAGGTTTCTGAGAAGGTCGGAAAGCCCAGTAAATATAAGGATTTAGATGAACCTGCCGGGTTGTAGCTTATAAAAGGTTTTATAACTTTTGTGCCAAGTGGCTGTTTGGGTCGTCCCTCTGCCATTATTCTGATGGGTGTGGTGGGACTATTGAATTGCAGCCGTCATGTATTTAAGAATTTCCCAACGATTCCTCCTCCAAAGCTTAGTTATACTACTGAGCATTGGACTACCCGTGCTCCCAAGCTATTCCTCTGAATCTGAAAACGCTGGGCCTTCAGGATTCGACAAGCTTACAGTTGGTAAAAGCACCTACTACAAAGTCCGTGTGAATACGGTCACGCCGGAAGCGATTACCATATTTCATTCCAAGGGTATTACCAAAGTTCCAATATCCCAGCTTCCACCGGACTTGCAGAAGGCATTTAATTTTGATCCAGAGGAGTCAGCTAACTATCTTCAAGAGCAACGGCAGCGGTCACAACTGGCCGTCGCGGAGCGCCAACGGCTCAGGAAGGCTGCGCAAGCACGGTCCAGCGAACGCGATTCTGCAATCTGCTTCAAAAGCTTAACGATCCACTCGAGCTGCAAGAGTCGGTGGATCTTCGACCAAGAATCTGGGAGTTATCTCTAATATCTAAAAGCCAGGGCCTTCGACCCAGTTGTGCGGTGTTTGCCGTGGTTAGTGCGCTGGAAATACAAACTGCCAGACATACCAATAAAGCGGCTCGGCTTTCGGAAGAGTATTTGATTTGGGCGACACGCAAATCGTTGGGGTTAGACAAAATGGCCTCTAGGATGAAGGGAGACAAAGTTGTGGGAGCGGATGCGGGCTTTGCACTGATGTAAGTCGTGTCAGCTGCTCGGACCTATGGGATTCCTACCCAAAATGAAATGCCCAATACTTTCGGAAAAGGCATGGATGCCATTGAATCTCCTCCGGACCAGCTTATCCAAGATGCTCGTGAGCGTGGTAAGATAACAGCTTACATTGTTGCTGCACGTGATCCCGCGACGAGTCTGGAATATATCGTTAAGATTTTAAATGAAAAGCAACCGGTGGTCATTGGAATGGGGTGGCCCACATGGAGAAAATTGGGTCGAGGGCATTTCCTTTCCAAGCAGACGGCTAGAGACGGTTATGCGCATGCGGTAACGTTGGTCGGGTACAAATGTGAGACGGGCCAACTGGAGGATACCCGATTTATCTTTAAGAATTCCTGCGGGGTAAGTTGGGGGATGGCTGGCTACGGAATCGCCACCTATGAATACCTGATAAACAACTTAGGTAGTGCTGTTTATTTGGATAGCACCTCGATCTGATCTTTATTCGGCAACGAATTTAAGGGAATTCTTAATGAGCTTTTGGTAAGACTCATTCTCGTATGCCTCTTTTGTGAATCCGGGGTTTATATAGACTACCTTTGATTGTTTGTAGGTGTGTGCCCAGGCGAGAATTGGGGCTAGTTCCGGATTATTGGACCCTAGAAGTGGATGCACGTTTGGGTCTATATGGATGTTTCCGTAAAAGGCATCCGTCATCGTGAAGTCGTCGAGATCTTGGG
>CALJGU010000082.1 GCA_938075565.1 uncultured Opitutales bacterium | reverse complement strand
CCGAGATCCGTATTGTGATAGTAATGCTGCTTAAAACGTGACCAACTCATGGTTCGCTTAGTTTCGATGGTTAATGTGTGTGATGCGGTGCTAGTTACAGATCCTTATCTGTAACCGCTCCAAAGGACGCAGAAGTCACGGTCTTGGCGTATTTAGCCAGAATGCCACGTTTCTCCGGGCAACCAGATGGCTGATAGTTTTCCATGCGGGATTCGTAATCTTCATCCGATATGAGCAACTGTATGGTGTTTTTCTTGGCATCGATTTCGATTTCGTCGCCATCTTTCACAATACCGATGGGCCCACCGAGTGCGGCTTCAGGTGTTATGTGTCCGACATCGAATCCGTGGCTGCCTCCAGAGAAACGACCATCGGTAATCAAAGCGACATCCATGATGAGGCCTCTACCTGCTACGGCCGAAGTCGGGGAAAGCATTTCACGCATACCAGGTCCACCAACGGGGCCTTCGTTGCGGATAACGACAATATTTCCTTTTACGACATCACCACGAAGGATGCCTTGGAGGGCGTCCTCTTCACCTTCGTAAACTTTGGCGGTTCCTTGAAAGTGGAGACCTTCCTTGCCGGTTATTTTCCCGACAGCCCCGGTGGGTGCCAAGTTACCTTTTAGAATACGCAAGTGGGTTTCCGTTTTTATGGGATTATCCCATTCACGAACGATATCCTGTCCTTCTGGATAAGGCTCAACATCCTGAAGCGATTCAGCCATGGTCAGTCCGGAAACGGTCATGCACTCGCCGTGCAACAGGCCACGATCCAAAAGCATTTTCATTAGTGGACGAATGCCACCAATTTTAATGAGCTCGGACATCGTATAACGTCCAAAAGGTTTTACATCACAGAGTAGGGGCACGCCTTCACCGATTTTCGCAAAGTCATCGATGGATAAATCGATTTCTGCTGAGTGGGCGATTGCCAGAAGATGGAGAACCAAATTGGTTGATCCACCGAGCGCAGTGCAGGTGATGATGGCATTCTCAAAAGACTTCCGAGTAAGAATATCTCGAGGTTTGATACCTTTATTAACCAGGTTCACAACGGCAACTCCGGCATCGTAACAATCCATTTTTTTAGCGTCGGATATGGCCGCCTGGGCTGAACTGTTTGGCAAACTCATGCCCAAAGCTTCAATGGCGGATGCCATGGTATTGGCCGTATACATGCCACCGCAGGATCCGGGGCCAGGAATCGCATTACATTCGATCTGCTTTAATTCGGCATCGTCGATTTCTTTGCGGGCATGTTTTCCTACTGCCTCGAAAATGCTAACGATGTCGATCGGCTCCTCCTTGTGGAATCCCGGCATAATCGTACCGCCGTAAACAAAGACCGCAGGACGGTTGATTCGTGCAATAGCCATCATACAAGCTGGCATATTCTTATCACAGCCTCCAATGGCGACGAAGCCATCCATGCCTTCAGCGCAAACCACGGTTTCGATGGAGTCGGCAATGACCTCTCTTGAGACGAGAGAATATCGCATGCCCTTGGTTCCCATTGAAATACCGTCGGATACGGTGATGGTATTAAACTCCACTCCTTTTCCGCCCGCATCGTTTGAGCCTCGCAGTGCTTCCTTGGCGAGATCGTTAATGTGCATGTTGCACGGAGTGACCATACTCCAGGTGGAAGCTATCCCTACTTGAGGTTTCTTAAAATCTTCATCTCCGAATCCTACTGCCCGTAACATGGAGCGATTTGGAGCACGGTGATCCCCATCAACTACTTGAGAGGAAAAAGGGCGACTTGTGTTATCTGAACTGGACTGATTCAAAGCTACTACTAAGTTAAGGTTCGAAATGCTTTTGACCTGCGATTCTGCCATCGCTAGGAATCGGCACTTTTCCACAAATTATTATTAAACTACAATCTAAAAGGCGAAACTGATCTGCTGTTTGCAAGCATTATGACTGAAGTCGTAACCCAGTTCAATCTAGGCAACGTTTTAAAAGCGCTGCTCTTTTCTACCTCCGAGCCGCTGAGCATCAAAGATATCCAAGCGGTGATCTCACGATTTCACGATCAAGCTGAGAAAATCCGAGGCAAGTTACCCGAAGGAGGGGACTCAACATTGGAGAGTCATCTGCCATTTCCCTTGGAGTTAATCGACGATGTTCCGGCGTTGATCACTAGTACTCAGATTCGGGAGGCAATTGACCAGCTGAATCAGCAATTGTCTGACCGGGAAGGGGTCTATGAGATTCAGGAGACCAATCAGGGGTTTCGGCTGGTTGTAAAATCGGATCACGGATTTTGGGTGCGCCTCTTGCGTGAAGACCCTAAGCCGATGCGTCTAAGCCAACCTGCAATGGAAACCTTATCGATCATTGCCTACCGACAACCGGTTGTGCGCTCGGAAATGGAGTCTATTCGCGGTGTGTCTGTGGACAGCTCCTTGCAGAAGCTAGTTGAGTATGAGCTGGTTTATGTTGTTGGCCGTGCCGAGTTACCGGGCAGACCCGTTCAGTATGGCACAACGGATAAGTTCTTGGAATTTGTAGGTGTAACAAGTCTGGATGAGCTACCAAGTAGTGACGTCCTTTCCACTCAGCAGTTGGATGCCTGGATAAATCAGGCTGAAGATCCAGAACATCTAGGCGATGCCGACGTTGGACTGCCATCGAATGATGAAGAAAACGTCGAAAACCAGGAAGCTCATTTGAATACAGACGAAGATCAGGAAGAGCTCGATTTGAATTCCGCTGATGATCCTATCTATGAAGTCGAATCGAACTCCAGTGAAGTATCTGAAGTTGAAGAAGATCTTCCTCAAGAGTCTGACGACGAAGAGGAAGAGCTTGCTATGAATTCCGTTGATGATCCCATCGATGAAGTCGAATCGAAGGCAGCTGAAGCATCCGAGCTTGAAGAGGATCCTATTCAAGAATCTGACGACGAAGAAACAAAACCGGCAGAAGGCTAATACGCCTGAATACTATGAGTCTTGAAGAACACAGAAAGCGTATAGATGAGTTGGATCAACAGATCATCAAGTTGATCAACGAACGAACCGGTGAAGCGGTAAAGATAGGTAAAGAGAAAGCTGCCTCTGGAAAAGCAGTATTCGATGCCAAGCGCGAGGCCCAGGTATTCGACAAGGTGGTCTCCTTAAATGAAGGTCCGATTGGTAATGCCGCTTTAAAGGGGATTTACCGAGAGATGATGTCGGGGAATTATGCGCTTCAACAATCGGTTCGCATAGCTTACCTCGGTCCGAAAGCCACCTTCACGCACCAGGCTGCGGTTAAGCAGTTTGGCAACAGCATGGAGTATCGTCCCATGACGACCATCAATGATGTCTTTGCCGAGGTTGATAAAGGTGAAGCTGATTATGGCGTGATTCCTATTGAGAACTCAGCTGAAGGGGTTGTGTTTCATTCACTCCATTCTTTCGACATCCTGGTTGGCTCAGATCTGAAGATTGTCGCACAGACCTTTCTCCCGATAACGCACCATTTGATTTCCAATTCGAAATTGGAGGATATCAAAAAGGTTTACTCCAAAGACCAGGCCATTGCTCAGTGTCGTGGTTGGTTACGTCGACATGTGCCTCAAGCTGAGACCGTGGATGTTTCGTCCACCTCAGAAGCAGTAGCTATTGCTGCTGAAGAAGAAGGTGCTGCCGCAATCGCAAGTGCTTTGGCTGCGCAAGAACACGGTGTGCCGATTGTGGGCGAGGGGATTCAGGACATGAATAACAATGAGACGCGGTTCCTGGTTATTGGTCGCGAGAGTGCTTGTCCAGGACCGGTAGGTGACGGGAAGGACAAGACGAGTCTCGTTCTTTCTATTCCGGATAAGGCAGGAAATTTGCAGCGTTGTTTGGAGCCTTTTAGCCGGCGCAACATAAACCTGGTAAAGATCGAGTCGCGTCCGTCTCGAGTGAAGGCGTGGGAATATTGGTTTTTTGTAGATGTCTTAGGGCATATTGAAGACGAACCGATTCAGCAGGTCATTGCGGAGTTAGAAAAGGTTTGTCCTGTCGTCAAATGGTTGGGGAGTTATCCCAACGAAGTATGACGCGAACCAGCGTTTCACTTAGCATCAAAGTTGTTCCTAACGCTTCGCGGACAGAAATTATTAGTTGGTTGGGAGACGATTTAAAAGTTCGTGTTCAAGCACCTCCGGAAGACGGAAAGGCAAATGCGACGCTTTTGAAGCATCTCGCGAAACAATTAAAGTGTCCATGTAAGCAAATTGTTCTGGAATCGGGAGAGTTTTCACCTCAGAAACGCGTACGAATAGAGGGCTTCGATCGAGCCCACTTATTATCAACCCTAGGTATCTCAGATCATCATGGCTAATTCATTCTTACGCATTGGTATTATTGGAGCTGGTGGAAATACACGGCTTCGTCACATTCCCGGATTTCAAGCAATCGACAACGTGGATGTGGTCTCTGTTTGCAATCGGAGTGAAGCTTCGGGCAAACAAGTGGCAGACGAATTTGGTATTCCCAAAGTTCACACTGATTGGCGAGAAGTCATTGATGACCCTGAAATCGATGCTGTTATGATTGGGACGTGGCCCAATATGCATATGGAGGCGACCGTGGCAGCTCTACAGGCGGGGAAACATGTGCTCACTGAAGCTCGCATGGCACGGAACTTGGAAGAGGCTGAAAGTATGCTGGCCGTCTCGAAGGATTATCCTGAATTGGTTGCTCAGGTGGTGCCATCTCCTTTTACCTTGGCCTACGACAAGACCATCACGCGGATGATTGAGGATGGCGACCTCGGTTTGTTGTATGAAGTATTCGTGGAATTTAGCAATGGAATGCTGGCTGATCCTCGTGCTGCATTTAGTTGGCGACTTGATCACGAGTTGAGTGGAGTAAACACACTCTTTTCGGGAATCATGCACGAGGCTGTTCTCCGCTGGGTGCAGACTGATCCCGAGTGGGTAATTGCTGATGGACTGATCAGCACCATGGCCCGTAAGGATCCCAACACTGATCAGCTTAACACGGTTCTGATTCCTGACAATATTTCGGTTATGGCGCGTTACCCCCAGGGGTTCAAAGCAACCTACCTGTTTTCTGCGATCAGCTCGAGTGTGCAGCGCAGTGAAGTTCGTATTGCTGGTACCGCCGGAGCCCTCCATTTGGATTTGTCCTCTAATAAGCTCTACTTCTCAGCTACAGACAGCAATCAGTATGACGAAGTGGAAATTAAGGATGAGGATCGCGATGACTGGAATGTGGAGCAGGACTTTGTTGATTCAATCAGAGATGGGAAACCTGTTACACTGACAGACTTTGAGACTGGCGTCCGCTATATGAAGTTTAGCCAAGCTGTCTGGGATTCTTGGACAGACGGATCGAAGAAGGTCTGGCTTTAATCCGATAGCTGGATTTCAGTCTGCTCCCAATGGGAGCCATATTCCTGGTACTTGACAAAAGGCACTTAAACAGCGTCGTGTCCTATCTGTAGCCGAACCAGTAAAAGAGAAATATCACCAGTCCGAGGAACCCAAGAACGCCACCGAAGAATAGGATCAGTCCAAGTCTTGGGTCCATTTCATGTCGAGCAGCTGCATTTCCATATTGAGAAATGAGCTGATCTGAAATTTCTTCAATTTCTGAGGCTTCTGAATCTTCCTTCTCATATGCAGCAACTGGAGTTGGGTCGCTCTTGATCGATTGTCGCTCCGTTTGAGCAGTAGGAAAGGGTGCAATGGATGCAGGATCCTTTGAGTCGTTGGGCTTTTCAGATTCCCAGCTTACTCCGGTTTCAGCCACGATTTCAGCATCCAACCAACGAAGATGGTCTTCGATAAGTTGTTTCTGCCGCTTGAGATTGGTAAGACGTTGAGACATAAAAAAACCCGTGAACGGTGTCACGGGTTCTTGAAAGTGTCAGGACTGAAGGCTTAAGCAGCCTCAGTTATTATACTTATTTTACGATGCGCTTTATCGAATTTCACTTTTCCTTCTTTTAATGCGAAGAGAGTGAAGTCTTTACCCATACCCATGTTACGGCCTGGGTGATATTTAGTTCCGCGCTGGCGCATGATGATGTTTCCAGCAAGCACGTGTTCACCATCGTACTTTTTGACCCCAAGCATCTTGGGATTGCTGTCGCGCCCGTTTCTGGAAGTTCCTTGTCCTTTTTTGTGTGCCATGATTAAGCAGTTGTAATGGATTCGATCTTGATGACAGAAAGTTCTTGGCGGTGGCCACGTTTCTTTTCGAAACCCTTACGGCGTTTCTTTTTGTAAACAGTGACTTTTTTGCCGCGCTTGTTTTCAAGCACCTTAGCCGATACGGAAGCTCCGTCTACTAGAGGGGCGCCGAAAACGGCCTTTTCGCCTTCGCCTACGGCCAAAACTTCATTGATTTCGACATCGGAGCCGGCTTCAGTATCGCGATACTGGTTCACAGTGAGGATGTCTCCCTCAGTAACAGTGAACTGTCTGCCTTGTGTGCGTATGGTTGCCTTCATTTTGAAAAAACGCATAAGAGTCCACTTCCTCCTGAAAAAATCAAGTGTTTTTCGAGGAAAATTGAAATCTATCGTCTAACACGAATCCATGGCCAAAAACCCCGTCGAATCTATAGCTAGAAGCTACTTTGAAAGCAAACAGGTGGTTGATCATTATTTTATGGAAAGTCATAGGGTGGGGCTGTGGCAATCTGAGAGCAGGCTCTTTCAGTCTAGCCTCCAAAAAAATGACCGGATTCTTGATCTTGGATGTGGAACAGGTCGGATTGCCTTTGGCCTAGAGAACCTAGGGTATACTTCAGTATCTGGAGCGGATTATTCCTCCGGAATGGTAGCAGTTGCCAAGCAGATTGCGGAAAGCCTCGGATCGAAGCTCTCTTTTATTGAGGCAGATGCTCGCTGTCTACCTTGGTCAGATGGTGAATTCGACGGAGTGATCTTTGGGTTCAATGGATTTTTTATGATACCGGGGCACGAAGAGCGTCTGAAAGCTTTGAAAGAGATCCATCGAGTCTTGAAGCCCGGTTGTCACTTTATATTTACGGGCCATGACCGAGAACTGAGTAACCAGCGAGATCATTGGCAGAACAAAGAAGCGGCCCCGCCAACTGGTGGAGTGCAGCAGGGTGGAGATACAGAATTTGGTGACGTTGTATCCAAGACGGAGTTGGGAACTATGTATATTCATTCTACCTCGACGGAATTTGTTGAACTTATGCTGCTGGATCACGGATTTGAAAACGTGGAAACCTGGCTTCGGTCTGAATTGGGGAACGAATCTGCTTTAGTTCGAAATTTTTCGGATGAATGTCGTTTTTGGACGGCCTCAAAGATGGGCAACTGACACTTTCTAGGTATAAAAAAAATGAGCGCACAGTTTGTGCGCTCATTGAAAATTTGTTTGAAGAATCCTTTTACTTGATAAGTCGGATTGTAAGCGGATATTGCCACATCCCGCCTTTACTGGCCTTAATCGTGCCAATGATGGTGAGAATCAGCCATGCTAATCCTATTATTGGAAGTAAGAATATTCCAATGGCTACAAAAATGAGAAGCCCTGCTACGATTGAGTAAATGACTATCGAAATTTGAAAGTTGAGGGATTCCTTTCCCTGTTGATCCACATAGGGATCGCTGTCTTTTTTGATTAGCCAAATAACTAGAGGTCCAACGATTCCTCCAGCACCTGCTGTAAGAAATGCGGTGAGTGCTAATAAATGACAAAGCATCCCCATATTGAGTGAATCTTTGCTCAGCCCGGAACCGCTAGAATCCACAGTTTCAGTAGGTGGGGGTGAACTCGCTTCAGGTGGTGGAGCTGCTTCAGCTTGGGCATCTTCTGTTTCAGTTGAGTCTTCTGGTTGTTGATCAGTATTCATATGAGTAATTATTAAGAGTGTTTATGAAGTATGAATTAGAACAAATGAAAAGTCTCGTACTATTTTTGCAGTAAAAGTCACCTTACCTATACATTCTTTACTCAACCTCGATGAGGGTTTCCCCCAGGCGACCTGTAGGAGAAAGAATGGGGTTCTCCAAATAGCCTGAAAAAAGGGCTATTTTTACGGCTATTGAGAGATGTTTGTCTGGAGTTGCTCAGTGCCGAACCTATGATTTTGAAACTTAAAGAATGAGTATACACTCTTTTCTAATTTCGGAAAACGATGGCAAAACCTCCCTCCAATGACGTCCAACGTGATCCTAAGGCAAAGGCAGAAAACAAGCTGTCGGATCTTAGGAAGTTACCTGCATTCAAAGGAATAACCGTTGATGCTATGAACAAGCTACTGGAGGCAGCCTCCAAGCGCTTGGTATCTGGTGGTGAATATGTATTTCGGGAGAATGAACCCGCCTCCAGCCTGGTTATATTTAGTGAAGGTTTGGCCGTTGAGTTTAAGCGGGCAGGGGAAGTCGACTGTTTGCTTAGTTATTATGCAGCTCCCGCAGTTTTGGGTGAATCGAGTTTTCTGGAAAGCAGCTGTAGAAGCACATCGCTATATGCAAATGAAGATTGTTGGGTGACAGAGATTGATAATAATCATCTACAAGAGCTCATGGAATTATCTCCTGAACAATATGAGGTGCTGTTTGCGAATCTAGGCAAAGAACTTGGGCGCAAATTATCGACGATGAATGAGAAGCTCAATCAGGCGGAAGAATCGTTTTTGATTCGAGAATCATCGCTTAACTGGGACCAGTATTAGGTCGCCTAGCGCACTGTCGAATATCCATTGCTGGGTTGAAAAGAAATATGTCTAGATGGATTCGATGAGTCGGTCATTCACGCTATTTGCCATTCTAGTCTTACCTCTATGCGCCGTATACTTCGGCACAGGAGATGTAGCTTTCCTATTAGCGTTCCCTCCAGGTTTTGAGCGAGTTGAGCATTTGCCGTTTCGTCCGACCTTAACCCTGTTAGCCTTGGGAGGTAGTTTGCTAGTTCCTATGCTGTGGTTTTTGCTGAGGAGGAAGGATCGTATTTACCGGCACAACTTATTGCTGCAGCGAAGGCATTTTCCGAAATGGGGCTACTTTGGATATATTCTTTTAGCGGTCTCTTGGTCGGTTGCTTGGACAAGACTCCCGCTTTTTTCCACTGTTCAAATATACACTTTTACTCCGCTTTGGCTTGGATTCATTGTGGTGGTGAATGCGCATGTTCATCAGCGATCGAATAAAGCGCCTCTCTACAAGTCGCCCGGCAAGTACGCCGCTTTGTTTTTATTGAGTGCACTGTTTTGGTGGGGGTTCGAATATCTAAATCGATATACAGTGAATTGGATCTATGTCGGGGCTGAAGAGCTTTCAGTGTATCACTACTACATTCATGGTAGTCTTTGCTTCTCTACCGTTTTGCCGGCGGTGTATTCCGTCTTTTTGTGGCTCCATAGTTTCAATCACCTGCATCGCACCTTCTACATCGGGCCACGGCTTGGCTTTCTCAAGAATCGTGCAGTAGGGCTGGTTTCATTGATTCTAGGAATTTTAGTAATGCTTGGTGTTGGTTGGTTACCACAACTTAGCTATCCATTTTTATGGCTTGGACCTCTTCTTATATTTGGAGGGTCTCAACTAGTGCTAGGGCAAGATGCTGGGATTACTTCTTGGGCACGTGGTGATTGGCGGTGGGTTACCCTTTGGGCCATAGCCGGATTGATCTGCGGTTTCTTTTGGGAGCTGTGGAATTTCTATAGCCAACTGAAATGGGAATATCAGTTATCCTTCTTTAATGGTTGGCCTGTGTTCGAAATGCCCATTCTCGGCTATCTGGGATATTTGCCATTTGGAATCTTTTGTGGACTAGTAACCAAGTGGCTTTTCAAAAAGCGCGCCCAGATCGAATTCTCTCCAAACAACTAAGCGTATCGCTTATTCAGAGAAATAGCAGAGGTGGTTAAACTCTCCTTCTGGAGCACGTTCAGTTCGGTGCTTGTCCTGCAATACTCAGTGAGATTTCGATCTCGTCTGAGACCCTGTCGATGAGCTGACCTGAATTAATTCCATAGTCAGTCCGATTGATGGAAAACTTTGTGCGAATTACCAGTATATCTCCATCCGGGCCTCGGGGGCCCATGCGGGCTTTGAGTTTTCCTTTTAAATAAGTAAGTGTCGCCTTAGCCAAAACAGGACGTGTAACCCCCTTGACTGTGAGTTCCCCATTCACATCAGCGGTGGTTATGTTTCCGGTCGTATCTATATCCTTTAGAGATCCAACCGTGAATAAGATGTCTGGATGCTTGGCTACATCCATCCAGGTGGGGCCGTGCAAGTGTTCTCGCATTCTTGGGTTGGCGACGTAGAGAGACTTTGTATCGATTTGCAAAGTGCCGGTAGTGTTGCCGGGATTTTGTGGATCGTATTGGATGAGGCCAGAGACGCCTTTCGCATTTCCACTCGTTGATTCTAGTAACGCATCTAAGTGGAAGTTGATGGTGTTGACGCCTTTGGGGTCTGCAAAATCGAAGGAAATAGAATCTGCTGAAATATGTGCGGCAGCTCCTACAAGAGGCAAAATCAAGAGAAGTAGCTTCATGGTCGTGTTACTGGTTTAGTAATCAAGGGCTTTGGGAATAGAAACGAGATGAGATAAAAAGATCCTCCTAAAATGACTCCTCCCAGCAGAAAATCAATACCTGGTAGAAACTTGTCGTGACGTTCCGAATACTCGATTTCTGTGACGGGATCCAGCTTGGGGATTTCTTCAGAAATGACATAGAAGCCTTTTCTCGCTCCACCAAGTAGCCAAACAAGTGCCCCGGCAAGGGTGAGGTAAAGAGCGATTTTTCGGATGGCTGATCTCATAGGTGTAATCTGGGGAATACTTTGACGATCCCTTATGCTGGGTCAACGAGTTTGCCCTTGGCGCAGTTACAGAAATTGGTAATGAAATACCTATGATAAAATTCATGCACACTCGAATCCGCGTCAACGACCTGGATGCCACGATAAATTGGTACTGTGACAATCTAGGATTTGTTTGCACTCGCCGGACTGACAAGTCTCCAGCTGGAAATGAATTAGCCTTTCTCGAATTAGAAGGAAATGAGCATTTTCTAGAGCTTTGCTACTCACCGGATTATGACGTGAAAGTCCCGGAAGATTTGATGCATACCTGCATTGGAGTAGAGGACATCATCGGCTTTTGTGATGATCTGGAAAAGAAAGGGCTCGAAGTTTGGCCCGGTGATTGGCGGGAGAAATTCCCCACAGGCCATAAGATGGCTTTCCTAACGGATCCAGATGGCTACGAGGTCGAGATTCTTGAACGCAAAAATTTGCCCCAGGTATAGAACCGGTCACATTCATTTAAAGAAAAACGGCTACCCATTCGGGTAGCCGTTTTTTTATTAAAGAATTCTATCAGACTTAAGGTTGGTAGATCCTCAGTAGGGCGTCCGCCATCTCCGAAGGAGTATCTGCCACCTCTATGCCTGCAGCTTTCAGTGCCGAGATTTTACCTTCAGCCGTTCCGCTGTTTCCGGAAAC
>CALJGU010000081.1 GCA_938075565.1 uncultured Opitutales bacterium | reverse complement strand
TGAAGTTTGGTGACCCCTGTGAGATCCTTGCTGCAGTGGTAGACATTCGCGGTTTTTCCCACTTTTCTGAACGCCCCAATATTGAGTCTCCTTACTTGTCTGGAGTGATGGGGGCCTACTACCAAGTCATTCAGCGCAGCTTCGCCAAATATTCTCCTGAGATGATTAAGTTTATGGGCGATGGCGTATTGGCTGTCTGGCAAACCAATTTTGAGGATCGAAAGTATGCAGTCGATGCAGCTCTCGAGGGATGTCTTCACCTGAACCGTCGTTACCAAAGACTTCGGCAAAGTCCTCACTTCACCGAAGGAACACCTGACTCTCTTGGAGTAGGCATTTCTATCGGCTTGGGCAGTAAGCTACCTTTTGACGGTGATTACATCGGTCGCCCCATTAACGTAGCCACACGCCTTTGCGGTGTTTGTCCAGGTGGTAAGGTCTTTGTCGACCAAGCTGTTCCTAATCTCGACCCGAATATCGAGAAAAGGGAAACGACCGTAGAGGTGAAAACGTACGGAAAGTACTACCTCTGGTCGATGGCTGCTGCTTGATCCAGCAAGTCATCGTATGATCCTTAGGAGTTGTTAAAGCGCCAGAATCTTTGGTGTTTCTGAATCCTTAGGTTTATTTAGAGGATTAGAACTCAAGGCTATTGACCCAATAGGAGCGAGTAGAAGAATGGTCCTCTATGATCGATCCCTCAAACCAACAGCTGGTGATTCAGTTGCATCTGTTTGCTACCCTCCTCATGACCGGGGTGGTGTGGTTTGTGCAGTTGGTACATTATCCTAGCTTTCGCTTTGTGGCCAATGAGAAGGGGCCCGAAGCTGTGCGGTTTCATCAGCGGTATACGAGCATGCTTGTCATTCCATTGATGTTGGTAGAAATGGGAACTGCTATTCTTCTCATGCTCAGCTCTTGGGTTACGCAGTATGGGAACTACCTTTTGATCAACCTGGCACTTCTCTTTCTTATCTGGAGTGTGACCTTCCTGAGGATGTTTCCCATCTACCGTCGGCTTAATCAAAACATGAACGAGGAAACGATTTCCTCACTCATATCGACGAATTGGATACGGACACTGTTATGGACCGCGAGGGCAGTGCTCCTTTTGAGCTTTTTAAATTAGTGTGCTTCCAGCCAATTGGAACCTGTGCCTAGTTCTACCACAATTGGAATGTATAGCGGTAATGCTCCTTCCATACACTCCGCGATTTTTTGAGGAAGTGTTTCGGCTTCGTCGTTGTGGAGGTCAAAGACGAGTTCGTCATGAATTTGAAGAAGCATGCGAGTCTTTGTTTCCTCCTTCTCGAGAAGATCCTGAACTTTATACATTGCAATCTTGATCATGTCGGCTGCTGTGCCCTGAATGGGTGTGTTAACGGCGACGCGTTCGGCTCCAGCGCGAACGGTTCCATTCGCGGAGTTGATGTCGCGTAAGGGTCGACGACGACCCAGCAGGGTCTCGACGTAGCCCTTCTCGCGTGCCGTCACGATGGTCGACTCCATGAGCTCTTTGATCTTCGGGTATTGGTTGAAATACTCTGCGATGATTTCGGCGGATTCACTCCGAGGAATTCCCAGGCGTTGAGCCAGGCCATGAGCACTGATACCGTAGATGATTCCAAAGTTTACCATCTTGGCTGTCCGGCGCATGTCGGAGGTGACCTCTTCAAACTCCGTGCCGTAGACCCGGGCGGCCGTTGCCGTATGGATGTCTTTGCCTTCTATAAAGGCTTCCATCATTGCCTCCTCTTTACTCAAGGCGGCACAGATGCGTAGCTCGATTTGTGAGTAGTCAGCTGCGAGTAAAGTGTAGTCTTTTCCCCCGGCAATAAATGCTTCCCGGATGCGTCTCCCTTTATCCGTGCGAATGGGTATGTTTTGGAGATTTGGATTGGTTGAGTTGAGACGTCCAGTGGCTGTGATCGTCTGATTGTAGGTGGTATGGATTCGGCCTGTGCTTTCGGCGATGAATTCGGGAAGCGTGTCTACGTAGGTGTTCTTTAGTTTGTTGGCTCCTCGGTGATCGAGTATACACTGAACGATCTCGTGCTTGGGTGCGAGACGAGTAAGCACTTGTTCGTTCGTCGCGTACTGACCGGTCTTGGTTTTTTTCGCCTTGGGATCCAGCTTCAGCATATCGAAGAGGACCTGCCCTAGTTGTTTGGGTGAGTTCAGATTAAAGTCAGTCCCAGCGAGTTCGCGGATGCGGTCAGAAAGTTCGTTAATCTCGATTTCCAGCTCAGCTGAGAATTTCTTTAATGTATCAGGATCAATGCGTACGCCTGTGGCTTCCATTTTTGCCAGCACTGAAATGATAGGGGCTTCTACTTCATAGTATACTTTCTCCTGTTTGGATTCCTTAAGGAGAGGCTCGAGTAAGTTCTTGAGTTGAAAGGTAATGTCAGCGTCTTCGGCAGCATAGTTGAATACTTGGTCGACTGGGATGTCCGCCATCGACTTTTGATCTTTCCCTTTTTCCCCTATCAGGGAGGTAATGGAGATCGGCTTGTATCCCAGCATCGATTGAGCGAGGAAGTCCATATTGTGACGTTGGTCAGGATCGACCAGAGTGTGCACGATCACAGTATCAAACAACGGTCCTTGCACTTCGATGCCGTGTTGTCGCATGACGCTATAATCAAACTTTAGATTGTGACCAATCTTCTCAATGTCCGGGTCTTTCAATACAGGGGCGAGAGCATCGAGAAAGTCCTGCTTCGATTTTGCATCTTTGGGAATGGCTACATAGTAACCGGTCTTTGCCTTATATGAAAAAGCGATACCGAGAAGATCAGTCGTATGTGCATCTAGGCCTGTGGTCTCTGTATCAAAACAAAAGGTCTTCTCCTTTGCTAGTTCTGCAGCTAGCGATTGAACAGCCTCCAGACTATCAACCAGTCGGTAGTCGGGCTTTTCTGTCTCGAAGGTTTTTAAACTAACCTCTGCGTCCTCGGGAGCGCTCGATTCTCCATCCCCATCCATCATGAGATCCATTTGAGCTCCTTGTCCACGGCCAGCGATAAAGTTGTCACCGAAGAGTCGTTTTCCTAACGCATTGAATTCGAGTTCAACCAAGAGTGGTTTAAGCGTTTCCGCGTTCGGTTTCTGAATCTGCAGTTCTTCTTCGCTTACCTCAATCGGTGAGTCAGTCCAAATCGTGGCTAGCTTCCGTGATATGCGGGCCTGTTCGGCGAAGTTTTCCAGGTTCTCCTTTTGTTTACCCTTTAATTGATCGGTGTTGGCTAAAATCTCTTCTATAGAGCCAAATTGCTGGAGTAACTTTGCTCCTGTCTTTTGTCCAATGCCAGGGACCCCAGGTATATTGTCCGCGCTGTCTCCCCAAAGTCCCAGGAGGTCGATGACTTGTTCAGGAGAATCGAGTCCGTATTTTTCTTTCACTTCTTCAACGCCCATGATTTCAGCGTCGGAACCCTGCCTGCCTGGTTTATAAAGAAAAATACCTGGCTCTACCAGTTGTGCGAAATCCTTGTCGGGAGTGACCATGTAGACATCAAATCCCTCTTTCACATAGCGCTTGGCGATGGTGCCGATAAGGTCATCTGCCTCATAGCCGTCTTTTTTCAGGGCGGGAATGTTGAGAGCTGCGGTCATTTCATAGACCGATGGAATGGCTGCGCGCAGGTCCTCTGGCATCTCCTCTCGTTGGGCTTTATAGGGAGGATAATCGATATGCCGCTGTGTAGGTGCTGAGGTGTCGAATGCTACGGCTATATGTGTTGGGTTTCGATTTTTGATGAGATCGAGGATCGTATTAACGTATCCGAAAGCAGCGCTGGTGTTTACGCCTTTGGAGTTTACGATGGGGTTGCGAATAAAAGCAAAATGCGCTCGGTAGATGAGCGCCATGCCGTCGAGGAGATATAGCGTTTTTTCGGAGGCCATGAATGAGTATTTTGGGCAAGACTAGCAGCGCCCCGAGAGAGTTAAAGCGGAATCACAGACTGTGCCGGCTAATGTTACAATTTGGTTTCGGAATGCGTATTTAAGTTTACGGTCTGCAAACTGCTCTGATAAGGCATGAGCATAATGAAGGAGGGATTATACAGCGGCCTCGATGCCGAGTTTTACGATGAGCTACTGGAAGGGGAGCTGGAAGACCTCCCATTTTGGAGAATGCTTCTGGAGTCGAATCCAGGGCCGGCCTTGGAGGTGGGTTGTGGCACTGGTAGAATCATGCTGCCTCTTATTCAAGAGGGTCACCGAATTGATGGTATGGACAGCTCGAAACGTATGGTGGATTTGCTTCTAGAGAAAGCGGATCAACTTAATCTGACTGTCGATGCCCGGGTTCAGGTGATGGAAGACCTGGACATGGGGAAATCCTATGATCTGGTTTTCATTCCCGGGTTCTCATTGCAGATGGTCGAGTCACGAGAGTTGCTGAAGCAGTCATTGAAGCAATTCCACAACCACCTGAGCCCAGAGGGTAAATTGGCCGTCTCTCTCTTTTTTCCGTGGGAAGAACTCGAAGAAGACGAACCAGGGGAGTGGCGTTTACGGAAGAAAATCAAGCGACCGGATGGAACTCGACTGGTTTGCCACCAATCCACCGTGATCAACTACGAGGACCAAAGCCTGGTGGTTGAGAACCGTTACACGCTTCTGGACAACGAACGAAATCAACTCAATGAAGAGCTGCGTGACATCCGCTTGCTCTGGTTTTATCCGCATGAGTTTCATTTGCTGCTTGAAGAATGTGGCTTTGAGCTGTTGGACACATACTCAGATTTTCAGGATGAGCCGATGGATGAGCAGACGCCTCATGCCGTTTTCCTCGCCCGGAAGTCTTGAGATGAATGATTGAGCTAGAACAGATTTCGTTACGGTATGGTCCCAAAGTCATTTTCAATGAAATTGGAGTGGTCATCAATGCGCGTGACCGAATCGGCTTAGTCGGGTCCAATGGAGCGGGAAAAACGACCTTCATCAAGGCGCTGCTGGGGCTGGCCGAAGTCGATGAAGGCCGTATTGATAAAGCCAAGTTTGTGACCCTGGGCTATTTGCCGCAGGACGGAGTTTCGACTTCTGGCCAACCGCTGCTTCAGGAAGTTGAAGAGGCTTTTGAATCCGTCATTGAGCTTCGGCAACGGATTGAAGATGCCAACAGCAAGTTGGATAAGTTGTCCGCCGAGTCTGAGGAATACCACGAGTTACTCGAGTTGATGGGGGCCTGGGAGCACGAGCTCGACATGCATGAGGCTCACAAGGTGAAAAGTAAGGTCGAGACGGTGCTTCTCGGATTGGGCTTTCAAATGTCCGATATGGAGCGATCGACCAATGAGTTTAGTGGTGGTTGGAAGATGCGTATCGCCTTGGCCAAACTATTGCTCATGCAGCCGTCCTTACTCTTGTTGGATGAGCCGACCAATCACCTGGACATTGAATCTCTTCAATGGCTCGAAGGATATCTTAAATCCTATGAGGGCGCTCTGCTGATTGTGTCTCACGACCGGGCATTTCTCGATACCCTGTGCACTAAGATTTTTGCTCTCTCTATGGGGCGGCTAGATGTTTACGCGGGCAACTACAGTTATTTTGAAGAAGAAAGTGCTATTCGGCTGGACCTATTATCTAAAGCTCAGGCTAATCAACAACGTAAGTTGGAGAAGACGGAGCGTTTCATCGAACGCTTTCGCTATAAGAATACCAAAGCTAAACAAGTCCAGAGTCGAATAAAGGCTTTGGAGAAAGTGGATCGCATCGAACTGGAGTCCTCGGAAAAGCAAATCGATTTCTCTTTTCTACCTCCACCACGGTCGGGCCAGAAAGTTCTCGAAGTTCAAGGCGTTCACAAAAGCTACGAAGATTTGAAGGTACTAGCTGGAATTGATTTTACTCTGGAGCGGGGTGACCGCATTGCCGTCGTAGGTGTAAATGGCGCAGGCAAGTCGACCTTGGCGCGTATCATTGCGGGAGAAGAGCCTTACCAAGAAGGTGAGGTCACAATCGGCCACAATGTGGTGCCTGCTTACTTCGCCCAACATCAAGCTGATATATTGGATGTGGAGGACACCGCCCTCAGCGTGGTTGAACGAGCATCGCCTGTCGGGGAGGTGGGTCGTGCCCGCAGCATTTTGGGCTCATTTCTCTTTGAAGGAGATGATGTATTTAAGAAAGTCGGTGTCTTATCAGGCGGCGAACGCAATCGACTGGCGCTGGCTAAGATTCTGTTGGCCCGTTCTAATTTTCTCATTCTCGATGAGCCGACCAATCACTTGGATATGCGTTCGAAGGATCAACTTCAAAGCGCTCTGCTAGATTACACGGGTTCTTTGCTAATCGTTTCTCACGACCGTGATTTCTTGGAGCCTTTGGTAACACGCGTCCTTGAAGTGAGCCAGAATTCGATCTGCTGGTATTACGGAAGTCTTTCACACTATATTGCGAAAAAGGAAGAGGAGGCCCTAGCGGCTCAGGGAGTAGCAGCCCCCAAAGAGGTATCGAACAGCTCTAATATGAGCTCAAAGGAACGCCGGCAGCATAACGCACGAGTCCGTGAACAGTTGAAGCCCTTGAAAAAGAAGCTGACCACCTTTGAGGAGCGTATTGCCAAATATGAAGCCCAGGTCACGGATTGGGAGGACAAGATGAAGGATCCTGAGTTTTTCAAGCAGGGTGAACAAACTCAGACGGGTATGCAGGAGTATGACTCTATCAAGCGCAAGGTGGACCGTTTATACGAGGAATGGGAGGAAGCGACCCAGGCCTACACTGAGCTAGAGGCAGAATTACAAAATTCCTAGGAAAATCAGGGTGTTCCGAGAATTCAGCATTTCCGTTGGATTTTGCTAAAATAACAGAGTGTGAAACCTGCTTGTATTTCTGCGGTCAATCCCCATTCTATGCCCTTTCACAAAATTTCAGGCTATGAAACTATCTAAATTACTATCCCTATTTGCTCTATTTGCATCACTTACTCTTGGGGCTCAAGCCCAACAAAAAGTTGGTTATGTTAACACCGAGGCCGTAATTGCGCTGCTTCCCGTTACTAAGAAGGCCAATGAAGAATTGGCTGAGATGCAGACCAAGTTCTTGGCTCAAGGCCAGGGCATCCAAGAAGAAATGAAGGCCAAATACGACGATTTGTTGGCTAAGAATGAAGCGGGTCAGCTTTCTGACAACTTGCGCCAGCTCGGTCAGCAGGAAATGGGTCAGCTTCAACAAGACCTCGCTGACCACAATCAACAGTCTCAGGATGCGTTGGTTAAACGCCGTTCAGTTCTGTTCAAGCCCATCCTGAAGCAAGTTAATGAAACCATTCAGGAAGTGTCCAAGTCTCAGAATTATAGTCTGGTCTTTGATGTCCAGGAAGCCGGTGTTGTTTATGGCGACGTTGATATCAATCTTACCAAGGCCGTTCTCTTGGCATTGGGTGTTGATCAGGCCACGATTGATGCGGCATCTGGTGGACAACAGTAGATTCTCTACTTTCTAATTTTTTATACAGGCTGAGAGCGTTCGCGCTTTCAGCCTGTATTGTTTATAACTGTAATTTCATTTCGGATATCTCTATGAATCAGCCGGGATTAGTAGTCTTCGATCTGGATTTTACCCTGTGGGATTGTGGCGGTACATGGTGCGATTGTTTGACTCCGCCATTTTCAGGACAGGCTAATGGGGTCTGCGATGCCCACGGTCGGTATGTTCAGCTCTACCAGGACGTGATCCTCATTCTCGAAACATTGGATGCTATGGAAATTCCCATGGCACTTGCCTCGCGGACACAAAGACCTGATTGGGCAAGGCAGCTACTAGATCGTCTGGGAATTAGCGGCCGTTTTCAATTTGAAGAAATCTTTCCGGGATCGAAAGTGACTCACTTGAATAACATCTGTGACGCGAGCGGCATAAGCCTCGACGAGATGCTTTTCTTTGATGATGAAATGAGGAATTTGCATGACCTGAAACCTCTAGGGGTTCAGTGCATCTTTGTTCCAGATGGATTGAACCATAGGCTTTTCAAGCAAGGCTTGGAGCTGTTTAGCAGCTAGACGACCGCCAGGGCTCTTACTGGACTACCATCCCCGTCCTTAAGTTTCAGGGGTAGGGCAATGAATTCGACCTGGTCTTGCTTTATGAGATGGAGGTTTTTCAGGCTCTCAACAATGGTGATGTTCGCTCCAAGCAGGATTTGGTGAATTTCAGTGACCTCCAGCAAGTCATTGACGTCAGCTACCGAGGGAGGCTCAACGCCAATTAGGCTGACGCCTTTTTCTACAAACCATTCCGCCAATTCCTTGCTGATCCGAGGCGATCCGTCTCTGAATTCGTCCGAACCGAAGGTACGCTCCCAGCCTGTTTTTAAAAGGATGCGATCGCCCTTTTGAATCTTTTCGGCATAGGCTCCCAAATCTTCTACCGTGTGAAGATGACGCGCTCCCACCATGCCAAGATCAATGACCCAGGCCGGTCCCATGCAAACCTCTAGGGGGGTATTGTCGATCGTGTCGCCGTCGTTGAAGAAATGCTTAGGCGCATCCATGTGCGTATTCGAATGGGAATACAGGTGCCAGGTACGAGCATTCCATCCATCTCGATCGACCGAGTGACTTTCATCAAATTCGATGCCACGGTCTCCGGGTGTTACAGAATGGGTAAGGTCGATTATGGTCGCCATAGCTTAAGTGTAGTGAGTTTTGAATACGCCTAGATGATCACGAGCCAATTGCCTGGCTGCTCGTGCGTCGCCTTCTTCAATCGCTTCAAACAAGTCTTTGTGTTTCCTTAAGATGAGCCGTCGTTGTTCTTCCGCGTTGGCATGCAATTTCATTACGGGTTCCAGCTGATCACGGATCACAGCGTGCATTTGCTTGAAAAAATGGTTTCTTGCCGCATCGGCAATTCGCTCATGAAATTCGAGGTCAAGTGAACCAAATGCATCTCCGTCACCCAGAGCTGCTTCCGCTGATTTCAAATTGGAACGTAGGCCCATGAGGTCATCTTCAGTATGTCGCTGCGCGGCTAAGCCTGCTACCTCCGTTTCCAGAACGACTCTGGCTTCATAGAGGTCCCCTCTAGATTGAGTGTCGCTTTTTGCCTGCATAGGCAGAAACACATTTTTCAGAGAATCAGTGTTTACCTGTTGGGAGACACGAGTCGTTTTTCCATGATGGGTATCGATTGCGCCGATGGCATTTAATCGGGCGAGACCTTCGCGCAGGCTAAAGCGGCTGACTTCCAATTGTTTCTGGAGAGTTCGCTCACTGGGGAGAGGATCACCGGGTTTAAGCTCACCGCTTTTGATTTTTTCTCTAAAGTAGTGGAAGATCACTTCCGACGCGGAGACTTTGGGTTCTTCAGGCATAGGTATTACAGGGTTACCACTTGTCCCGTGGAGGCTGATTCATAACAGGCCTCCACAAGTCTTAGCGTTTTCAAATAATCGTCAGCCTCGGAATCGAATGGCTGGTTGGTTAATAGTTGATCCACAAAATGTCTTTGCAGGTGATAACAACAGTCACCGGCAAAGTTCAGTCGCGGGTGCTCGTATTCGACTTCATAGGGATCTTTGCCCAGAGGCTTGAATAAGAGATTTCCGTTCAAGTCCATTTGAAGGTGCCCCTTGGATCCATCAAGGCGAAGTGTACCGAATGTTAAGCGAGAATCATCCGTAAGAGCTTCATTGTATCGATTCGCGTCTAGGGTGGAGGTTGCTCCATTTTGAAAATTACAGATGATGAGGCCAGAATCCTCCCCGGCTATGACTGGGTTACGTTTGTCCAGTTTGGCATAAATGGACTTTATTTCGCCGCCCAAGTAGCGGTAAGTATCGAGCCAGTGTACTGCAGTTTCAAAAACAAGCAATTTTGGGTAGTCGCGAAAGTATGGCTGGCGGTCGAGGTAGGCGTCTTCACCCCAGCCGTCCCCCATTCGAGCAAGGAAGTAAATGCTGAAGAGGTCTCCCACGGTACCATCGTTTAAGAGCTCTTTAATTTTCCGATACCAGGGCTGCCATCTGAAATTCTCGTGCACCATGAATCGGGCCTCGGTCGATGTAGCGATCCGTGAAATGGCCACGCTCTCTTCGAAGGTAGGGGCCAATGGCTTTTGGCAGATCATGTGAATATTTCGCTCTGCCAGGTATTCGCAGATCTCAAGGTGGGTTTCAGGAGGAGTGATAATATCCACGAAATCAGGTTTTTCCTGCTCGATCATCTCCTTCCAGTCGCTGTAGGCATTGGGAATCTGATACTCAGCACATTTTTCTTCAGCGCGAGAGACTGTTCGGTTGCTTGCAGCTACGATCTTTACCTCAGGAATTCGAGTCCATGCTTCGTACTGGAATTGGGAAAAGTATCCTGCGCCAATAATGGCTCCGGTCAGTGTGGTACTAGAAGAGAGTGACATCTGGTATGTTTGTTAGAACCTGAGAACCTTCGACTGGTCAGACCAGTGTGTCAACCGCTATAACTTTATGACCTGTATCACTTGGGCTGTCCATCCGATTGTCGTTTTGGGCCTAAGTTGAGGTCAGAATCTGACCGTGTTTTCTCATGAAAATCACCGGATTCAGTGTTTTTTCGATAATTCTAAGTTTTTTATGGGAAATTTTGAACGAATCCATGAACGGCCCGTCTATGTAATCAAAATAAGTTCATAGTTTCGTTTGTAGTTTGTTATTGCGGCGTCCGGAGAAGTCCGGGCGCCGTTTCTTTTTGTGAAAATGGGTAGACTTGAATGTATCTGCTCCCGGGTGCACAGTCTAACCTTCGCGTTATTTCGGGAATGTGCGTCTGAGGTTAGAATTGAACTTGTAGGTATAATTCAATCCTCTATCCGTAAGTGCCTGAAAGTGCAGTTCCCCTGGTCTCGCTGCTTTCATTTTCTTTTCATATGAAGCATTTTCGTATCGCATTACTTCCTGGTGACGGCATCGGAGCTGAAATAACTAACGAGACCGTCAAAGTCCTTGATAAAGTAGCTGAGCTTTCCGGCTTTTCATATACGGGAGAGACTTATTCAGTGGGAGCGAACGAATTTCTGGAAAACGGAGATGCTCTGCCGCCAACGACTTTGGAGAAGTGTGCAGAATGTGATGCTATTCTACTTGGCGCTATGGGGCTTCCAGATGTTCGAGGACCAGGTGGAGTGGAATTAACTCCTCAACTTGATATCCGCGAACAGTTGGACCTCTACAATGGACTACGTCCTGTAAAGTTGTTCCATGAATCAGATACGCCTTTGAAGGGACTTGGTGCTGGGGATATCGACATCATGCTTGTTCGGGAAAATACCGAAGGCTTGTTCTATGGCCGAAAGAACTTGGCTGATATGGCCGCAGAAGCTGCCGAAGACGTGATGCGGATTACTTCCAAGGGCGCTGAAAGAATTTGTCGGGCTGCTTTTGAGCAGGCCATGAAACGACGCAAGCATGTGACCTTAGTTGATAAGTCGAACGTTTTGCCCTCGATGGCCTATTTCCGAAATATCTTTGATCGGGTGGCAAAAGACTACCCTGAGGTGACAACTGAAAGACAGTATATCGATGCGATGTCCTTATTCCTGGTGCAGCGCCCGAGTGATTTCGACGTTGTCGTAACTGAGAACATGTTTGGAGATATTCTTTCAGACCTCCTGGCTGGTATCGTCGGGGGTATGGGAATGGCGCCTTCGGCGGACATCGGAGACAAGTATGCAGTATTTCAGCCTTCGCACGGCACGGCTCCGAGTATTGCGGGTCAAAATATAGCCAACCCTATTGCTACGATCCTGTCTGCGGCAATGATGTTGGAGTGGTTGGATACGGATGAAACTAGACAAGGGGCGGATCTCATTTATGGCGCGGTTGAAAATGTATTCAAAGTTGCCGAGAATCGAACCTCCGACATGGGCGGATCACTGACTACAACTTTGATGGGCGCTCTTATAATTGAGGCGCTGGAAGTGATTGCTGAGGCAAGCTGATTATTCAGCGCTCGATCTTAAACTTCTGGCGGTACTGATTCAGAGTCATTCCGTTATTCTTCTTAAATACGACGGACATGTATTCGGGGTGTTCAAACCCCGTTAAAGAAGCAATGTGAGCCAAAGTATAATCGGTCTCTAGTAGCAGTTGTTTGATCTTTTGAATCTGCACTCCTCGGATTTCTACTTGTGGAGTTTTGCCGAGGTACTTCCTGAACCGTCGTTCCAGACCGCTGCGCGAAATGTGGACCTGCTTTACCACCCAATCGACTGTGATACCTTCGCAGGCTTTGTTTTTAATAAGGTGTAAGGCGGCAGAGACGTATGGATCCTCGATGCAGAATGCGTCGGTTGAACGCCGGGTAATCACCTCGGATGGCTCAATGAGGAGTTCGACATCCTCAGGGAAATGCCCGTCCATCATATCGTCGATCATTTTGGCTGCAGTTTCGCCATAATACTCAGAGTTAAGGGCTACACTACTGAGCTGCGGGTTTGAAAGCTCGCACCTGATGGTATTGTTGTTAACTCCCAGAACGGAGACTTCCTCTGGAACTTGGGCTTCAAGTTGACTGCAGGCATCGATCACTTGAAGGCCTCTCATATCATTGGCAGTGAAGACGGCTAATGGCTTGGGGATTTCCTCCAGCCACTCCATAATCTGGTTTACGTTGGATTTGTCCCATTCAGCCTCTGCCATATCGGGGTGAGCTTTCTCAAAAATGGTAGGTTCAAGTCCTACTAGGTTGAGGGCTTAAATAAATCCTTTCTTGCGTTCATCTGACCAAGCCTGATCGGAATAGCCGCAAAAGGCAAAATTACGGTATCCCTTTTCGATGAAGTATTCGGCAGCCATTTGTCCAATCGCCGAATTATCTGGCCGGATTTTGGGAATTCCAGCGGTTACAGTAGGATGATCTGCGAGATCAATGCAGGGAATCTTTCTATCGAGGCACTGTTGAAAGAGTTCGGGGGCTACTTCCTTACTAATCACTCCATCCCAGCGCCGTGAGAGCACGTAATCCGGAGATATTTTAGAAATAGCCTGATCGTCTACGAATGCTGTCCAACGTTTGTTGAGTCGTTTGTATTTCGAGATTGCCTGTAAACCTGTGCATCCTGATCAATGTAACAGGCGAAAATCAGGGCTACTTTTGGATGACGAATCATGTGGTAATTCCTAGCTTGGAGGGCCTTGGTCTTCTGACAAGCCTATTGGATCTCCTGCATTTACTTGTTTTGTAGTAGCTGAAATACACCGGAAAGGGTGGGAAAACTACAATTTGGCGACAACCGTTCTCATTGATTCAATAGGTTGGGCGCATTATAATTACTCTGATTAAAAGACCGAATGAAAGAGGCTTGGAAGCTATTGTTTCCCTCTGATAATTCTATTTTATCAATTCTAATATGAAACTAGGTCTTGGATTATATCGTCACATGTTGACTCCTGAGAATTTCCGCTTTGCTAAGCAGGCGGGAGCCACTCATGTCGTGGCGCATTATACCGATTACTTCAATGGAGGAGCTCTAAACAGCCGAGAGGATCAGCCTACGGGATCTCAGCAAGGTTGGGGGTTGGCGGGTGATCCAAATCAAGTTTGGTCCTTTGAGGAACTCGATGCTCTTCGAAAAGCCGTTGAAGCTGAGGGATTGGTCTTGGAAGCCTTGGAAAACTTCGATCCAGCTCATTGGCACGATATATTGTTGGATGGCCCTAAAAAAGCGGAGCAAATGGAGAATGTGAAAACCCTTATCCGCAATGTGGGTCGAGCTGGTATCCCTGTCTTTGGCTACAACTTCAGTCTTGCAGGAGTAGCTGGACGTACAAAGGGACCCTATGCGAGAGGAGGAGCGGAGTCTGTTGGTATGGAGGGACCCGAGGATACCCCAATGCCCAATGGCATGGTGTGGAATATGATTTACGATCCAGATGCTCCTGAAGGGAATGTGCCGGCTGCCACTCATGAAGAACTTTGGCAGCGCCTTGAGTATTTCCTGGAGGAAATTTTACCGGTTGCTGAGGAATCCGGAGTAAAGATGGCCGCTCACCCCGATGACCCTCCTTGTGAATATGTAAGGGGGCAACCGCGTCTTGTTTATCAACCACATCTTTATCAGAAACTACTCGACCTGAAGCCCAACGCTGCGAATACCCTGGAATTTTGTATTGGTAGTCTCGCTGAAATGACGGAAGGGGACATTTATGAATCAGTTCAGCAGTATAGCGCGCAAAAGAAGATTGCCTATGTCCACTTCCGTAATGTGCGTGGGAAAGTACCCAATTATAAGGAGACTTTTATCGACGAAGGGGACGTAGACATGGTCAAAGTCCTACAAATACTAAAGCGCAATCAGTATGAAGGGGTATTGATCCCCGACCATACTCCTCAAATGAGTTGCGAGGCTCCTTGGCATGCCGGAATGGCCTATGCCCTTGGCTACCTCAAAGCAGCGATCCGCCTGCTAGAAGCAGAATAGGGGAGAAGTGATTGCAAAAACAGAATGAGTGGAAACCTTCTACAGTTTAGCGGTCTACCTAAGAATCCTATGAAATTTGTATATTTGCTTTTCTGTCTGGCTGTAATGGCAAAGAGCCTGAGTGCAGCATCTGACTTAAATATCTTGTTTCAACAACGGGATGAGATGAACAAGACCATCTGGAGCGACGAAAGAAAGGCGCAGGAGCATGAGCGCTACTTTGTGAGTCTCTGGGATGATCTACGTGCTGCTGGTCTCCATGTCGCCATCCAGGACAGTTGGAGCATCTGGGCTGGCCAGGTGGTCGTCCTGGTATTGGCCCTCCATGAGCACGCGTAGATAAAAACTGTATTTTTCAAGGTAAGCCTTCTTGGCTGCTAGAATGTGAGCCTCGGTTTCTATCACAGGAACCGTGGTGGCTACGTTCTCTGCCAGGCCAATCTTGCAATCGCTGGGGCAGGCTGCTCGCAACGCTTGCACGGCTGAGCCGTGGGCCAGCATGGCGTTGTGGTGGACTTCGTTTACCGTCTTTGCATCACATTTTATCCCGGGGGCAAAATCACCGCTTTTGTAGCCCAGGTCTGTGAAACATAAGAATTCATTGATGGTGAAGAAGTTTTTAACTCGGTCACCAAGGACTTTACCTATGGTCTCTGCGTATTGGGCGAAGTGGTCGACAATTTCACGAGATCTCCAGCCGCCATACTCCTTTTCCAATGCAAGGGGTAGATCCCAATGAAATAAGGTAGCAAAGGGCTTGATGTCCTTGGCTAATAACTCGTCCACGAGCCTGCTATAGAAATCGATACCCTTTTGATTGGGCTTTCCATAGCCGTCCGGAAAAATCCTAGGCCATGCGATTGAGAAACGGTAAGCCTTGAGCGCCATGTCTTTCATGAGGGCTACATCTTCCTGGTAACGATGGTAGTGGTCACAGGCCTCTTCCCCCGTGGCGCCACCAGCGATCTTGCCAGGTTGTTTGCATAGCTCATCCCACACGGACGGTTTTCTTCCGTCCTCATCGACTGCACCCTCAATTTGGTAGCTAGCTGTGGCTGCTCCCCAAATAAAATCAGGTGGAAACTGGTAGGCCTTTACCATGGAATTTCTCTAATAAAACGAATCTATTCTTGGGTTCTCTTAATCGATCGCTATGCGGATGATGGAAAATGGCGGCCTTCTGTTGCAGCTTTCAAGTGGAATCGACTTTTTGCCCCAAACTAGCCGAAGGATCTCAAAACGGGAAAATATTTCTCAGTAAATTGGACCTGTCTTAAATCACTAGGACCTGGTATCCAGAAAATTATTACTCACCGCATCTAGTTTAATTCTGATCCTTTTTTTTGTCATTCGAATCAAAATAGGAACAGTTAATGATGTGGATTCCAGATACCAGTTTCCGGACTTAAGATACTCTCTTATTTTGCTCTTATTTAGTGGCTGGGTGGGGGCTCTGGCATCTCCCAGCCAGGATTTAGTTTCGAGGCTTGGGACTAGAGTTAATTTGGGAAACGCGTTGGATGCCCCTTCCGAAGGCGCGTGGGGTGTTCGCTTGGAAAATCGCTATTTCGAACTTATTAGTGAAGCGGGTTTTGACTCCATCCGGCTGCCGGTTCGCTGGTCAGCACACGCATCTGAGAAGAAACCCTATGTCATTGAAGAGTCATTTTTGAGCCGTGTGGATTGGGCGATTGATCAGGCTCTAAGAAATGACCTGGCAGTGGCTTTGAACATGCATCATTGCATGGAATTGTTCGAAGAGCCTGAGAAACACCAGGAGAGGTTCTTGTCTCTATGGTCCCAAATCGCCACTCGGTACAAGGATTTGCCATCGACAGTAATGTTCGAGCCATTGAATGAACCGAATACTAAGTTAACACCCGAAAAGTGGAATGCTTTGATCCCCCAGATAGTTGACGTTATCCGAATGACGAATCCACATCGCCCTTTGGTTCTGGGGGTCGCGAATTGGAGTAATGTGGAGTACACGCCTCAGCTAATTTTACCCTCAGAAGATCCCCATCTTATATTGAGTTTTCATTATTATAGCCCACACGAGTTTACTCATCAGGGTACTCCTTGGTCCCAGCCTAGGTATCGGAATGCAAACGGTATTTGTTGGATGGGTACGGAAGAAGAAAAACAAGCTATTACGCATGATTTTATGATCGCTGTTGAATACGTTCGGGACCATGAGATTCCCATTTACCTTGGTGAGTTTGGAGCTTATCAGGCAGCTGATATGGATTCCCGTATTCGCTGGACTCAATTTGTTGCTGAAGAAGCGCGGCGCTTAGGTATGACTGTGGCTTACTGGGAATTCATTGCGAGCTTCGGGCTTTACGACGCTAATGAAGATGAGTGGAGAATGAGGCTAAGGGACGCTGTTTTACCCTTAATACTACACTTTTCATTTTATTGAGAGATTGAGCTTTCCGCCATTCGAAATTGAGGCATATTGTTTAGTCTCTTCATCTCATGGATAAACGATCTGTCTCATTTCTAATTCTTGGCATTCTAATTGGCGCGGTTCTCGCAACCGGTGCTTTTTCTTTAATTTTGGGTGGAGGGGCCGGTTCTGGTCAGCGGCAAGTTGTGCTCAAGCTGGCTCATGTTTTGCCAGCTTCCGCTCCCGTCCACAAGGCGATGGTTCGCATGTCGGAATTGGCCGCAGAGAAATCTGCAGGGCTGGTGGACATTCAAGTATTTCCCAATGGTCAACTGGGTGGAGAGACCGAGACTATTGAGCAGATGCAGCGGGGGGCTTTGGCCATGGTTAAAGCATCAACAGCTCCTATGGAAGGCTTCATCCCTGAGATGGCGGTATTTAGCGTGCCCTACCTCTTTCGCGATGAGGATCATTATTGGAAGGTGTTGAATGGGGATATTGGCCAAGGAGTATTGCACAAGGGCGCGGACGTGGGAATTCGAGGTCTTTGTTATTACGACAGTGGCGCTCGGAGCTTCTATACCGTAGATAAACCCGTGCTTACGCCTGCAGATCTACAGGGAATGAAAATTCGGGTTATGAACAGTAAGACCGCCATGGATATGGTGGATACCTTGGGGGGGTCTCCGACTCCCATTCCTTTTGGTGAACTTTATACCGCCCTTCAGCAAAGTATGGTCGATGGTGCGGAAAACAATCCACCCAGCATGTATGACACCAGGCACTGGGAAGTCGCTAAGCACTATAGCATGGATGAACATGCACGCATTCCCGACATCGTTTTATTCAGCCAAAAGATTTGGGACTCCCTTTCTCCTCAAGTGCAACAATGGGTTCAGGAGGCCGCGGACGAGTCAGTGAATTACCAGAGGCAAATTTGGAATGAGTACGTTGAGGAATGCTTGATCAATCTCGAGGCAGAAGGAGTGCAGGTTTACCGACCCTCCAAAGAACCGTTTCAGAAAATGGCCCAGGGAATGTATAGCAATTTCGATGGAACGTCTGTCCAAGGGTTGATCGAACAAATTCAATCCGTTAAATAGAAACAAGGTATCCATGAAGTCCTTACGTGATATCTTGGTCAAATTTCTGGAATGGTTTCTCATTCTGGCGTTTGCGCTTTTAACCCTCGACGTATTGTGGGGAGTGTTCTCTCGGTATATTTTAGGCTCTCAGAGTGTGTGGACCGAAGAGTTGGCGATTAATTTGCTTATCTGGGTTTCCTTGCTCGGTGCCGCTCTGACCTACGAAGAAAAGGGGCATCTCGGCGTCGATTACTTTGTCGGGAAATTACACCCGGACGCTCAAAAAGTTGGCGCGATATTTGTAGAGTTGGTGGTACTTTTCTTTGCCGGGTTTGGCCTTCTATATGGTGGTTGGTTATTAGTGAGTGAAACACTCGCCGCAGGTCAGGTGACTCCTGCGCTGGGTTGGCAGAAAGGCTACTTGTATACGGCCGCTCCTATTGCCGGTCTGTTTTTCATTATCTTCAGTGTGGAGCATTTACTTGAGATTTTTTCTGGTGACTCGCCTCAGAGTGAGCCGTCGCCAGAGGAAGGAGGAGAGCTCTAATGGATCCACAAGTCTTAATCCTTATAGTTGTTTTCTTTGGGCTTTTGATGCTTCACGTGCCCATCGCGGTCTGCATCGCAGTCGCGACCATCGTTACCATTTTGTCTCTGGGGGATGTTCCTACTGGGTATATCGTTGCTCAGAAGATGTCGGCTGGTATTGCCAGTTTTCCGCTGCTTGCCATTCCATTCTTTGTATTGTCAGGCGTCTTGATGGGCGAGGGCGGTATGGCCCGTCGCCTAATGGATTTTGCCAACGCCGTTGTCGGGCGCTTTCATGGCGGACTGGCATACGTAAACACCATGACCTGTATGATGTTTGGTGCTATTTCCGGCTCTGCGGCCGCTGCCGTTTCTTCGATCGGTGGCTTTATGATCCCTGAGATGGAGCGCAAAAATTACGGCCGGGAATTCAGCGTCGCATTGACGACTACCTCAGCAACTACTGGTCTTTTGATTCCTCCCAGTAACATCATGATCGTCTACGCCGTGGTGGCCGGGAACGTATCAGTAGCTGGATTATTTCTGGGGGGTATTGTTCCTGGTGTATTAATGGGGCTGCTTATCATGGGTGCCTGTTTCCTGATGAACCGAACACAGGATGTCGGATCGGGAGAAGTAGCGTCTATCAAGCAAGTATTCGTCAGTTTCGGCCAGGCATTGCCGAGTGTATTTTTGGTTATTATTGTTATTGGAGGTATACTCGGTGGTGTG
>CALJGU010000080.1 GCA_938075565.1 uncultured Opitutales bacterium | reverse complement strand
GGATGATCGCTCCTTCACGATCGAGCAGTCCAATCTCGCCAGCATGCTCAAGAGCGTTTCCTACGCTCAGTCTTCTGACGAGACCCGTTACATGCTGAATGGGGTCTACTTCACGTTTTCCGAGCCCGAAGACTCGGATGGCTCTGGAAAATTGAGCCTCGTTGCAACGGACGGGCGCCGCTTGGCAAAGATCGACCATGAGATGGAGGTGGGCGAAGGGCTTTCGGGGAGCTTGATCTTGCCAGCCAAAACGGTTTCGGAACTGACCCGCCTACTCGACAAAGGAGAGAATCTCAAAATTGCGTTCAATGACCGACGGGTTGCTTTTCAGATCCATACAAAGGACGAAGCGGAGGGTTTCGTCGGAGATATTCTTCTCGTGTCAAAAGTAGTGGAAGGAAATTACCCGAACTACCAGCAAGTGATTCCGAAGGAAACCCATCAGAGGATCAAGGTAGAGCGAGAGCTCTTCTTACAGTCCATTCATCGGGCAGCACTGGTCGCAACCGACAAGTCGAATTCGGTCAAGATTCAGATCAGCAACAATCTTATGGAACTCAGTGCATCGAGCCCGGATTTCGGTGAATCTCATGAATCACTGGCTATAGACTACAGCGGACCGGATTTACAGGTTGCCTTTAATCCTGCTTTCCTGATGGATCCACTCAAGGCGCTGTCGAAAGACGAGATATTCTTTGAACTGAAAGATGAAGTGAGCCCAGGTGTGTTTAAAACACTGGAAAGCTTCCTCTGCGTAATTATGCCTGTCCGGTATACCTAAAACATACTGGTTTTAGGTAAAAAATTTATGGGAGAGAACTTCCATTTAACTGATTGGTGGTCTTGAAAAGATTTACCTTCGATTTTAATGCGTATTAACGAGATCATCACAATCGATGGACAAATTGCGGTTTCTGCCCTACTTGTCCTGTCAATCGCTCTTAGCTATGCAAACAGCAAGACCAATTCTTTGGTGATTGGTGTATTGAATCGTTGGGTACGATGGCTTTGCGTTTCGTTTGGCTTAGCTTTTTTGGTAGATAAGATGGAATGGGCGGATCGGCCATTTTGGGCATTAGCAGTCATATTTTTTCTTTTCTGGCTCTTATTGGAAACGCTCTATACTTGGGTAGCGATTAGTGCGATGAGCCAAAGCGATATGCCCTTGTTTCCCCGCTTCCGGAACAACACTACTGGTGAAGAATGGCCTGCACAGCAGAAGCTGATCGAACTTAGGAATTGGCTGAGAAGTAACAAGTTCAAGAAGGAACAAGCTCTAATAGCCAGTATTGGATACGAAGTCGATATTCGATCATCGGTGTATCAAGACGAAACAGGAACGATAAGGGCGCAAATCTTATTCGTGCCTCAGGGCAATGGTTTAATAAGCTACTGTATTTCGTTCACGTCGGACTCGGTTGACGGAGAGCATTTTATCACGGATAATCTGAACACACCGTATGGGGGCTATTATCCTGAAAATTGGGATGTCTGTCGGAAACCATGGAGCCGAAATCCAGCTCGGTTGTTAAAGCGTCACAAAAAGTGCATCAAAGGCTTCGAACTAGAGCAGTACGAAATTGATCCGATAGACGACATCAACCAGCAACAGGGAGTTTTAGAGCGTACTAACATTGAGGCGGGTTTCCTGGTCCCTCACCACCTTCAGGAAGAAATGGGGCGTATTACATGGGATGGCCGGTATCGTGTGTGGAAAGAGGTCTGGCTGCTGAACTATTTCGGTTTCACTAGCCGATGATAGGTTTCTTCGGTCAGCCTCCGATATAGGACATCTCAATTTTCTTTTGGCTGCTGGTTTGAGATGAACGCTCTTCAGAGTACCGATCTTTCCTGGCTCTCCAAATCCCTGAAATGTGCTTAGTCAATTCCGACCCCCTGACTCCAGACCTCACAATCGTTTTCAAATCGTGTCCGGAAGTAGCGAAAAGGCAGGTATATAGATTCCCGTTGGCTGACAGCCTCGCTCGGTTGCAATCTGAGCAAAAAGGTTTCGTTATCGAATTGATAAGCCCGAATTCAGCGGGTACATCGGTGTATCGGTAGCGAGCAGCTACCTCGCCCTTATAGTTTGGGTCGATGGGCTGGAATGGAAATTCTTTTGCGATTGTATCCAATATTTCCTTCGCAGGAAGGACTTCTTTTGATCTCCATTGGTTCGAGTTTCCAACATCCATGTATTCGATGAATCTAAGAGTAATCCTTTTGTCTCGAAAAAACCGGACCATTGGAAGGACCTCCTCTTCGTTTACTCCCTTCTTGACTACCATGTTCACCTTGACCTCTAGATCAGCCTGTTCAGCGGCTTCAATGCCTTCCAGAACCGCAGCGGGTTCGCCGCGACCGCCACTCATCTCTTTACAGACGATTGGACTGAGCCCATCGAGGCTGATGTTGATACGATTCAATCCGGATTCCTTCAGCCCTTTAGCATAGCGGGGTAGAAGTGTTCCGTTTGTGGTAAGAGACAGATCTTTTACTAGGTCAATCTGGGACAAGCTGTTCACTAGAGGAACGAGATTTTTCCTTAGGAGGGGTTCTCCGCCGGT
>CALJGU010000079.1 GCA_938075565.1 uncultured Opitutales bacterium | reverse complement strand
GGTTGACTGAAATTTATTTCTAAAGGATAAGCCCAAGATTCCTCTGCATAATGGCGACTTCGCTTGAAGAAAAGATTATCAGCTTCAGAAGCACCTAAATAAGTGATAGAACCGTTAAAAGATCTGCGCTCACTTTTTGAGGAGAATAATATCTCTTTCTCAGCATCGCTTAGACCAAGAAAAGGTTTTTCCATAAGTAAATTAAAAGCGTTTCCCGAAACACCCCATCCTGCACGGAGATGACCTGCTCTATACGTCTCCCTAGCGTATTCAAAATGATATGCTTTTCCAACGTCACAGTCCTCAATCCAATATTCCGCCACATTGTCAGCTCTTACCCACTCCTTTTTTGGAATAATGAAACTCCATTCCAAGGAGGAAGGGATTTTGTCCATATCTTTCATTCGATCCCCGGCAAATTCTCGAGGGCCAACCGTTTTGTATTCATATCGATGTGTGTGTAAGACGCGGATACAGCTGCGCTTTCGTGACCAATCAGGTCACGTGCAACCGCGTCCGATACTCCCGCATTCTTGAGCATACTCGTTGCGGTATGACGAAGACTATGAAAACTCAATTTTTGCACCTGCCTGCGCATTCCTTGGCCTTCGTTCCGCTTTTTGTGAGAAGCTTTTTTTACGATGCCGCAAGCCACCATGATTTTCCGAAACTGTGCGCTGAGAGGTCCGACTCTTCCCGCCTTATAGAAAACAGAAGCTGCATCTGGGAATAGGTTTGCAGTGGCGTTATCAGGTGCAGGGATTTCCGCTAAGAAATTTTGAAGCGGAGTTAATAATGGTAGAACAATACGCCTAGTTGTTTTTTTTGTTAGAAAGGAGACTTGCTTGTTCTGAATATCAATGTTCGCCCAAGTAAGGGATACGATGTCGCTCATTCTTTGCCCAGTGTAGAGGCCGAACAAAATTATTCCTCTCCATTCAAGACTGGCCACTTCAATGAGCGATTTTATTTCCTCGATCGTGAATGGCCTCTTGCCAGGTTCATTTCCCTTTTTAACGGATGCCAATGAAAGAGTCGGATTACTATCAATATATTCACGAACCAACGCTTCTCGAAAAAACATCCTCACAATCTTGATTGATAAATTCACCGTACTCGGAGCATATTTCGCAAACTCGCTATCCCTGAAACGTTCAAGATCAGCACGTGTGACAAACTGAATTTCATCATCCGATTTATCTCCAAGAAATTCAATGAGTCGGCCAATCACCTCCTCATATCTTACAAGTGTCCGTGGAGACGTTTCTATTTTCTTTCGAGCCAGAATTTCCTTCGCGAATTCTCGAGGCGTAGCAGTTGCAATTCTTTCACCGAGTTGTTTTGAAACCGCCTCCGAAATGAGCTTTCTCGCAGTAGCTTCACTCATCCTAGTTCGATAAGCCTGTTCCAGTTTATCCGCAAAGACTAGAGCCTTGGTTCGGTTAGTCATTCTGGAGGTTTTTTTCATTCTTCTACCGTCCTTATCGGTGAAGCATGCCGTCCAATATTTCGATTTGGGATGTTTCCATACACTCGCCATAGCCTAAAAAAGTAAGAACGAGAGTAAGAACATCTATCTTGCCCGTCAATGTCCATATGCGTCAAATCCTTGTAAAACAGGCACATATGACATATACAAACACCCCAAATTCTTCCCGGGGGTTCGAATCCCCCTCTCTCCGCCATTTTAAACAGACCTGCAACTTAAGCAGGTCTTTCAATGTACACACATAGAGCAAGCAAAAGGGGGATGAGTTCCGAAGTCGAAGACTGACAAGACCGGGCTTGAAAAGAACCGGAACAGCCATGGGGTTCGTTCACGACCGGAGGGAGAAGCCGGCCATCCCCCTCTCTCCGCCATCCCCCTCTCTCCGCCATCCTGGAAGTCCTGAGACAAAAGTAGGTCTGTCAAATTACATTTACCAAAGACATTCGGATATGAGAACCCAAGTGTTCGTACCGAGACGCGAAGAGTCGACACGGACCATCCCCCTCTCTCCGGCATTTTAAATAGACCTGCAACCTAAGCAGGTCTTTCAATGTACACACATCGATCAAGCAAAATAGCATGAGTTCCGAAGTGGAAGACTGACAAGACCGGGCTTGAAAAGTTCACGAGCCTGCGAGTACCGAGACTTCTGATACGACAGCAACGCGAACAACAGGCCTGACCCTGGAACAGCCCAATGAATTCGTTCACAATCAAAGGTTGTAACGGGCGATACCGGTCTAAGTTTGACTATTCTTTTTACCAGAACGTCTAAGGGCGTACCCGATCCCTCCAATCACTAGTCCGCAAAAGAAGAAACTCAAACGGCCTCCGAGACTATTTGGAATTGCAATGCCGAGTATTGCTATAAATCCACCGTAAATGAAACAGAGTAGTCCCATGGCCAATGCCTGTGCATTACCTGTATCCATACCACCCTCACCTTCGTGATCGACAGGCTGATTCAGGTCCTCAAAAAACTCTTCAACTTCAGACTCGGTTTTGATGCCCTGCTTTTTGGCTAACCAAACGGTGAAAAAGAACCAAAGGGTACAAACCAGGATGTTTCCAAGACCGGAATAAATGTAGAGAAAATCAGATTTTTCTCGTCCGGCCAGTTCCCCTAATCCGAACCAGCCTTCCTGTTCGATAATTTTCACTAAAATGGAGAAACTGAATCCTACTATTAGAGTGCTCCAAGCAGCCCAACGCGGGGCGCTTTTTATGAACATTCCCCATAAAAGTGGCATAGCTACGGGTATCGCCACCATTGAACCAAAGACGGTCATAATATCGAAAAGATTCCAGTCTTTGAGTGTCAGCCACAATAGCCCCGCTAGAATTATCAGAATTCCAAACAGAGCTGAAAATAATTTCCCTGCCAATAGTAGCTCCCGAGGGCTCGCGTTCTTTCTGAGAATCGGCTTATAGAAATTGTTTACAAAAATACCGGCGTTTACGTTGAGCCCACTATCCATCGAAGACATTGTAGCGGCAAAGAGACTACAAACAAGAAGTCCCACCATACCAACGGGCATAACTTCCATTCCGATAAAAATAAATGCACCTTCCGATGGATTGGCTAGTGCCGGGAAAACGGAGCCAAGATCAGATTCAAGAACACGGGCTGCCATGGGCGGAATGAACCAGATGAATGGGCCAATCAACATCAAGGTCGCAGCCAACAAACTTGCTTTACGCGCCTCTCGATCATCTTTCACACAGAGGTAGCGATAAGCATCAACCATGCTATTCAGCTTAAAGCCTTGGACGACAAAGGCCGTAAAGACCCATAGATAGACAAATTTGGCATCTTCGGCCAATGAGAATGAAAAATGGTGATCGGGAACTTTATCAATCAGACCTCCAAGGCCACCAATTGCGGGATGAGAAAGTGCCAGGACACAAACGACAATCGTAATACACATTAACAGAAGCACTTGAATGAAGTCTGATGCAACGACTGCCCAGGAACCACCAGCCACAGACATGACCAAGACCGCCAATCCTACAACCCAAACCGTGACCAATGGGTCGATCTTGAAAATACTGGAAACGACAATGGCCAAACCATTCAGCCAGATGCCTGCATAGAGCACCCGCATAGGAACCTGAGTCCAAGTAAATACTTGCTCGTTTTCGGGACCGAACCTACGTCGAACCGCATCCAATTGCGTAACAACCCGCATGCGACGGAAGCGATAACTGGTTATGGCATAGTTGATAAAGTAGCCTAGAGCGTTACCAAAAAAGATCATGGATACAAGAGCTCCATCGGTATATGCTTTTCCAGCCGCTCCCGTAAAAGTCCACGCACTGAACTGCGTCATAAACGCTGATGCTCCAACCATCCACCAAAGCATGCTTCCTCCACCGCGAAAATAGTCACTTGAGTCCTTACTGAAGCTCTTGTAAACGAATCCTATCGCAAACATGAAAACAAGATAGAAAGCCAAGACAACTACGTCCCAGATGGTTAGGTTAGTTCCAAATACGGTATCCATAAATTATAGTGTTAACGCTATTTCAGTCTAAAAAGTTGTCTGGAGTTAATGGGTCGATTATAAACGACTCGTCCGAAAATTCCTGATACCTGAAGTACGCTTGAATGGTCGGTATCCCCACTCCTCAGATCCAAACCACAACAAGGGTCGAGTCAAAATCTTGGATTCTGTTACGCCATTCTTGGTAGCATTTTCTATACGTTCAATCCAGCCATCGATCATGTCGGGTCGATTCATACTCTCTCCAAAGAGAAGTAAGACAGAGCTTTCTCTCAGTATCGTTTCAAATCTCGACTCTTGACCATCCAATACCCATGCGCCTCTGGAAATACCGTTTGCCTTGCTACGACCGTTCTCAGATCGCAATTTGTTAAAGGCATTCTCGAGAATTCCACTCTGATTGTCTTGCCCTTGATCAATCCAATAACAAATAGCAAAATAGTTATCGATGCAGACAATCGATTCCTTTCCTGGAAGCACTTCAAAATAACGTTTCTGAAACAAGTATCCTACTTTTTCGAACGCTTCAAAATCTCCTAAGTATAAGGACAATAGAATTTGCTCAAGTAAGCAGCCAAGCTGCTCTGATAGATTAAGGCTTCCGATACTTTTCCTCTCAAGACTCCTAAGCCTCTTATAAATAGCATAACGCAAAAGCTTTGACTCTGAACTGCCCAAAAATCCAAGTCGCTGAATCATCTCCAAACCTAAAATAACCTCGACCATGAGTTGATGAACTCCCTCATTTGAAGAAGATTTTTTCTGAAGGCTAAACCCTTCATTTATGTCATCGATGCAAAATAAATCTTTTGCAATAAGCTCTTCCCTAACCAGGCGCTCTGCAAAAACCGCAAATGGTTCATATTCAGAAATAGCGTAGGCGAGACTCATTTGCCCAAGCGCTTCTCTCACTTCACTTAATTTTTCAATGCAGGCGTTGGGATCTACACTACAATTCCGCCCACTCATCATTGGGTAGATTGCCTGCAAAATAGATTGGCGGGACTCAGTCCCTTGATCCAAACTTTGATTTTCGATAGATCCATCGCCACAAGCGGATGCCTCCTCTTCAAGCATTTCACTCGTTATAAGCAAACGAGAAGCTCCTATGATAGACCGTGGTAATTCACGGTCCAAGAGCTGATAGAATGTGTAATTTTTCATGGAGTGAAGGAAAGAAAGAGAATCAAGTTGAGCGCCTATGAATAAGTTTTACCCGGCTATCACCGGGGTTGAGGACTTCTCCTGATTGAGACTGACTCAAAAGCGCTTCCAAGCACCTGCGTCCGTCTTCAAAGAGTGGTATCGATATTGAGGAGATGGTCGGATAAACCATGTTACAGAACGGATAGTCATTGATGCCCAAGATGGCTAATTCATCAGGTATCCTGATCCCGGCACGAAGAGCTGCATTGTGGAAAAGCAACGCGAACCTATCGTCCACACAGAATATAGCCCTTACCTTTCCTCTAAGCTTTTGGATATAATTGAAGGCTTCTTCATGCAAAACCTCATCATACAGGTTTGCGGCGTCTGATAGTTTCACAACTTCAGATTTAAGCCCCTGGTATTCCATCCATTCAAAATAGAGCTTTGCCCGGTTTTCAAAAACACGAATATGGGAATTAAATACGAAGGCGATTTCATCTCCATAGCGTTCGCGCAAGTGGGTTAATCCGATATCGATTATCTTGGCTTCAGGATAAAAACAAGAAGGCCTTCCTTCAACCTCTTGGCGAATTGAGTCTGATCCATAAAAAACATAGGGAATGCCTTCATCTTCCAAAAATTGTGAGGTCGACTTTACCACTCCGTAGTCCCTAAAAAAGAGCACCCCTTTGGCATTGGGATAATAGTGTTTCAGATCGGCAGCAATTTCGGTAAAGTTTTGCGAGTTCATAGGAACTGGCATTAGCGGCTGAGCATAGGCAGCCGAATCGCTAATGAGACTCTGGGCAAAACTCACAATTCCAAACTCACGGGAGGGCATTGACTCTTGGAATTGGCCCACAATCAGCACCTGGTGCCGAACTGTTGGAGGAGAAATAAACGTACCCTTACCGTGCTCGCGATAAATTCTGCCATCCTGAATGAGCTCCTTTAATGCCATTCGAATAGTTGGAACACTTACCTGGAAGCGCTCTTTCAGTTCACTTTCCGAATAAAACCTAGCATGCGGTTCCATGCGCCGTTCTTCCATTTCAGACACAAGAATACGCATGATCTGCTTATACTTCGGAGCGTCTGATAGGGTAACTTCCATAGAAAAGAGCCACACATTAACTCCTATATAGGAGCTGTCAAGAGACACCGAACCACCGATACTTTACTTTCTGTTATCCAACAGAATAGAAATTATTCGTACTCAAAAACCATACCCAAAATGGAGTCCGGATCTTGGGTAATTTGCTTCGTTTCTTCCTCAAGATTGGCAAAGGGGACTTTATGCGTGGTCAATTTCTCAACCGCGATCTTTCCTTCAGCTACGAGACGTAAACAAAGCTCCAAATTGCTCTTGGTATCCCAGCGGACAAATACATCGTCATAGTTTCTCCCTCGTTCCCAAGCTTTATCGTGATAGCCCGCGCCTGTTCTCGAAGAACGACGCACATCCATATTTGTAAGGGACCGGGTAAAAGGAAACTCAGCGCCCCCTACAATTACCATGGTGCCCATAGCATGACCATCACCCGTGACTTTCATACACTTCTCCAGCGCATGAGCCGGTTTGGTAGCATCTCCACCCAACGCAACCACACTGATATCCAGTCCACGACCCCGCGTAAATGCTTGCGTCTTCTCAATTTCATCTTCGACGAGAACGAGAGCCGTCTCATCAATCCCTAGTTCTTTAGCCAAACTCAATCGACTTTCAATCGTGTCCCAACCGATGGCATAGCAACCGGCGATCTGAAACAAGCGAGCCGTTAACAAACCCACAATACCCATACCGGCAACTGCTACATACTCTCCCATCTTGGGATCTCCGCGTCGCAAAGCCTGCATTCCGGTTGCCAGAAGCATGCCATAGGCACCTTGTTCAAAACTGGCGGCCTCAGGAAGCGACACGACGAGATTTTGAGGAACCACTGAAAAATCAGAATGCTGGGCATACCCTGCCCCAACAGACGCAACTCGATCTCCTTCCTTCAATCCATGTACCTCTGGACCTACAGCTGTGACTATCCCTGCATTAGCATAGCCGAACGGTTTCGGCTTTAATGACTCATCCGGATTCAGTTGAAGTTCGCGAAGCCCTCGCCAACCACCTGCAGATTTGCTTCCACGGGTAACGGGTCCCTTGAGTTCCGTCCCCGGACTAACCAAAGAAGCCTTCGCTTTAATTAAGACCATACCTGGGCCAAGCTCAGGCATGTCCATTTCCATCCGACGAAAACTTCCATCGCCATGAAGCGTTAGCACGGTCCTACTAGAAGGGATTTGTGTACTCATTTTTTAGATACGGATTAAAACTTCGCTTAGTAGTGTTTATTAATCAACTCCTGTAAAAAAGCTAGATCGTCTTTGAGAGGAGGGATAACATCGTTCCCTGATAGTCCCCTTCTCTCCTCGTCTTTGTATTCGCAAGTGATGCAAATCGGTAAGGAATAAGAACGGCGCCCCAATTCGGCTATCACCTTGTTCCAAGATGTATACCCTTCCCTACCAGGGACCCAGGTACGCTTCCAGATGGTAGCCCCAAACTCATCTTTTCCATCTGGATAACGAATGGCGTTCTTTAAATTAACGAGGGACAAACGAGACCAGGCTATGTCGATGGCAATTTCTTCAAGCTCACCATCCAGCCCTGTATGACCTACATCCAACACGGCAGTCGCCGTATCGGTTGATAGCCCTTCGATTGCCTGCATCATTCCAATGGAACTGGTCACAAACTCATCACAATGATTTTGCAGACCGATGGTCGTTTCAGAACCTTCCAAAACGTCACCTATCTCCTGACATTGCTTACGAAACGCATCGACGTGTTCATGGTAGGTCTTCTCAGGTGTTATCTTGAGCATGGTCCTCAGAACTGGCACACCAGCGGCGGCACAAGCTCGAGCCGTTTTCACATCCAAATCACCAGCGACACTGTAAATACTCAGCCCACGATCTTTAAATACCTTAACCGCATTCCCGAGCGTGTCCTGAATCGTGTCCGGTTCGACTTGGAATCCGGGACGAACGGGCAACTCAATACCATTAAACCCAAGATCTGCTATCAGATCTGCAAGCGCTGAGATATCCAAATGTTGCCACGGCTTGGTAAAAACGGTGATCGGTGGTGTCGTTTGAGATGACGTCATAAAATAGTTGTTTTACTCGATTAACGCTCTTCACGCTGAACTCGAAAGAACTGACCCTTATCGGACCCGGGAGCTACTCCGAGCGATAAATCCAGCGTATCTTTTCCTTCGGGAAGGGTCCTAACCTGTCCATCTTCGCCAGGTAGAGGACGCCAAACATCCAGATCTTCACTGGTCTCAATCCAATAATTGGCATAAGGCCCGGCTTGTATCTGCATATTCAATACTCCATCCGAATGCGTAACATGGACACGGCCTAAATCATTACCCGATTGTGGATCCGTCCGATTGATAAATTCCACCTCATTCGTATCTCCATCATCATCAGGATCATCATCTTTACCCCCAATAGAATCCTTAAGCTCACCAAACTGAGCTTCCTGCCATTCGGAGTAATTTTCGTAGCTTGTTAATCCTTCTATCCAAGATCGAATAAGCGCCGTTCCCACTGGATCAATTTCACTGGAGCCAAGGGGAGGCATACGCGTAGGGGCTTCCTCTGCCAACATCCGCAAGAGTAATGCCGAATTATCAGGATCTCCACGAGTCACAAAAGAACGACCAGGGACCGAAGAGATACCATCAATGAGCCCTGTTCGGTCCAGAGTGCGCTTCGGTCTGAGATCAAATGGATCAGTCTCTGTTCCTCCAGGTTGATGACAGTTCACACAATTGGCAGCTAAATATGAACGTGCTTTAAAATCGGTGCTGGCGTTAGGATCGTCTAATTGAGCAAAACGAGGCATGGTTTGAGCATCCTCTAATTCCTCTTCGAAAAACTGATGTTCACTCAGATACTCCAAGTAATTAACATCCTCTCCACCAACCCGAATTGTCTGGTTTAATTGGTAGGTATTGAAGCTCAGAGCAAAACCTCCACTGATCGTATGGCAGGTCAAACAGTCGACCCGACTAGGTATCGACCATGTTTGTGTTTTCTGCTCACCATTATCGGTAATGGTAAGATCGAAGGAAACACCATCTTCACCCACTAAGGTGGCTTCGGTTCCAGCTTCATTCCAGCGATAAGCGACTCCATACGTGCTGAACTCAGTCTTTACCAAGAATCGCGTTTCCAGCCGGATTGATGTATCGGGATTACCTCGTTCCAATTCGATATCAAAGTGCTTTACCCATACGGATCCGGTTGGAAAGGTCCAGTTATTGATGTCAGAAAAACCGATATCGCCACCCACAGGAATATAAAACCAACGACTCTTATCCGCATAATCAGACCAGAAACTGATAGTAGGCTCGTAAGGCCAAATACCTTCTTCAGGCTCCAAAGTCAGCAGATCCTTGAAGGCACCCGTCTCACTCAACAGGGTTGGCCAACCATCCTCCTCGAGCGGTACATTCAGGCTTAAATTAATTGGGCGCTGCCCTGGAGAATAACTGGGGCCCACATCCGTTTGACTGAGAGGTCCATTCGCGACCATGACTCCATCGGAAACTTCATCAGCACCGACGTCCGGCGCCTCGTCGCGAGCCTGACCATCAATATCGAGTAATACATCATCAACCAAATCGGACGCCACACCTACCGCTGGGCTTCCCGCTAAGATTCGCTGTATGCCAGTTTCTGAATCAAGCATTAGCTCAGGATCGACAGTGGTAAAACCTTCTGTCAAGCCACCACCCATAGGACGACCAAAGATGATGTTCCCTGACCATGTTTGCGCCTCAGGATTTTCTCCAGAAACAAAGCCGCCTACCGTTCTGGTTCCTGCATGAAGAATATTATCCGCAACGGTGATTCCGGTTGGAAGGATGGTTCGATCACGAGAACCAAATTTTGATCCAACATCAATGAGTGGTCCCGAATTATTGTAAAAGGTGTTGAATGCAACAACCGCATTATGGGCCGCGTCGTATTCATTTAACTTTGCCCCGGGAACACCGGCATACAAAGTAATCGCCGCATCATCGCGAGCTGCGGTGCTTTCAAAATAATTATTTATCACACGATGGTCTTCCCCGATTACACGAACACCTCCTGATTCATTCTCGAAGTTACCAATAAAATAGTTTCCTTCAACAACACAGCGGTGTCCGTGCCGAAGCGTCAGAGTGCCACGACATTCAAGAAACGTATTGTAGCGGTAAATGTTCTCTCCGGATTTGTTAGAAATTATTTCAATTTCTCCATCCACTTCAGAAAATAAATTGTATTCCACAGTGGTCCGTGAATTCGATAGAGATGTATCGCTCGTTCCGATACGAATAGTCTCCCATCCATTTTCGCCGCCATCAATTCGATTGGCAAAATGATTGTGGTCGATGCGGTGATAATCCGGCTCTCCATCCAGCCATGCGACCAATGTAACTCCTTCTACATTGTGTCCCGAGAAATAGCAATGATCTACGCGATTGCGGATTCCTCGGAGTGAAACCCACATCGTTTTAGCTCCATCTTGAGGCACGTAATCGATAATGGAGACATTAGTAACCCGACAATCCACTGCATCCATTCCACCTGAGCGAAATTGAATAACTTCGTCATCATTCCCAGTATAAGCACCTTTAAAAAGCAATCCATCAAGCACCAGCCATTCTCCACCAATCTGCACCCTGGATTCTTCTGTCAGGATGACCTGACCTGGTGTTTCAGCACGGATAGTAATAGGAGCATTTTCAAGCCCCTGTCCTTCGAGCTCGATCACTAAATCATTGTATACCCCATTGGCGATCACGAGTGTATCGCCCGGTAGAGCCGTATCCAGAGCCTGTTCGATCTGACTCTTAGACGTAACTACAGTTTCAATCCCATCTCGTACATCTACAGAAAATGTGTCACTATCGGCCATCCCTTCACTATTGCTTATCCTTACCCAGAAACTGACATCTACAGTTAGAGAATCGCTCTCAAAAGAACTTTCTGTAGCGCCGGCTAATGGACTACCCGTTTCTCCACTAACTCCTTCATACCATTGATAAACAAGCGGGTCTCTTCCAATTACCTGAACAGAGAAGGAAGCTGTATTCCCGGAGATCGTCACGTCATCCCCTTCGCTATTTATTATTAGTGGTTCAATCTGCTCAAGCGTAGTTACTTCCAATTCATTGCTCGGATCAGACTTAAATCCATTGTCGGTAATCACACGATAGGTATAAGTCACCTCCGGCTCAACTGTTTCATCTACATAGCCTGTCACATTCGAAGTTACACTGGTCAATGTTTCAAAGGCTCCTTCAGCTCCAGTTTTTCGCTCTATAACAAACCCGATCTCATCATCCGATGCATCCACCCAGGAAAGTTCGACTGACAAGGGCATGGTTTCAACCAACGCTAAATTCGTAGGGGAAATCGGTGGGCCAAATATTTGATTTATAGGCGCCAATATGAGGTTATCAAAGACAACTCCTCCCTGCCTCTTTGAGTCCTGATAAAATGCAACCTGACCCAAGTCATCATCCTGCTCATTAAACTTTACCTGCGGAGCGTTAGCGGGGTCAGGAGTGACAT
>CALJGU010000078.1 GCA_938075565.1 uncultured Opitutales bacterium | reverse complement strand
AAGCTGAAGCCTATATAGCTCCCGATGATAATGAAAACCGGGGTTACCGGTTTGAAGTGAAGTTGGACGGCAAAATTTCAAACGGGTTCACCGTCCGGTTAGGCTACGAATACAGCTTCGATAATATCGTGGCGAGAAACGTGCCCCAGAAAGAAACGCTGCTCAGCAGTTCAATGATCTATACCTTTTGAGGTCTGACTTACGGTTTTTGTAGGAGCTGCTTTAGCTGCGAAATTGGAGATCCACTGACCACTGTAATCTCAATTTCCCGCCTCAACGGCTAGAAACTGTTCCGGATCGACCAACTCGGCGTCTTTCCACAAATCATCTAATTGGTAGAATTCACGCTGTTCAGGCAAAAACATGTGGATCATGACATCGAATGCATCAATCACAGCCCAACCTGTCCCCTGCCCCAAGTCGCTGCCGACAAGCTGGATCTTCTCGTCTTTCATATCACGAGACACACTGTTGATCAGAGCTTTCAGATGCGGTTCTGAATTACCGGTTGCCAGAACAAAAAAATCGGTGATCGAGGATAACTTGCCGACATAAAGCACCTTCAAGTCTTCTGCCTTCCGGTCATCCAATGCACGGATGGTCGTTTTGAGGACGAGTTCTAGTTCTTCAGGAATCTCCTTTAAATCCATATGTATCTCTAATCTCTATAGTATTTATGCGCCACGATAAGCTCGTGAACGGCTGTTGGCAACAGGTGATTCACTGATTCACCTGCCGCGATCATGCGACGAATGTCGGAAGAGGCGATGTCCAACATGGAGGATTTTACCTCCGAAAATCGCAACCCTGGGATGGCAGGAATTTTAGTTCTGTCAATCTCGTATCCGGGTCGTGACCCTACACTGAACTTCATCAAGCTGCACAGCTCTTCGATATCTTTCCATTTTTCGAGCAATTGCAGCTGATCTCCACCGATAATCCAACTGAACTCAGTTTCCGGATGGGTAGCCTTGAGCCGCTTCAGCGTATCGACCGTGAAACTAATTCCGCCGCGATCAATTTCGCTCCGATTCACCTTAAATGCAGCATCCTCTGAAACCGCCGCCTCCAAGAGTTCGATACGTTCCTTAGCGCCGAGAAATGTCTGGTGCTTCTTCAGCGGAGATTGAGCAGCAGGCATGAACCAGACCTCCTCTAATCCTACTTGCTTATACGCTTCCTCCGCCAACGACATATGCCCCAGGTGGACGGGATCAAAGGATCCGCCCAATATCGCAACTGACTTTGGTGAATGGCTCATAGAGTGTGCAAAAATGTAAAACTCAGACGAATTACTAATTTCATAGGAAAGGAAAGGGAAATTTTTCTTTCCATGGCAGAATAATGAAACTCAACTGCTACCATCTCATCTAAATCCTATTGGATTTAGCACGGAGTTCAAATATCGACGTTGACGCCCGAATGACGATGGAGCGCATCTGGGTGCGTGACCGAGTCTAGAGGAAGGAACACTCGGTATGTGGCTCCGAAGATGGGTGTAATACAAATCTTAAAAATTTTCCTAACCTCAGAGAAACTAGTCTTAAACTTGTATTATCAAGCATTTACACCCATCTGGTGATATATCCAATATGGCGCATAGTAACTTATCTGAAGATCTAAAAGGCCTCCTACTCCATGGAAACGAAGAGGGCATCACCATGTCCGACCTCGTCGACGCACTGAGGGATAGAGGGTTCGGACTCCTCTTCATCATCCTTTCTCTTCCGAGTGCCCTACCCATTCCAGCTCCGGGCTACAGCACACCTTTCGGCATCATGATCACCATCTTGGCCATCCAGATGATGGCCGGTCGTCAATCTCCGTGGTTACCGAATTGGGCAGCTAAAAAACGGATCAGCCGCAAGATGGCCGAACGCATGATCGGAACCGCCTCCAAATTTTTCAGCAAAGTGGAACACCTCATCAAGCCTCGCTGGGGGTGGGTCCTAGCCAAGAGCGGCCACATATTCGCAGGCATTCTGATTATCGTCATGGCCTGCCTCATGATTTTACCTATTCCATTGACCAACACGGCTCCTGCCATGGTCATTTTCGTCATCGGCGTCGCAATGACCGAAGACGACGGATTGGGCATGCTCGCTTCCTGTGGCTTAGCCATCTGTGCGGTCCTCCTTTATGTAGGCGTATTTTGGGCCATCAGCTACTACGGCCTGCAAGGAGTCGACGAACTCAAAGAGATCGTCAAAGGCTGGTTCTAGGTAGGGCGTGCTTCGCCGAAGCCGCCGTGTATTAATCTTCCTCCGAATCAAGGCTTGCACTGTGATTCCCCCTTACTAACTTCGCTTTCTTTTGATGGGCCCAGGTGGCGGAATAGGTAGACGCTGTGGACTTAAAATCCATTGCCCGTGAGGGCGTGCGGGTTCAATTCCCGCCCTGGGTACCATTAAAACTGGACTTTTTTCAGGTATTTGCTAAATTGGATTAGCAAATTTGACCAAAAATGGGAAAAAAGAAAAAAATCAAGATCACTAGATTCCGAAATCCAAGCGGGAATCTTGTATTTAAAGTTTCTGGAAGTTTGGACGGCAAACAAATTAGGCGCAACTTCAAGTCGCGGCCAGAAGCCGTAGCTGAACGCGACAAACTTGAAATTGAACTTCTTAACGGAACTACTCGCGGAAGACATATGTGGGTAAAAATTACCCCAGAACAATACGACGATGCTTGGACAGCCCTATCTCTATTAAAAAATGCCGATCGAAAGAATTCGTTAACTCAATCTGTCGAATTTTTTCTACAACATCACATTGAGCCAGAAAAGGATATCCTACTCTCTGATGCAGTCGATCGTTACGTGGCAGTCCGTATAGAAGATTTTGACAGCGGTGCTATCAGTGTACGGCAACTAAAATCAATTCGAAGTGAACTCAAAAGGCTTTCTCATGATTTTGGAGAAAGACAGGTATCAGAAATTCAATCTATCGAACTAGAAAATTTTGTATCGAAAGGCAAAGTCTCCCTCAAGACCCGGAACAATCGGCGAGGCTACCTCCAAACCTTCTTTATCCATTGCCGAGAAAAAGGCTATGTAGCAATCAACCCGGTTGAGAAAATAAAGCGCTATAAGGTCAAACATCTACGAGGGAGCGCTACAACTGTAACAGCCAAGCAGGCAGCAGAATTAATGGAGTTCCTGGAAACTTATCAAGGCCGTAAATTTAAGAATGGGAAGTATGCAGGTGAGCCAGGCTGTTTGGTTCCCTTTTTCGCCTTATGCTTGTTCGCTGGAATCAGACCAGATTGGAAGAATGGAGAAATAAGCAAAATTCGCCCGAAAGATATCAAGATGTCGACCAATACGATCCACGTTGAGCCAGAGGTGTCTAAGACCAATGAAAAGAGATCCCTCACCATACAACCAAATCTCAAGGCGTGGCTAAAAAGATACCCATTGAAAGATTTCCCAATAATCCCCTTTCCCAATGTTGAACGAAGTCTCATCAAGCTGAGAAAGCAGTTTAAACTACCTCACGATGTTCTCCGCCATACCTATATTTCTATGCTTGTTGGAAAATCTAGATCCGTGGGGGATGCTGCACTTCAAGCCGGTAATTCGGAAGATATTGTTCGTAAACACTATTTGAATCTGAAATCAGAAACAGAAGCCTCAAAATTCTGGAAAATCTCGCCGAGGAAACCTTTACACCCCAAATTATGAAAAGCTTTCCAGTACGAATTGACCGCGTTCAATAAAAAATGGCTGCCCGGGCTGGATTCGAATCAGCGACTACCTGTTGAATCTAATTCTTGAAAGTCTTATGCACTTTACAATTTTCCTCAAGTGCTCGTTTGACTTCATCAACATCAAATCGCACCAACCGTCCAAATTTTATGTAAGGTATTATTCGTTGGTATTGCATATTCCTCAAGGTTCGCACGGAAGGTTCAGACCCTGGCTCTCGCTTTCAACCTCTTCCTTCCTTTCCAATATCTCCCTGAAAATTCCAGTTGAGACTTTGGCTTTCTCATTAGCATTCATTGGGCTACTACATCGAACACAATTCATTGCCTTGGATGAGTTGGGATACTGACATACCTCACAGGTCTCATTTCCTCTAATCTGGTCAGATTCGACGTGTTCACCGTAATGAAGCTTGAATCTTTTTATGACATCCTTCGTGCTCAATCGACCATAGACATTCGTAAAATACTTCACTGAATGCCCATGTCGGTCAGCAGCTAACTCAACTGGTAGATTATCAATCTTATCCAATGCACAGGAAGAGTGTCGCAAATTGTAGAAATCTAATGGTTTCTTTATTCCACATCTAAAGGCTAAACTAGCTATCCTCTTGCGAATAGCATCATACTTATATCGTTGAATAACGTATTCATTAGCTCGCGATGGATGCGCATATTCCTTAATCCATAACGGATCCTCTTGTCGCTTTGTAGGGTGCGCATAATACCATCTTAAAAAATGCGGGGCCGCACGATAAGCCACCACATCCCTACTCCCCGTTTTCCCATTTCTAATGTGAAAGACCACTACTTTATCCAGAACAGAAACATCTCCATAATTGAGATCCACAAATTCCGATGGCCTAAACCCTGCATCCAGCTGTGTAAGAACAATTGCCTTAATCTGGATACTAGGGGACCTTTCAGCCAATGCCAGCCCCTCCTCCCAACTAAGCATGTCAGAAGGATTTAAGGCTCTCTTCTCTTTGAGTTTTCGCTGTCGAGAAATATCCTGAAATCCCGTTGGTAAAACTCCATCATTTAACCATCTCCCAAATCGAATAGCTACGTTCGAATACGTATTGCACGTTGCAGGAGAATACTTGGAACGAAATCCTCTGAAAATCAGATTGATTTCGTCTCTATCTTTAATCAATTCCTCAACGTCCGGGCTTGCTTCCAAGAGAAAACGAATTCTCTCCATAAATATGGATCTCCTAGCCTGGGATACGTTATAGCTCGTTAAAAATCGTTGCAGCAGCCTTTTGTTTTTTCTCGATATTTTCTTCGACTCAAAGAGAGATTTCTCGAGTTTGTCCGCCTTAGCCCCATAATCAATTATTGGCATATTCTTTTCACCTGTTACTCCTTTATAATGATGACTCAGAGTCGCTAGGGTACCCCATCGGAGTGGGGGATTAGAACCAAAAGTATAACGCCCAAGCCGAGGGTTAGAGGTTAAGTATTAATCCTTAACTTTCTCCCTAGTGAAACTGAGTAATCAATATAAGTAAATTGGAGTTTAAATAGATAGTTCATGATTGGTAGTTAAAACTTTCAAAATTCACAAAAGGCGATCCAGTGCCTTCGTCAATTGATCGAGATTTTGATAGAGAATTGTTTTAATTCCCATTTCTGTTGCTTGGACTAAATAATCTTTCTCATCATCAATGAATATTGCTTCACTGGCCCCGCATTTACATTTATCCAGATACAATTCGAAGATTTCCTTATCTGGTTTTCGCATTCCTACTTCATTTGATAATACTTCAATTTCGAATAGATCAAAAAGATGCCTATCCCTATTATATTGAACATGAGGCTCTTGGCAATTAGAGATACAGCCAATTACATACTTATGTTTTAGGGATTTAATTAAAGAGATGACGTCTTGATTAATATGACAGTGAGATACGTAGGGAGTCATCCATAGTTCCTTTAAAATTAAATCCGGAACTGACTTATTTAGATCCTTACAAATTCTTTGCCAGAAGGTAATATGGTCGATAATTCCTTTTTCTAA
>CALJGU010000077.1 GCA_938075565.1 uncultured Opitutales bacterium | reverse complement strand
GATCGGAGAGAAGTATGATCGCCTCGCTCTTCTCGATGATCAAGGGAAGCTCCACCTTTATAATTTGAAGGACCCCCACCCTCAAGCTGGCCTGAAAGCCTTCTTTGGGAAGATCTGGTATGAGGGCCAACCGGAGTCGGACTACATTTGGCAATCTACCGGTGGGACGGATGACTTTGAACCCAAGCTATCTCTAATTCCTTTGATTCTAGGCTCCTTGAAAGGGACCTTTTACGCGATGCTGTTTGCGGTGCCGATCGCACTGTTGGCAGCTCTCTACACCTCACAGTTTCTGGAACCTAAACTGAAGGGATTTGTAAAGCCGACCATGGAGATCATGGCATCTCTACCATCGGTTGTCTTGGGCTTCATGGCAGCTCTTTGGCTTGCTCCATTGGTAGATACTCATGTGCCTTCCTTTCTTCTGCTTGTCATAGGTATCCCCCTGTTCACGTTCCTTTTCGCTTTGGGTTGGTTGAAGCTTCCCAAGCACATCCGCCTGCGTATTCCCGCAGGTATGGAGTTTGTTCTTCTCGCACCGTTCCTTCTGATTGTTTGTTACATTTGCTGGAACCTGGGACCCGTGTTCGAACGCACGTTCTTCGTTGTTACGAATCCAGAAACCGGGGAGCGCATAGCAGACTTTCGACTGTGGTGGCCCGATTTTACCGGAGCTAGCTATACACAGCGAAACTCACTCATTGTCGGATTCATGATGGGCTTTGCTGTTATCCCCATTATTTTCACCATCGCCGAGGACTCAATGAGCAACGTGCCCGACGCCATGCGATCCGGTTCACTCGCATTGGGCGCAAGCCGCTGGCAAACGGCAATCAACATTGTTCTCCCCACCGCTTCTGCCGGGATATTCTCCTCACTCATGATCGGCTTCGGTCGCGCGGTTGGTGAAACCATGATCGTTGTTATGGCAACCGGTAACACTCCTGTGAAAGATTTCAACATATTCAGTGGTATGCGCACCCTGTCCGCCAATATCGCGGTCGAACTTCCCGAAGCTCCTTATCACGGCACCTTATACCGCACCCTATTTCTCGGAGCCTTGGTGCTCTTTATTATGACTTTCTTAATTAACACCGTGGCAGAAGTGCTTCGTCAGAAGCTTCGCGACCGCTACAAAACCGTTGAGTAGAACTTAGTTCCTGTATTCATCAAATGAAAGATCTTGCTCAACAGAAACAAGTCCGCGTCAAAGGAGAAATTGCCGTTTGGTTTTCCTCTCTTGGACTCGCACTGGGCCTGGTAATGATCGTCGCCCTTCTGGGAATCATTGCCTATAATGGTATCTCTGTCTTCTGGCCAAAACGTGTCGTTCAATTGGAATTGGATACGAGTAAAGTGGAAGGCTTGGGTAATCGATCAGCCATAGCTGGTGTTATCACTTCGCAACAAAACAAATCAGGAAATAAATCACTCACAAACCCGACCGAACCTGTTGAGGAGTGGCAATTGTTCGTAGGTAACAAAGATCAATTTGGGTTTTCCTATAAATACTTTGATCAAAGCGCTATCCAGGAGGTAAGTCAGCCCGAGGGTCTCCTCATTCTGGAGCGAGCTGAGTATGGGAATGCAATCGCCTACCCGGTATCGATTACCTACGCAAATGGTGACACCGTTTTAGCTGACGATCCCCATTTCAAATCCTCCCTGAAAGCACTCATCCAAGAATGTCATGACCGCCGGGAAAAGATTCGGGATTTAGAGTACAACGAGATTGGCGCAATCAATAAGGAGCTGGAGAGCCTTCGCCTGGAGCAGCTTAAGATAGAACGAAAGAGCGAATTGACTGACTCAGATCGTGAAAGTCTAAGTCGCATTGAAAACGATCGCACTCGCTTCGAATCCTCCTTTGAAACACTCGCAGCCCAAGCACGAGGACTTCGAGAACATCAAGAATCAAGCAAGCTTCTCTACCGTCTGGCTTCCGGGGAAGAGGTGACACTATCTATAGGCAACATCTACAGTTTTTACTACCCCAACCAGTTAGGCTTCTTCGGTCGTGTAAGTATTTTTGTGAAACACATCGTTGGGTTCCTGATAGACGAACCACGCGAAGCCAACACCGAAGGCGGGGTCTTTCCTGCTATTTTCGGAACGTTCGTAATGACCCTTCTGATGAGCATCGCTGTAACTCCATTCGGAGTGCTCGCCGCCATATACCTTCGCGAATACGCAAACGACGGATTCTTTGTGCGATCCGTCCGGATAGCCATCAACAATCTAGCCGGGGTCCCCTCGATTGTCTTCGGCGTATTTGGTCTCGGGTTCTTCGTTTACTTCGTAGGAGGAACGATCGACCAGCTGTTCTTTTCATTAAAATTGCCCACACCCACTTTTGGCACGGGCGGCATTATTTGGGCCTCACTTACCCTCGCATTGATGACTGTACCAGTTGTCATCGTGGCCGCGGAAGAGGCACTTGCATCCGTCTCACGAGGCATTCGAGAAAGTTCGTTGGCCTGCGGGGCTTCCAAATGGCAAACCATTCAACGCGTAGTTTTACCAGCGAGTGCTCCAGGCATACTCACTGGAATGATACTCGCCATGGCACGTGGAGCCGGGGAAGTTGCTCCTTTGATGTTGGTCGGAGTGGTAAAGATTGCTCCCTCTCTCCCCATTGATGACCAATTTCCATTTATACACTTTGAGAGAAAGTTCATGCACCTCGGATTCCATATTTACGACCTCGGGTTCCAGTCACCTGACTCCGAAGCCTCAATGCCCATGGTGTTTGCCACCACTCTTCTGCTCATCGTGCTAATCGTAATGCTTAACTTGGTTGCGATTATGATTCGTAACCGACTGCGACGAAAATATAAAACAGCTACCTTCTGATCAAAACCGACATGAATAAAGATACAGTCACAGAAAGCCTGCCAGCCGAGGAGGAATCACCCGAGGTGTTGGCTCCTACGGAAGAAAACTACATCGCGGTAAAAGATTACAATTTCTGGTACGGCAAAGCTAAGGTCTTGCACGATCTAAACATGGAGATGCCTAAACAGCGAGTCACCGCTTTGATTGGTCCTTCGGGTTGTGGAAAGTCTACCTTGCTACGCAATTTCAACCGCATGAATGATTTGGTGATCGAAGCTCATCACAAAGGAGATATCACCATCGGCGGCCATAGTATTTATGATCCCTTGATCGAGGTGATTTCACTTCGCAAGCGAATCGGCATGGTTTTTCAGAAATCCAACCCGTTCCCTAAATCGATTTACGAAAACGTGGTCTACAGCTTACGTGTAGCTGGCAAAAATAAAAAGTCTCTCCTAGACGAGGTGGCCGAAAAGAGTCTTCGAGCTGCCGCCTTGTGGGATGAAGTAAAAGATCGATTGGGTGAAAGTGCCTTCAGCTTATCCGGCGGACAGATGCAGCGCCTCTGTATCGCACGCGCTATTGCCAATGAACCAGAAGTCATCCTGATGGATGAACCCTGCTCGGCCCTTGATCCTGTCGCGACTGCCAAAGTCGAAGAACTCATCAATGAACTGAAACAAAAATACACGATCGTGATTGTAACTCACAACATGCAACAAGCTGCTCGTGTATCAGACAAAACGGCTTTCTTCTTTTTAGGAAAACTGATTGAGTATAACGATACTAAGGAAATTTTCTTGAACCCTCAAAACGAACAAACTGAAGCCTATGTCTCCGGACGTTTTGGCTAATCTCAACTGACCACAGGCAATGGAAAGATTCTTCGACGAAAACCTCAACCAGCTTCGGACTAACCTCAACCGGATGGCCGAACTTGCGTATGCAAATGTGAATACAGCCGTACAAGCGCTTGTTGAAAAAGACCTCGACCTGGTTAAGAAAACCTTGGACGCAGATGAAGAGATAGACGAACTCAACAAGTGGGTTGATCAGCACGTCGTAGAGCACATAACCCTTTGTTCCCCAGTTGCTTCTGACGTTCGATTACTTTACACAGCCATCAAAGGATCTCGCGATCTAGAGCGAGCTGGAGACGAAGCAACCTCGATTGCGAAACGAGCAAGAAAAATCATTCGCTCGGGATATTCTGATGAGTTGTACGACATTCCCAGGCTTGGAGAAATGGCCACTACCCAGATCAATGATGCCATGGGATGCTTCCTAAAAGGAGACCTTGAATCTGCCCGAGCACTTCCAGCTAAAGACAAGAAGATCGATAAGCTCTACAAGAAGATCGATAAGCAGATCAACAAGCAGATATCGAGCAGCGACGCTGACCCGAAAGTCGTGCCAGCAATGATTGATTTGCTATTCATATCGAAGTCACTCGAACGCGTTGGTGATCATGCATCGAACATTGCGCTTGAGGTCGTTTACTACCTGACCGGAGATGACATCCGTCATACGGATGAAGCAAAAGGGGCTTAATAAGCCTGGATAAATTACTTACTACTTACCGTATTAATTAATTCAGTACGATCCGAATTCCTCGGCGCAGATAAGTAGGGACATCCAGATCAAATCCTTCGTGCTCGTTGCGACCGGTTTCTTCAAAGAAGCCACGGTGCTCTTCCATGCCTTCAAATATTAGCTCCTGCTGAATATTTGGAATGAGCTCTAGCTGTCCTTTTTGGCGGGCTTCCCCAGCAGAAACTGGATTACGAAGTGACTTTGCAGCAATCACAGATTTCTTAATCGGCTCTGGCTTCTTACGTGGGGCAGGTGCTTTGCGAACAGGAGGAACTCCCCTATAGCCACCCATATCAGTGGTTCCCATCACACAGACTTCTACTGTGTTGGTTTTCCCCTCATCAATGACCGCCCCCAGAACGGTATTCTCACGGCTTCCAAATTTATCCGTTACGAAATTCATGATCTCCTGCACTTGGGACATGGAAAGATCAGTTCCCCCTACAATATTAACCAGGAGATTGTCCGCTCGTTTGGAAAAGTCAGGGACATGGAGTAATGGACAGATCACTAGATCATCCAAAGCATCCTGAATAAAGTTTGGCCCCTGCCCTACGCCAAAACCAAATAAGGTTTTTGCTCCTCGAATGCTGAACACCTCACGTAATGAGGAAATGTCGACATTGATGAGGCCCGATTTCAAGAGAATGGCCCAAATGGACTTTACTCCAAGAGTGATCCACTCGTCGGCCTTGGAAAAGGCTCCCAGTACTGAATCCTGGGCGGACTCTTCCTGCAACAGCATGTCGTTCGGCAATGGAATGACCGCATCAGCGGTTGCACGTAATTCTTTTAAGGCGTTTTCAGCAGATTTAAAACGACGCTCACCTTCAAAAGTGAAGGGCATGTTAACGAAGGCTATCACCAATGCGCCTCGTTCCTTGGCTACTTCAGCGATGACAGGAGAAATACCGGCTCCAGTTCCACCACCAAGACTTGCCACGATAAAGATGAGCTCAAAACCATCGACCATACGTGTGATGATTTCACGATCCGAATCAGCAGCCTTACGACCCAATTCAGAATCACCACCCGTGCCTAATCCCCTAGTCAGATTTCGACCAATCAAATGGGTTTCACCTACGGGAGAGTCAGACAGGGTTTTCAAATCGGTATTTACGCAAGCCAAGGTCAAACCTTCGAGATTCTCCATATCCATACGGATACGATCGACTGCGTTATTACCAGCACCGCCAGCACCAATGACTTTTATTCGGATGCTGTTTTCAAATAGATTTTGTGAGTCCATTATGCGCCAAATCCCAGAAGTTGTTTAAAGCCTTTAATCAAACGCGTGCTCCGACGCTTTTCGGAGAAACGTGAGTCATCTTTGTAACTGAATCCAAAATACAATAATCCCAGTGCAGCACTGAATTCGGGGCCTGCCAAATCGGATGCCACCCACGATGGATTTTCTCCCTGGGAAACAGGAAGGCCAAAGACCTTTTCACCCAGCTTGTCGATGTCCTTCAGCTTCGATGATCCACCGGTCAGAACAACTGAGGCAATTTCGCGATTACTGAAACAGGAAGAAAGATGCTTGTCGGAACGAATCAGTTTAAACAACTCATCCACTCGCGCATTTATGATCTGACAAACACCAGACCGGGAGATCGAACGGTCCCCGATGGTTAGGTCACCAATGAGCATCACTTTGTCATTCTTCGACTTGGGCTCCAGGGTCGCTTTCCCATTTTTGATTTTTAGCATCTCTGCCAACTTGGCATTCGTTCGAAGGCCAATGCTAAGATCGTTGGTTAAGTGATCACCCCCGACGGCAACAACTCCGGTATGGACCACGCATCCATTTTTAAATAACACGTAATCGGTGCTTCCACTTCCAACATCGATTACCAATACGCCGCTTTGACGCTCCTCATCGGTGGTGACCATCTTCCCGGATGCCAAACTACTGACGATCAAATCCTCAACCTGCAGACCAAATCCGTTGATGATATGAATGGAATCACTCATTTTCTTCACCGAACCGTGGATATTCCAATACCCCACTCCCAGTTTGTGACCCTCCAAATGCTCGGGATCGTCCACCAATTCACCATCGAGCAAAAATCCAGCTCGGATGTGGTGAATAATGGCGCGGTCCTCAGGAAGTTGTTTGCTCTTAGCTTCCGCAAGTAAGCGTCGAATATCAGCCCGTTGGACTATATTGTCGGAGGATTTGACGGTAACCTCCGCGTCATTATAGAAAGTCTCTAG
>CALJGU010000076.1 GCA_938075565.1 uncultured Opitutales bacterium | reverse complement strand
TGGCATAAAAACGTCCTAATGATCCCAACTCCGTTGAAATATTTGCTCTTCTCAATTCTTCAAATGGGAGTCGTCGTTTCTGCTACAGGATTGGATCGCGCATCTATTGAAGCAAATATCTCCGAATTGCATCTTCATGGTTTAGAAGACCGTCGGTCACAAATTGATTCTGAACTGGAAAACCTGGCACGTTACAGCATGCGTAGTGGTGTCGGTTCTATTGGTTACCGCTCCCTGCCATTTGCGAGACCGGAACAACAGGAATGGGTCCAAATCGATCTGAGAGAGCAATCCACCCTAGACGAAATCATATTAGTTCCCACGATAAGCCGGGAAGCTCAGGTCAGTTTTATTGCGGATGGGTTTCCCGAAGCGTTTTCTATTATTGCCGGAAAAGAGGGCGACGAGACCGGAACTGTGGTCGCCACATTTACGAAAGAGGACGGGGTCATGCCACGTATTGCCCCACTGGTGATTCCGATGGACCAGATTGAAGCTTCCTGGATTCGAATCGAGGCTACTCTCTTGTCCTCCCGAGCTTACGATGGGCAATAAAACTTACAGTTTTACAACCGGTCATTCTCGCCCGCGGAGAAGATAAGTTCGGACACTTTGAACACATGAATTGTCCACCGGAATCAAGTGATTTGGAAGCCACGCTAGAGAGTCATCTTCGAACAGCTCGAGAACACGTAACCGGAATTCGAGAAACATCAGGAGCGCATGATCAATCTAAAGAATAAGCCCAGGATGATTATTAAACGATCAATCTACCTCATTATTACGTTCCTTTGCCAGACGATGTATGGCGAAGAGTCATTCTCAATCTTCGTACCTGATAAACCGAATATGCAGCTGATGAACCTCACCGTCCATGCTTCTTCAGATGGTATTTCAATCAGCGAAACGACGCACGTAGCCCTCCCCTTTAATCCCTCGGGAATTGCAAATCACCCAAATGAGTCCTTGGTGATTGTCACCGGGAGCAACAAGGAAGGAGCCCAAGCGGCCTCGGTCAAGATAGCGGATGGTGGAGCATTACAGTTAGTCAGCTCTTCGAACCTCTCTCACCCAACAGGCTACACAAGCGTCGATCGAACAGGTCGCTACTTCATGGCCGCTAACTACGGTACCGGGCAAATCTCCACTTATAACATGAATCAAGATGGAGCAGTCGGATCTTTAGCAGACTCCCTAAGAACTCCTAAAAGAGAAGCCCACTGTATTCTAACAACGCCAGACAATCGCTTTGTTTATATCCCCTCTGTTAAGCTCAACAATGCACTCTACCAATACGCGTTTGATGAGACGACCGGGCGGCTGACTCCCCTAGAACCATTCAATGCTAAACCTCCGGCTATGTTTGGCCCCAGACATGTAGCCTATCACCCAAATCTACCCCTACTCTACTTCAGCAATGAACAGCAGCTTGGCGTCAGCCTGTATAAAATTGGTGAAGATGGCCTGCTCACCGACCGCCAGCACGTACCCACAATTCCACGACGCTCTCCATTTGAGCAAGGAAAGCGGGATCTGCATGCTTCAGACATTGCCCTGACGCCGGATGGAAATTTTCTCTTTGTGGCCTTACGAGACTTCAACGGCGATGAAGATAGCATCTTTTCTTTTATCGTAGAATCTGAAGGCAAACTCAGCCCAGCCGGTCGCACCAAAACAGGCGACATCCCATGGAAGATCGATACGTCGCCCAGCGGCAACTACCTGATCACACGCCAAATGGGAGATCAGACGCTGTCATTTTTCAAAGTAGAAACCGACGGATCTTTAAAACATGCCAAGACGATTGAGCTTCCAGCTCAGACGAATGACTTTTCTGTGGTTGGATTAGACTAGCGATTACATAATCTAGAAGTATACATTTCACACTCATTCTTTCCTTTGACTTTCGAAATTTGGAAACGTACCTAAGGAAATGAAGGCACGATTTTTTATATCCTTACTGGCACTGGGAATGGCTTCCTATATAAAAGGTGCTGTAGTCCCCATCCTTCCGACTGATTTCAATGATGGATCCAGAATTGAAACCTTCACATTCGAATCAGATGGCCCTGCAGCCAAGGCACATATTTATCTACCTGAGTCGTATGGAGAGAACAAAAATCTACCGACCATCTATCTAATCGATTTCACTGAGCAGCATTTCAAAATGGCCCGGGACGAGTTCGCACAGGTCATCGCCGCTGTCCGAAAATTCAATAAGGAAGCATTAGTGATTACTTTGAATGAGATATTGGATATAGATGCGGAGCCACAATCATTCGAAATTCACTTTCAAATGTATAGGGACCTGGTCTCGGCCGTGGATGCGAAATACTCCACCGATTCTTCCAGAACCTTAATAGGGAAAGGCAGTGAGTCGGGACTGGTCATGATGGCTTTGTTTACCGAAACACCGGAAACGTCTCTCTTCGATAATTTCATAGCAACAGATCCTTCCGGCCATTATGCCACCGCCATCCTCAACCAAATTGAGAATGAGAATATTGCCTACCCAAAATCCAACAAAAAGCTGCATTTTTCATTCACCTCATCGAATGATTATCCGAAATGCAGCAAAATCATTGGATCGATAGAAGAAGCCGCATTTCCATGGCTAGAGTTTAAGTCAGAAAAGTATCGCGATAGAACTTACGAGAATGCCTATCCCCACGCTTATGCAGAGGCGATTGAGGTTGTCTTCGAATCGGAATGAGCACTCTGCTCACCCAAAGCTACCTATCCCACTGGAAAGCAATAAGCTCAGATAGTCTGTGCCCGTCAGACATCGTAAGCGTAATTCGAAGTTTATTCCACTTTTGCTACACATTCATTCCAAAATCATTATGGATAAAGTCTGTAATTCAATTCTCGTAGCTGATTTCCATGTCTGACGCATCACAACCGCGCGTATCCATCGCCAACATCTTCTGTGCCTTCCTTCGACTCGGTTGCCATGCCTTTGGTGGTCCCACCGCTCACTTTGGTTACTTTCATGAGGAGTTCGTGAAACGACGTCGCTGGATCGACGAAGCAGAGTACGCCGATACGGTTGCACTCTGCCAGTTTCTTCCAGGGCCTTCTAGTAGCCAAACGGGGTTTGCCATCGGACTCAAACAAGGTGGACTTGTTGGAGCTTTTCTCGCCTGGGTTGGCTTTACCCTACCTTCCGCCGTTCTCATGATCGCATTCGCCGTCGGGCTAACACATATCGGAAACCTGGCGAATGCCGGATGGGTGGTAGGCCTCAAGCTGACCGCGGTTGCGGTCGTTGCCAATGCAGGTTGGAACATGGCCGTAAAGCTGTGTCCCGACCGGAACCGAGCAACCCTCGCGGCGGCGGTGTTGGTTTTCCTCCTCCTTGTATCCAATCCACTGATGCAGCTTCTCGCGATTCTAGCTGGTTGCATGGTAGGCATGCTCTTTTTTCGAAGTCATGTAGAAACGGTCTCACCGAACTCTGATCTATCAACCTCTGGCAGCAGGCGACTCGGAGCAATTTATCTGGCAGCATTCGCACTATTGCTTATTGGGCTACCCATAGCTGCGACTTTCGCAAATGCACCAGACAGCTTTGCCTTCGCCGATGCGTTCTATCGGGCCGGCTCTCTCGTATTCGGCGGTGGCCATGTAGTACTTCCACTTTTGGAAAGTTACACTGTACAAAATGGCTGGATTGATGAATCGTCCTTCCTCGCCGGTTACGGTGCGGCTCAAGCGCTACCAGGGCCACTCTTTGCCTTTTCCGCTTTTCTAGGAGCAGCAGTCGAAAATGGACCAACGGGTGTGCTTGGAGGTGTTTTTGCATTGGTAATGATCTATGTTCCTTCGTGGTTGCTAGTATTAGGTGCCATGCCCTTTTGGAATCGCTTGCGTCAAGTTCACCTCGCCCGAGCCGCCCTGATCGGAGCGAATGCAGCCGTGGTTGGTTTGCTCTTTGCAGCCCTTTATCAGCCCATTTGGACCAGCTCGATTACTGGGGTGATTCCACTCGCCTTCGCCCTGGCAGCATTCGTCGCAATCAAATTCTGGAAAGTTCCACCTTGGCTAGTCGTCCTGGTCAGCGCCGGAATCGGGCAGCTTGTTTTCTAAATTGTTAATTTGAGGTTTCAACAACCTCGTTCATCCATTGCCAACTTCTTCGCCGGTACTCGCTGGGCAACAAAGGCCACATATCAGTATGAGGGCCCTTGGCCAGAGGATGAGGAAAAGAACCAAAGATTTCTACGTTACGCACATTCAGGAAAGTAAAGTTGGCCGCCGAATCAAGTCGCTCACGCACAAATGCTTCCGTGCCATAATTATCGCCGTTCTGACACACCAAATAAGGGCGACCCGCAATCCGCTTTAATCGCTCCGTAGCTTCAGCCTGGTATTCCTCAAAGGGTGAACCCCAATCGGTTTTCCTCCACTCTTTCATTCCATCGAAGTGATCATGAGTGATGAATCCGGTCCAGAGTTTCGCAACTTCGTCGTCATGGAGGCCGAGGTAGTTCACACCAATGGCTCCACGTGAGAATCCACACAGGAACACGGCCTGTGGATGCGCGTTATACTCCTCGATAATTCTAGGAACATTCACTTTGGCATACTCGACCGTCGCCTTTTCATCACCCCACCAGGTGACCTGATTCTCCTGAAGGTTTTCATGAATGTAGGGCAATGACACCCAAATGAATTTTCCTCCTGTGAGTCCATAGCCCAGTCCGGCATCTTTGACCTCTCCCGTTGAACCAGACTTTGGGAAATAGTTTCCGGTATACTCAAAGATGATGGGCATGCGTTCCCCATCAGAGCTCCACTTCTCCGGAAGATATAGTGTATGGTAGACTTGGGTACCTTTATATTCAGGGGCCGTAACTCTGATCAAATTTCCAGCCGAGGGATTGCCAGTAGAGAGTTCAGGAATAGACAGCGTCTCCTGCGAATCGACTTCCAGCTCAGTGGATTGAGAACAACCCATGAAACAACATACTACCAAAAGTAATGCGGTAGAACCCCTAATCATCCACGCCACTTCCTAATCATAAATGAAGGTCGCTGAAACCGTGCTGTTTCGATCAGCAACCAAACGAACCCAGTGGGCACTGTATCCTTTTGGAAACTGGTATTCGATTAATTCATTAGGCTTCAGTTCCCAGGTAAGGTATTTGTGGTAACCATGGTGATCGACGTTCACTTCCAGAGTTATTTCAACCGCTTTGTCAGCTTTCAGAATCAACCGCTTTCGATCGTACCCGGTCATCAGATACGGATCGGAAACTTCTCCGGCTCGGACTTTCGAATCTTTCCACGGTCCACCCATACCGGTGGGCTTCCCGAACTTCCAAATATCGTCGATGCCCCCAAACCAAACTGCTTCATCGTCTGAGCGATATACATGTCCGTCCTCCTTGGCTGAATCCCCTACTCCGGTCATGACGAACAATCCGTTCCAGGATGCGAAATCACCAATTTGCTTTCGGTGGCTACTCACCGGGCGTAACTTCTGAAAGACGGGTGGCAAATTGTTTTTCTCCAGAGGTAGCTCGTAGAAAGTACCATGGATGTTGGCGAGCTCACGCTCTGACTCAATTTCACGGTAAGTTCTCGGCCATCCGAAATCGAATTCGCGATCATAGGCTTTATCGCCCTTAGGTAGGCGTAAGCGCTCACCATGAGACTCAACTATTACTGAGGCTGCATCTACTGAAAATTTGGGTTTCCGGTTCAGGTGACCTTTTACTTCTGAACTGAGGTCTTTACCTGATACGAAGCCAAACTCGTCCTTACTGAACTCACGTGTCTTTCCCTTCAAGTCACTGACTGCCAAGTTTCGCGATTCCCGCAGTGCATAAAGACTGGAACCACTGACCGTTTTTTCACCGATGTCCGCCAATCCGGAAAACAGTTCACGTCCTTCACTGGCTGATCGGTAGTTGGCATCGCTTTGATGAAAGTAGCCGGTGGCGATGCAATCACGATCCGCGCGCAGACGCACCCAGTGAGCCTGAAAAGACTCTGGAAAGATGAAGGGCTCGTATCCCGTTACGGGTAGATCAATGTATGGCTTCCAGTTCCCTTTTCCGTCATAGTCAACTTCGATGCTGATGTTCACGTTACTCTGATCATGAATGGCCAGGTGCAAGGTCCGCTTTTTAAATCCATTCACAAGAAATGGAAGGCTGGGAACATTTGCCCCTACTGAATCGTTGATCCAGGGGCCACCATAACCAGAACCGGGTCCCCACTCCTTCAAGTCACCTCGAGTGCCAAACCACAAGTTACTCTGGGGTTGGCCCGCCCTGGGATTTTCCTGAATTGAAGTTTCGTCCGTTGCGAGAACCAGACGTCCGTTCCATTCGCAAAAGTCAGGTATGTAGCGTAAATGGCTACCAATCGGTGACAGGCCTGCTGTGTTAGCAGCGGAAAAAGTAGGCGGAAAGTCAAAGAACATCCCGTGCATATCCATCATCCAATCCTCTCCACTCAACTGGCGGATGCGTGGCCACTCGGTATACCAGCCATGAATGGCGTCGTTGTTGAATGATGATTTAGGAAGTAGATAAGTATGCCACTCGCCATCGTCCAACAACTTTAGTCTTAGCGAACGGTTATCCCACCCAATGGACCAAATGGGATCATCCTCGTTCGCATTTCCCTTAAGGCCTCCTGGCCCAATGACATCGGTATATTGTTTCCTTTCGATTACCTCCCAGTAATCTCCATCCCAAGTCGCAAGAACTCCTCGTTCGTCTTCATGCTTCGCTTTGATACGTTGTAAAATGGCATCTGCTTCTTCAGATGTGATTCCCTGCCGAAACGATCCCCCGACGTGCTCGCCGTTGTTTGCAATCACAAGCCTGCCTTGCGAGACATAAGCTCCTTTGGCATGCCAACCCGGCACGGATTTGTGGAACAGTTTATTCACTTCCAAGTCATGGACATTGAGCTCGTAGATCATACCCTCCATATCCACGACGTAGACCCAGTTCTCCGGATCTTTGAGGTGACGGGTAAAGGCCGTAACCCGCCCTGGCATGATCTGAGGCGATATCGCACGGACCTTGCCTGATCCATCGATAATGTAGTGCGCCATGAGCAGTTGATTCGATTCTTTGTGAATCATCCGACCTGCGGGTGTACCACCCACACTTTCTGGATGAATCGTTAACTCCAAATCTTCGCCAACAGAATAGAGTTTATGATCACTTCCAAACGGTTCGTGCGCAGCGTAGTTCACCATCCATAGCTTCCCCGCCCAGGGAACCACCACTCCAATGCCACACTCATTGAGCCGATTGTGTAGGTTCCCATTATCGGCATAAGTTGTCAGGTGCGGATAAACACCGCTGATGAAAATCGGGTCCTCGCGCTTTTGAGCATGGGCTATCCCAAGTAAGGCAATAAAGAGAAAGAAAGCAGAAATTGTTTTAACCATGTGTATCAGAACTATGGATGAGGTTGAGCATGCGTGTCTAGCCACATTCCATCGGTAGAACTGAAACCTTGCAGGCTACGGCTGGGCAATCGAGTACATCTCTTTTCCGAATTTGGCCATGCGGTCAGCTAAAGGTTGATGCCAGTTGCCGAAAGCATCCTGCAAACCGCCGTGTTGTTTTACCGGCTCGGCGGATTCCCACTGGTCCATCCATCCGCACCATCCCCAACCAATGAAATCTGGCCTAGCAAAAGATTTGTTATACACCTCTTCCATTCGATCTGCGGCCACCTCGTAATTCGCACATTGTGGTCCCAATGGATCTGGCATTTCCGGGGGCTGGGGAACACTCCAGCTACTATCAGCACTGAAGATCGGTTTGTTGGTCAGACGTCTAAATCGATCCATCACCCGCTCATGGTCCTCCCAAGTAGCACCGTAATATTGATATACGATAACCGGAAAGTGTTTGGCATACATCCGGATAATATCATCAGTGATTGGTGAATTCATATTGAGGGTATCTCCCCAGATCATGTGATTGGGATCACGCGCCTGAAGAATCTTCACCTGAGTTCCCCACGACTTATCGAGGATTTTCAACAGGAACGCATGGTTGTCGCGCTCCTCATGAATGTTGCCTTGGATATCTATAACTGAGCGCCAGTCCTTTGCCTCTGCAAGTGCTTCCCAGGAATCGAAAGCCGTATTGTAAGCTGCATTGAATGATTGGATTCGGTTACCGTAGCGTGAGCGCATCAGCTCGACATAAGCCTGTTTTCCGGGGGTACTCGCTCCGAGATTTCGCAGACGCACCGGCCAGGTTGTCGTACCCGGTAATGGCTTATGGTAAAAACCGGGAGGAAAAGGACGAGCTTCGTAAGGCACCAGAACCGGACTATCGGTCAATAGCCAGGCAAGAAGCCATGGATCGTCTACCCGCTTCTCGTCCTGCATTTTTTGAGCCGTCTGATTAACCTTTTCAACAAAGGCGTCGGAAAATACATCTAGAAAGTTCTCCTCGCTCCAGGGAGGATTCTGCTTCCGTAACTTATGGGTACGCCAGTATTCGATATCCACCGATCTGGCCCGTGGAAGATAGGGAACTACATTCATGCCCACCGGTGCTTGATGGCTATAAACCGAATTAAAGCCAAGATAGTCTCTATCCTGAGCGACTTTCTGATTATAAAACGCTTCCGTCCGTTCTGCCTGACTGGGATTTTTCAATCCCCATTCTTGGTTCCAATACTCTTTGTTGTAGGACTGTCCAGTCACATACGAACCACAATGATCCATTCCATGTATTAGAAAGCCGTTCCCTTCCGGTGATACCAACCACCAACGATCCTCCCCTGATTCCATACGAAAGTAACCGGTCGCCTCAAACGATTTTCCCTTCCAACCACCAAATGTGTCTAAATCCGGCTGCTGGCCTGCTACTCTCAAAGCAGCAGCAAACAGCACAATGAGGAAGAGTGGTTTTGAATTTCTAAACTGGCACATAGTAAGGGAATCAAGAGAACTTCTTATGCCTTGAAGCAATTGGAAGGACAAGCACGTATAATAAGTTGAAACTCTAGTTTCACCCCCGAGACAACTCACAACAATTCCTGTATAACCCGATCCACGTCGATTACCGTGTATTTGATTTCAAACGGTTGTTCGTGATAGAGATTTCCGAAAAAAGGATCTGCTAACACGGTTCCATTTTCATCGAGTAGCCAGATAGTCGGCGTACCGTATTTTTGGGAATCAGCAGAGGCACGGAAACGACCCTGCCAATCAGCAACAGGTCCGTAGCCTTTTCCAGGTTGTAAGTCATCACGTCGGTTAAACAAATTCCGAAGCCTTATATCGTAATAAGTTCGCACAGGAAGATACTTGTTGGCGACAGCGGCTTCGGTAGACTCTACGAAAGCATCTACCGCTTCCTTATACTTGGATGAATTATCCGACTCATTCATGTAGACACCCTTTTCCTGTCCATACAAATGAGAAGAGTAAACAGGAGCACACGCCACCGGCAAAATACTCACGTCGCCCTTACTGTATTTAAAATCTAGGTAGCGAAAGATATGCATATCCTCAAATGAGTCAGGGCACCAAAGCCCCCCTACCCGTTTCTCATGCCCCATGGCGCCTCCGCCAAAGAAATTAAGAACCACCACCTTGGCTTTAGAACGACTACAGAGTTCCAAAATTGAATGCTGAATGAGTTGGGAATCTAAAACAAAAGTTTCGGGAGAAATCTGCTCACCCACTTGGTAGGTCCCTTGATTGGTCGTCTGCGGATTGGACCTTGAGCATGACACCAAGGGCAGACTCAACAAAGCTGCAGAGCTCGTCTGGATGCCAGTCGTCAAAAATTGCCGTCTATTCATAAGTATTCTATCCTTCATCAGTAGCATCAGACAATCGCGTAACTGTTCGAGAAGCAAATTATAATGCTTCAGGCTTACTCGCCCCGTGAGACCCACAGCCGTTTCTCAATTGCTTTATCTTGCACTGGGACCGCTCTAAGCGCCCCACCTGTTTATTGAACGAGACTGCTTAAAGGAACAAACAAGGTCGACTCGATCAATGCACCATTTTCCATTGCAGGAAAAAACCGGGCTTCCTCAAGCAAAGCAACTAGTGGCTGCTGGTCTTCGATATAACCCACATTCAAATAGTCTACGCGAGTCGATCCGTCGGATTGCACAACCATTTCAATCTTGATACTTCCTAAATTCCTAGACGGGGCAACCTGAACAATAGCATCTGCATCAAGAGATCGAAACAAAACCGGCTCCTCTCTTCCCGAACTCTTTTTGTATTTAGATAATAGATACTCAAAATAATCGCGATCAGAAATACCCAGCAATCCATTGCTACCTTGGTGAGGAATTTCTTTTCCATTTGAAAACACATGGACGCCCACATCCTCGACATGGAATCCTGCAGGAAATCCAGAAATAGCATAATTGAAAACAAATGAAGAGTCATCGTCATCATGTTTAAAGCTTCGGTGAACTGGTTGAAGCTTCACACCGGAGCTCCCGGGAGAAGTATACCTGACGAGCAGCATCATAAAACCTTCATGGATTCCAACAGGCAGTTGGAGCTCACCTTCAACTCTTACCATATCAGCGAGGGAAGCCGCATTGTTCATGTTGTCTTCCAGGTCTGTGCGTATGTTTTCAAAATTTTCGATATTACTCTGAGTACGCTCCATCGCTTCTGTGGATGCTCCGGATAAAACCGTTTCCCCATCCATGACGACTGAAAATCTATCGCCTGATTCGAAAAAGCTGGAAGCATTTTGATCGAAGTTATCACTTTCCACGGCAAGAAGCGAAAACGTCGACTGAAGCGCTTCATAATCGGCTTGGTAGTTGCTATACTCAGTCGTGATGTCATCGATCCTGAGTTGCAGGTTTTGTTGAGAGACCTTCGATCTGGATGCATAGATAAGACTACCGCCCTTTCGCACAGAAACTAATTCTCCATCCTTCACGATCTGAACTCGCTTCTTTGAAAAATCTTGAACGCGATACTTCTGCTCTCCTTCCACCCAATAAATATCGAGCCCGGTAAACAGGTAGTTTTCCGCCGGAGCGACCTGCCCGGATTCTTCAGCCGAGGCCGAGAAGATAAAAATAAAAACGAAAAGAGTAGCCCAATAATAATGCGGGGACTCAAAAATCTCTAACCAGCGATGACGCTTCATTAGGGAGCTAATATGCTACACCAGATCCAAAATGCCAAGTGGTTTCTTAGAGGAGCTATCTCTTATGGATGAGATTTGAATCGCAACGTCATCTCTAGGAAACTGAAGAGACCAAACCTGCTTCTTCAAGACTGAGAGCCAAACATCTCAAGGTCCAGCTCCTCAGCCAGTTTCCGGAAATCACTAAGAATAGCTTCATTGATGGGCATGCCAAATTCTTTGCGATCGGCTTCGGAGGCTTTCTCCGAGTCCCCGGGAATCATGACGGGCGTATCTTCGTCCTGCCTGGGTTGCTGACGAATTCGATCAGCCAACTCCTGGAGCCGATCCTTAAATTGACTGGCCTCCTGGAAAGCATCTATTCGAGTAGCGGTGAAGAAATGGCCGAGGTGGCGTTTTTCTGAATTGGAATCCCGGAACATATCAGTGACCTGATCTCCCGTCGGCATACCAGTCATCACTCCGCACAGGATATCCACAATCATGGCCAAACCAAACCCTTTGTAGTCACCCATAGGTAACAACTGGCTTACAGCAGCTGGATCTGTGGTATCTTTCCCTTTACTATCTGCTCCCCAACCATTTGGAATATCCTGCCCCTGGTCCCCCATATTTCGGATTTTGTTCAAGGCAACCATGGTCGTAGCACCATCGTAACAGAACGGACCTTCTCGACTCATAGGTGCGGCCATACAGATGGGATTGGTTCCAAAGAACCGGGTGGTGGCGTTTGCCGACCGCATATTGGGAGAAGCATTGGTGTAAGCTGTACCAATCATATCGTTCTTGGCTGCTTCCAGTGCGAAATATGCCATGGACCCACAGTGATTAGAATTCGCAACCGCAACTTGGCCGGATCCTGATTCTCGAGCCATTTCAATGGCATTCTTCATAGCCAACATTCCTGCAGCATGACCGAAACCATGGTCAGCATCTACTCGTCCAGTTGTCGCACTCGTTTTTTCGAATTGGATATGGGCCTGAGGGTTTACTCTTCCGCCACGCACTCCTTGAATGTAATGAAGCAACAGTCGAATACCGTGCGAATCAACTCCTCGTAGAGAGGTTTGCCAGAGACCACGCGCCGTCACCTTGGCAGCCTGTTCTTCTACCTCCGATTTCAGCAGGACTGCTTCGACAAAGTTATAAACGTCTTCAGCGGGGAAACGTTGAATTTCAGAGTGCGGTTTACCTGATCCCATGAATAAATTGAATGGAGTATTCTTTTACGAAAGAAGTATACGATCAAGCTGGCTAAGCACGAAGGAACCGCAATGAAATTCCAGTCAGTCTTTGAACCTCTATCTTTAAGATTGGTTCTTTCAGAGACTCCAGCAAAACTCAGATCTCACTTTCTAAATCCAAACAAAAATGAATATCGGCATCATTGGAACCGGCGCGATTGCAGAAGCAGTAGTAATCGGTCTCTGTACAAAAGAGGACCCGCCCGAACGCATTCTACTTTCACCTCGCAATGAACAGCGGGCCACTCGTCTGGCAAATAAGTTTGCGAATGTATCGATCGCTGCTGACAATCAGGCGGTCCTGGATGAAAGTAACTTGATCTTCCTAGCTGTTCGTCCACAGGTAGCAGATGAGGTGTTAACAAAACTGCGCTTTAGAGATGACCAACGAGTCCTTAGTTTCATGGCAGGCGTTTCAATCGATCGTCTAAAAGAGTTTGTATACCCCACCCAAGAGGTCGTACGAATGAATCCTCTGCCCGCTATCGCCCGTCATGAAGGCCCAATCCTCATGTCACCTCCAAGCCAGGAGATGGCCGAGCTCTTTCAAGATACAGGGTCACTCATACAAGTCGAAGAAGAAGCTCAGCTCGAAACCTTCTGCGCGGTCACCGGGCTTATGGCACCCTATTTTGGACTCTTAGATCAGTGCACACGTTGGCTCGTTTCAAACGGTATTGATGACTCTGCTGCTTTTGATTTTGTCAGAGCGCTCTATGAAAGCCTGGGGCGAACCCCACAGGACTCTAATGACAAAGACTTTGGCAAAGTAGCAACTGAACATGCGACGCCAGAAGGCTTCAATGAGCACGCACTTCGAGAGCTAAATCGAATCGGTTGGTACAACGATATTTCCGATATCCTTAGTCTGCTGAATCGGCGGCTTGAAGGAAAAGCCAGTTTTGAAGATCGAGTCACTAACTAAGTAGCTTTCGCATCCCCAAACTTGGAGGTGCCCCATACATCACCCATTGGTAACCTGAGCTTTCAACTACCGATAGAATGAACGGCGAAGTATTTCCACATTTGCCTCATAGGCACTGGGAGC
>CALJGU010000075.1 GCA_938075565.1 uncultured Opitutales bacterium | reverse complement strand
GTTGATTGGGAGATTCAGAAAAATGGATCTGGAGCAAGGCCTCGTGGTGCCTCTTGGTGAAGAGGGCCACAATCCAGCTCAGGAAGATTTGCAGGAGAGAATGCTTGTGAGCGCTGGGCAAATCGCTGATGGTTTTGATCTTAGGATCGTAAATACTCAAACGGGATCTACTACACCAGCCAACCAGGTAGGCGAAATCTGGATTTCGGGTTCGAGCGTTTGCTCTGGTTATTGGAATAACTGGCAAGCAACCCAGGAAGCCTTTGCTGACAGGGTTGAAGATGGGGTTTCAAAAAGCTTCCTGAAGACTGGTGACCTCGGCTTTGTCCATAAAAACGAATTGTATCTAACTGGTCGGCTTAAGGACCTGATTATTGTGCGGGGCCTGAATTATTATCCGCAGGACATTGAACAGGCGTGTGAAATAGCCCATCCGGCGGTCATGTCCAATGGTGCCTGTGCTTTTATGATCGAGCAAGATGACAGCGAACAGATAGCTGTCGTCTGTGAAATCAGTAGAACCCAATTACGAGAGGCGGACTTGGATGACGTGATGCAGCGGATCCAAGCTGCAGTTGGTGAGGAGCTGGGGTTACAGGTTGTTTCTGTAGTCCTGCTAAAGCAAGGCACGCTTCCAAAGACAACTAGTGGGAAGCTGCGCCGATCAGCCTGCGCGCAATCTTACCGGGATGACCTATTAAACCCTCTCACTAGATTAGATCTTACTTCATATCGGGGAGTTGGCTCGGGGCTCTCTGAAGAGCAAGCCTATTCCAGCGTGAACGCTCAGCTTTTTTTGCCTGAAGCCAAACAGGGCGAAACACTAAAAAGGTGGAGGTTGCTAGAAGATTTAGAAACATCACCCTATAAGCAGCAGATTGAGCTGCTGGAAACGCATCTTTTAAGACAGGTGTCTGTTCTTTTGCGGCTCAAAAAGCCAGCTGCAGAAAGGCGAACCCCTGTAAAGCAACTGGGACTCGATTCATTAGCCCTAGTTGAACTGCATTTAACCTTGGAGGCAGAGTTTCAAATATCGGTGGACCCTGGGCTTTATAATTCTTCCGATACGGTCCAAGAAATTTCCGAGGTTATCCAGAAATGCCTTCTTGCCCCCCTATGTCAGGATCAGGAGCTCAAGAGAGATAACCAGGCCGAGTTAATAGATAAGGCTGAAGTAAGAGAGATTCCCTTGCTCCCCATTCAGCAGGAGTTACTTCAGCAAAATGCTAAGGCTCCATCTGATAACTTTGTGATGTTACTTCTTCGGACCCCTGTGGAGGCTAGCCCCAAGCAGATAAGAAGCGTCCTGCAATGGTTGGTTGCTCGGCACGATGCATTCAAGCTCTGTTTCCGTTTCTTTGAGGAAAGATGGCACCAAGAGCATGCTAACAGTGATATGTTGCTTCAGTTCGAAATACTGAATATGAGAGGCCTCAAAGGTGAACGGGTTAAGGCGCAGGCTGCCGCTGTGGAAGATGAGCTACGCAAAGGATTTGATTTGGAAAGAGGCCCTTTACTCAGATCGTTTCTTTACGATCGGGGAAGCAAGGAGAGAGGGGTGCTTTGTCTTGCCTTCCATCATCTTGCAATTGATGCCCTGTCAATTATAACTCTGGTGTCGGAGTTTAATCAGTGCTGGAATTCCCTCGAGAGAGGTCAAGGTTATCCACCTCTTAGGATACCGGAGCCAAGTTTTGGATCATGGGCAAGACGCCAGTCTTCACTGGCACAATCAAGAGAATTAGAGGCAGAAGTCGACTACTGGGTCAGCTTGGCATCCACCGCAGAAGCCAGCTGGCCTTCGGATAGTGTTTTCCCTCGAATGATCGAGGGAAAAGATACCACTGATGGTTCAATCATCGAAGGTGAACTTACAGGAGATCAAGCTGATCATATCCTAAAGCGTTGGAATAGTGCCGAGAATCAGCACGACCTATTCCTAGCCGCATTAGCCTTCAGCTGGATTGAAGCTACCGGCAAGGATTCTTGTTATGTGGAACTTGAGCACCATGGGCGGAGTCACTTGGCTGGTGAGAGCAAGCCTCAGCACACTGTCGGGTGGCTGGTTCACCATTTTCCACATCTAGTGAAGGTTCCCCACTCTGATGATAAGCTTAATTTCTTCGAATCTGTCCGACAATCGCGGTCGGGCATTCCCAACGAAGGAGTCGGGTTTGGATTGCTTCGTTATATGTCTGAAAACGAGTTGGTTCGTGAACGGATGGGAAAAATCAGCATTCCTAAGTTGCGCTTTGTCTATCGCGGAAGACTGGACGATACCTTTCGCTCAAATGTACCTTTCCCAATCATGAAGCATTCGGCTTACGGGCAGGATTCGATTCCAGATCCTCATAACCCTGCTTTGGTCTTGTATGCGCAACGAAGCAGAAAGGGGTTCGGGTGGCATTTCAGATATTCTCCAGAGCGATTCCCGGCCGATAAAGTGAATTTTCTGAATCAGCGAATTAAAAAGTTCCTTCAGGCTTCTTTTAATTCCATGATTTGCTAGAAATTGCGGAGTTTGTTTTGCCACGAATATGCCGCAGTTGGGATAAATTATGAGGAAATCACTAATCATATTAGGAATACTAAACGATGGAGACCTTGAGTGGTTGATCGAAAATGGTTCCGGAAGGCGACTGCAAGAAGGTGATTACCTGCTTAGACAGGGACTCAAGGTCGAGGCAATGTATTTCCTCTTAAATGGTAGACTGGGTGTCGAACTCGAGACCCCAGAGGCTAAGCAGCTTGCGGAACTTGAGTCCGGAGAGGTGGTGGGTGAGATCAGCCTTCTGGACTCGCGGGCTGCCACAGCGAGTGTCCGGGCGCTTGATGAAGCCTTAGTTCTCGAAATAAGGCACGACGAACTCAAACCAAAGCTAGAGGCGGACATTGGGTTCCAAGCGCGGATATACAGATCGTTAGGGATGTTTTTGGCGCAAAGAATGCGAAGTACTATCCTCACCCTTGGTTATGGAGATGATCGCACTGAAGAAGACGAGGAAGAAATCGACGAGATCGAACCGCAACTCCTTGACGCAGTCGAGCGGGCAGCCAAACGCTTTGAGCTGATGGTGTCGAAGGTACAAGTCTAATCAAAGGAAATTTTAATGAAGCACATCTTCTCAAAGGAAGCCCTTGAGGCAGCAAGCAACCCCGATGAAATGGACCACACCTTACAGGTTGTAAGGGCGAAGCTATGGATTCCTTTATTTGGAATTGGTATCGTTGCTCTAGTTGGCCTCGCTTGGTCGATCTTTGGAAGAATGCCCGTGAACGTCACTGGCTTCGGAGTCCTCATTAATCCTGGGAACGTTAAAGTCGTTCAGTCGCAGGCTCCCGGTCTAGTCGAGAAGGTTTCCGTTAAGCCTGGCGATGAGCTCAAGGAAGGCGATATCGTAGCGATCCTTCAGCAGCCTGCCCTCGAGCAATTACTCCAACAGGCGAGGGAAACCTATAATGAAATCAACAAGACTAACTCTGAAGCACTTGAAGCCAACCAAGGCCAGTTTCTCGCCCAGTTAAATTCTATCGAAAGACAGAAGGAACTGCTGGTAGAGGGAAAGAAGCTGTCCGGAAATGTGAACCGCTCGCTGGAAAAGCGGAATGAGGCGCTTCTCCAAATGGCAAAGGATAATCTGGTGAGTAGTGAAATGCTCCTGCAGTCGGAAAGTAACTTGGTGGAAAGTAAGGCCAAGATGGCCAGTTATGACGCACAGATTCAGGGCCTCAACTTGTCGCTTGAACAAGCCAAGCTTGAGAATATTCAAACCGATTTCACCTTAAAAAACCAGATTAATGAATCAAGGCGAGCTGTTGAAAAACTGGAACTACAGCTAGAAAACAATCGTCATATCCGGTGCAAATCTGGAGGTAAGGTGATGCAATTGATGGTTTCTGCAGGCACAGCGGTAGGTTTTGGGACTCCCGTCCTTTCTCTCACCTCTGATGAGAGTACGCGGACTATGAAAAACCTGTGCTATTTCTCAGTAAAAGATGGGAAAAAAATCAAGCAAGGTATGACAATCCAAGTGACTCCATCCACCGTAAAGCGGGAGCGTTATGGGAGCATCATTGGCGAAGTAGTGAGCGTGTCTTCCTTTCCTGTCAGCCGCGAAGCGGCCATGAACATTGTTGGAAGTAAGGAATTGGCGTTTGCGCTAACCGGGCAGGGCGCAATGATCGAGGTGGAAACCGAATTACAAGGGGCCTTGTCGCCTAACTCGGAGAGCGGTTACGAATGGACATCTAAAAACCCCCCGGTAGCGGTGAGCCAAGGGACCACAACCGTTAATCGAGTAAGAGTCGATGATCGTGCCCCTATCACCTACGTTCTACCTCTTATACGGACCTGGCTCCGAGGGCAAAAGGACGATATCACCCCTGAATTCTAATTTTTTCAGTGCCTCTCTTTCGAAGAAAAAAGACCCGGGTCAAGACGCCTACTGTGCTCCAAATGGAGGCTGTGGAATGCGGCGCTGCAAGCCTATCGATGGTGTTGGGTTACTTTGGCTGCTATCGACCTCTAGCCGAAATAAGAATGCAGTGTGGCGTGTCAAGGGACGGAAGCAAGGCGACCAATATTTTAAATGCGGCTAAGCATTACGGCTTCAAGGCGAAAGGGCTCACTCGATCCTTTAAAAAGCTAAAGGAAACCCAGCTTCCAGTAGTTATTTTCTGGAACTTTAATCATTTCGTCACTCTAGAAGGTTTCGGTAAGAACTCTGTTTATATCAATGACCCTGGAGTTGGGCACCGCGAAGTTTCTATCAAGGAGTTCAAGGCAGCATTCACAGGAGTAACTCTGGCGATACAACCAGCAGATGACTTTCGGAAAAGCGGCCGCAAGCCGAGTGTCTGGCCTTCGCTACTTCGTACTCTTAAGGGCTACGAAAAAGGGTTCTTCTATATTTTTATAGCTAGCCTCTTACTTGTCCTCCCTCAGTTTCTGCTTCCTGCTGCAACCCAGGTATTCATCGACAACGTCCTGCTGGATAAACGCACTGACTGGTTTCGGCCGCTGATTTCCTTTCTTGCCGGGGTCCTTTTCCTCCAGATTACTGTCGACTCTTTAAAAGCACTAATTTCTCGACGTCTGCAACTGATGCAGATGATCTCCTTGAATACTAGCTTTATCTGGCGACTACTCAGACTTCCTATCTCGTTTTATACCCAGAGATACCCTGGAGAAGTAGTCGACAGAACAAAGCTCAATGACTCGATCGCCCAAACTGTTTCCGGACCGATGTCCGAAGTGGTTGCTAATGTCATAACCATGCTAGTGCTCGGAGCAGTCCTCTGCTTCTACAACGTATGGCTAACCTTAATTGGAATCGGCTTTTCTTTGGTCAACTTCCTTATTCTTGCAAAGCTTACGGCAAAGCGTAAGGAGGCAAACCTAAGCGCGTCTCTGGAAATGGGGAAAGTGCAAGGATGTGCCATTGCTGGAATCCAGTCTATCGAGACCATCAAAGCCGGCGGGCAGGAAATTACCTTCTACACCAAGTTTGGCGGCTATCTCGCAAAGGGCATGAATTCAATGCAGCGGCTTCAGAATTCGTCACTCGCGCTAGGTGTTCTCCCGGAATTTGCCAAGCAAATGACCGGTCTTCTGATCCTGCTCCTGGGCGGGCTCAGTGTTATGGAAGGCCAAATGACTGTCGGCATGCTGGTGGCTTTCTATAGCATGATGACTAATTTCCTGCGTCCGCTTCAGGAGATCTTTAATTTTTCCAGCAATATTCAGGAACTGACAGGTAATGTTGTCCGGGTCGAAGACGTGATGAGCAATCCGCCTGAATCGGATCCGCCGGATGAAATAGGTCTCGATGCGGCTGGAAGACCGATTGTTCGTTTAGATGGGCAAGTCGAGGTAAACAATCTCCAATTCGGCTTCAACCCGAATATGCCTCCGCTTATTGAGGGTTTTTCCCTAAAATTGAATCCCGGGAAAAGTGTCGCCCTCGTAGGCGGTAGCGGCTCAGGCAAGTCGACGATTGCTAAGATCGTATGCGGATTATATAAACCTCTGGGTGGAGACATTTTCATCGATGATACTGACCTCTCCAAAATACCCAGTGTCGTTTTTAGAAACACTCTA
>CALJGU010000074.1 GCA_938075565.1 uncultured Opitutales bacterium | reverse complement strand
GCGCGAAGACGCGCGAGGCGCGATGTGGTGCGTTGCGACGTGGCAACTTCACCGGTTGAGGGACGTTTACGAGCTGGCGCCGACCAACCCGATCCAGAGGATTGGTTGAACTACACGATGGCCGCACACACCAGTCCGATCTACATCAATGTGAATGATCAGCCATCAGCCAATGCAGAAGATGCAAAGAATCTATTGGCGATCGATTCGTTTAATAAAGCACGCGACTATTATCAATCTTCTCTGACACGAGCGAATAAGTAGCAGGTCCCGGCCTTATAATATCTTTGATCTCCACCCTAGCTCTTTAATAATAAAATAACATGGCACTTACACCCTTCCATATCGCCGTCGCTGTGCGCGACATTGCAGAAACTAGAGACTTTTACGGAAACAAACTCGGCTTTAGCGAAGGCCGCAGCGCCGAGAACTGGGTCGACTGGAACATGTTCGGACATCAATTTGTAACTCACCTCAATCCTGAACTGGGACCGGAAGGCAAAGTGCCAGCGCTCTACAACCCAGTCGATAATTATGGAGTGCCCATCCCCCATTGCGGAGTTATTATGCAGTTCGAAGAATGGGAACGATTCGCCAAGAGCCTGGAAGGCGTGATCACCAATTACATCATTGAACCATACATCCGCTTCAAAGGTCTCCCAGGCGAACAAAGGACCTTGTTCTTTGCCGATCCCTCCGGAAATGCCCTCGAGTTTAAAGGCTTCCGAAATATCGAGGACGAACTCTTCAAGGCCTGACCGGCGTTCCGTCAGGGCGACGCATGATAGGTCGATACCAGGGTTCTTTGGGAAGCGGGTATTTGGCGGCCTTTTCTTCGTCGATATCCATTCCAAAACCAGGTGCTTCATTAACAACCATGTAGCCATTCTCAAACTTAGGGCAGTTGGAAAAGACTTCCTGCGTTTCAGGGCCAAAGTAGGTTTGTTCCTGAATGCCAAAGTTCCAAATAGCTAAGTCCATGTGAGCATTGCCCACATGACCGATGGGAGATGTATTACCAGGACCATGCCAGGCGGTTCGCACATTAAACCATTCTGCGAGGCGAGCAACTTTCATAGCCGGGGTAATACCACCGATCTGGGAAACATGGATACGCACAAAGTCAATCAGTCGATCGGTGATGAGATTCACCCACTCGTGCGGATTGTTAAACAATTCACCCATGGCAAGAGCGCATGAGGTTTGCTCACGAAGGATTTTAAAATAGCCAATATCCTCAGGAGCAAATGCATCCTCAATAAAGAAGGGTCGGTACTGCTCGAGTTCTTTGACTAAATTGATGGCTTCGATAGGTGGAAGTAGCTCGTGAATGTCGTGTAGGAATTCTAGGTCATCACCAAATTCGTTACGCGCCATTTCAAAAATCTGAGGCACGATCTTCATGTATGGGCGAATTTGAATCTCCGTGTCGGACGGAACTCCAAAACCAGCTTTTCGAAAATCAGGCTCTCCCTTCGCTAAATGAGGAGCCCCATATCGTCCAAACTGAATTCTAATGTGACGAAATCCCTGCTCTTTAAATTTAGTAATACTGTCTTTGAGCTCTGACATATCGTTCCCTGATGCATGACCATAGCAGTCCACTGCGAAGCGGCATTTCCCACCCAAGAGTTGATAAACCGGCAGCCCTGCTCTCTTCCCCTTGATGTCCCAAAGCGCCTGATCAAGTCCTGCCAACACCGTGTTCAGGATGGGGCCATTACGCCAATAGGTGCTGACATTTACGGTTTGCCAGATGTCCTCAATGTTATCCGGGTCTTTACCCTTTAAAAGCGGATCAAGGTATTCATCCACAGCGGCGGTGAGCGTTGCGTATCGACGAATACCAGTCGCACAACCTATACCCCAAAGACCAGGCTCGCTCGTCTCAACCTTCACAACTCCAAATCCGGTTCCATTCGGATAGGTATGGATAATTTTAACCTTGGTGATTTTTATCGGCTCCATGGCTGGAGTCCGATCACTGAAACTCTGAGCTGAGGCAGTGTTACTGGTAAGGGAATTTCCAAGGAGACCCGCAGCGCCTCCAGTGGTGAGAAGAGATAGGGCTTCGCGTCTATTCATTTATTTTTTAGGGATAGGGTATTTTTCAGTCTGTGTAATTAGGTAGGGATAGATTTTCCCACGTATCCACGTCTTGATACGCTGTTTGAGTTTCCCGTAACTGGGCTGTCATAAAAGCAACTTGCTGGGCATAGCGAGGATCGTCATACGCATTATTAACTTCATGAGGATCTTCCTCCAAATCGAAGAACTCCCAGTATTCGTTTTCGCTGTAATATTCGATCAGCTTGTAGCGATTATCTCGGATACCCCGATGAGGACCAATCCGGTGAGCGGTAAAGAAACTAAAACTGGGATCACTGAGCTCCGCCTGCTCGAGCACACGCATAGCCCAAGTGTTTTCATAGTAGGAATAATAAATATGATCACGCCACTCAACGTCCTGATCAGTAACCAAAGGCTTCAGGCTCTCACCCTGCATGACTTCAGGTACATCTACTCCTGCAAAATCCAATATCGTGGGCGCTACGTCGATGTTCATGATTTTTCGCTCTTCCACCTGACCGGAGTTTACCTCTGCTGGATATCTCATAAGAAATGGAATCCGAAGTGAAGGTTCATACATAAACCGTTTGTCGTACCATCCATGCTCGCCGAGATAAAACCCATTGTCGGTAGTATAGATTACCAAGGTGTTCTCGGTTAGATCGTTTTCATCGAGGTATTCCAAGACTCGCCCTAGCCCTTCATCTATACTAACGACTGATCGATTATGGTCTTTGACGTATCGTTGAAAGATCCACTCCTTCTTTTCAGCCTCTGTCATATCGCCAAAAATGTCTCCGTAGTCGCGGGCGATGCTTTGCTCAAATTTCATATCGGCCGCTTTCCCGGCAACCAAACGAGTGGCATAGTCGTCATGGAAGGTTTCGGGATGCGGTAAGTCTTGATCAGACAACAGGTCCTCGTGACGGGGCGCCGGCGAAAACGGACGGTGTGGTCCTTTGTGTTGATAGATCAGGCAAAACGGATCATCACCATCAAGGCCTTTTAGGTATTCCAATGCTTTATCAGTGATAATGTCAGTGACGTAGCCTTTGAAATTTTTGCGCTCTCCGTTCTCGATCATTTCAGGATCAAAGTAGAGCCCCTGCCCTGGCAGGATGCATGAGTAATCAAAACCACGCGGATCGTGTGGCAGGTGCCATTTACCCACGATGCCTGTCTGATATCCAGCCGCTTGCAACAAAAGAGGAAAGGTCGGAAGATCGGGATCGAGTTGCTCGATCTTATCCTTGGATTCCGAGTTACCCATAATCCCGTTCACATTGGAAAGACACCCTGTAAGAATGGTCGCTCTGGCTGGAGCACAAAGCGAATTGGTGCAAAAGGCATTTTTAAACCATACACCTTCCGCAGCCAGGCGATCCAGGTTTGGGGTCTGCACAAAAGACTTACCGGTCAGACTCATCTGCTGATGAGTATGATCATCCGTCATCACAAAG
>CALJGU010000073.1 GCA_938075565.1 uncultured Opitutales bacterium | reverse complement strand
TGGTCATCGGACATGATGAAGAGAATATTAGGTCTGTCTGCTGCCTTGGCGAACAGGCCAGAAAGAACGACAAACGCCGATAGTAAAATAATTCGGGATAACTTCATAAGGGAATGACGGTAGTTTTAGTTCAAAGGTAAGGTAGAAGCCTAGTAGATAGATCTTCGGGTAACAATTCTTAGACTTACAGCTATAGATGGAATATCCTGACTTTGGCAAAGCAAGGCTTATTACCGCTTGTCTACTTCTGAGTCGGGAAATCAGTTTTAGTTCCTGATAACAGTTGGCATCAGGAGCGCCGAGATAGGCTATTCTCCAGCCGAGGTGTGATCATGAAGAATTTTCCAACCATCCTCCGTCTGTTCGAGTAAGAGCGTAAAGAGCCCGGTGGCATTTCCATAATCCCCTTCCCTTTTAAGCTGGTAGCCACCATGGACCTGCGCCCATCGGTCAGTCAGAACCAGTACCTCCAATTCTTCAAAATCCAAGTGGCCCATTGCCTCAGGAGTTGGATATGTCGTCAGGTATCGATCCATTGTGGCCTGCCATCCACGACGCACATTTCCACCTGAGGAGAATCGAAGCGCCTCACCCTTCACGTAGGTTTCCATAAAAGCCGGAATATCTGCACGATTCCAAGCATTCACCTGCTCGGTCAGGACCTGCTTAATTTCAGCTTCGTCGTTACTTGAACCAACGGAATCCCCACCTCCGCAGGCCTGCAATAACAATGACAGACTCAGAATTACTACTACACACAAACAAGATGATGACATTTCAGCGAATGGTCGTTTCATGCATTATTCAGAGCAGAATTCCAATAACTCGCCCACCTTAAAATCGATTCCCAAGAGTTCGTTCTCAGCTTCGATTCGGGTCCAATTACGTAAAGGGATTATCAAATCCTAATACAATAATAGGCCGGACGTGCAGGAAAGTCGGTGATGCGGTATAAGAATGCCTTTCCACTTTTAGAATGAAATCGGCATCAATTATCTGCATCTGGACTTTTGTCCTATTACTTCAACTCCCACTCCATGGAGACATCAGTGGTAAAAGTAGAGATGAAGTTATCGCTGCGTTCGGACAACCCATCAGCGCATTAAACACTTCAAGTCGCGAGATCCTCAACTATCCGCAGGGAAAGATCATTTTAACTGGGGGAACTGTCAGTTCGTTCGAAGGGACATTCAATTCCGATGGCGCACCTTCCGAAACAGCAATCGCATCAACAACTGTTACGACCCCCAAGCCGACTTCACCAGCTCCTCAAACAGCACCTCAGCCAACCACCTCACAACCAGCTGAGCGAAGAAGCATTCAACCTTTCCGCTGGAGCCACACACTGGCTGAGGCCAAAGCACGATCTGTAAAAGAGGAACGCCCCATCTTAGCCTTGTTTACCGGTCCCGACTGGTGTGGCCCTTGCCAACAGCTAGAGGCGGAGGTCTTAAGCACTTCCGATTTCAAGCGTTTGGGTAGAAAAAAATATATCCCGCTCAAAGTTGCTCTCTACCGCAACACCTACCAATCACCTCAAGCAAAAGCAGAGTACAACCGCCTCAGCTCGGAATACAAAATCAATGGCGTACCCAATTTTGTAATTCTGGATGCGGAAGGAAATCTCACGGCTAAACCAGATCTTTTTAAGAACCGTAAGGGAGTCACCAATGTGCAAGAGCAGGTGTTCGCAGCCATTGAAGAAGCTGAAAACGGCGGCAGTGGTATGGGCCTTTACACAAAGATCGGCATCGGAGTAGCTCTGGCCGGTGGTGCTTTTATTTTTCTGAGAAGGTAGTTTCAGTCAAAAGAGAGAAGCCTCTCTTTGACATTCGCGTAGCAATTCACCTAGGGTCTCACCACCTTAGAATTCATGCTACGTAACCTAACCCATTTTGCTCTCGGCCTTCTTGTTTTACTTCCAGTCGTGGCATCCGCCCAAGAGGAGGAACCCGCAAGAGCATTTGCGATCAAAGCTCCCCGTCCTGATTCCGTTGATCGTTTTAATAACTTTATCCGCACAGAACTGTCAGCTAGAGGAGTGAACACTCTCATCCTACGGGTGGATTAAGCTTTCGAATTTAAGAGTCATCCTGAATTGATCGACAACAACGCCTTGAGCGCGGAGGAAGCAGAACAACTCTTAAAAGTTTGTAGGGAGGAAGGAATCGAACTCATTCCTCAAATTAATCTACTCGGCCATCAGTCCTGGCATTCGAGTCTAGGAAAGTTGCTCACCGTCTATCCCGAATTCGACGAAACTCCTCACGTAAAACTTCCCAAAGAGTATAAGTGGCCCAATGAAAATGGTTTGTACTGCAAGAGCTACTGCCCGCTCCATCCCGACGCTCACGACGTAGTGTTCGCACTAGTTGACGAAGTGATGGATGCGTTTGAAGCAAGTAAGTTTCATGCAGGCATGGATGAGGTATTTTTTCTCGGTGATGAAAAATGTCCACGATGCGCAGGAAAGAACAAAGCCAAACTATTCGCCGATGAAGTATCCAAAATCCGGAGTCACCTTAAGGAAAACGATCAAGAACTTTGGATCTGGGGAGATCGATTAATCGATGGAGAATTAACGGGCATCGGAATCTGGGAAGCTAGCGGCAACGAGACACACCTCGCCATTGATATGATCCCGAAGGACGTGATCATTTGCGACTGGCACTACGTTCGCGCAGACCCGGCAGCTGTCTGCGATTGCTGTTAAAAAAATTTAGATCCACGCATAGACATCCATCTATATAAAGAAAGGAGGTGAAACCCATGAGCAAAGAAGAAATCAAAACCTGTTGCTGTGATTGCAACTGCAATTGCAATTGTAACTGCAAATAAACAGTAGCACCAAAACAAAAGAACGAGCAGCGCCTGGATGCTCCTTTTCATCTTATGATTTTCTTTCTTTAAAGTTACAATTTAAACTCTAGAACCATAAGAAATTCCACAAGTTTTTGTGGAATCTCCTTATGTCTATCCGTTCCCTGAGCCCAAACCACTACCTATTCGTTTCCTTCTATGTTGCAGGACTCGTCTCATTGTTGCTTCTCGCTGGGTGTGCGGTTGGCCCAGACTACGAACGCCCCGAAGTAGAAACGCCGAGTGCATTTCTAAACAGCGAAGCACCTACACCGCCACCCATGGGTGGTTGGCGAGAAATTTTTCAATCGACCGAACTCGATGCACTCCTTCGACAAGCAGAGGCCAATAACCATGATCTCCAGGCTGCCTGGCAATCTGTGTTGGCATCACGAGCTGTGTTGCAACGCTTTCGCGCTGATGGGCGGCCTCAAGTCGACGCTGGATTGACCGCAGATTATTTCAACAACTCGGATGCACTTTCTACCACGGGTCGCGGCGCGAGTGGAGAACGTTACGATGCAGATATTCAAGTAGGTTGGGAACTGGACTTGCTTGGAAGAATACTAAGAACCGTCCAAGCGGCCTCCGCTTCTGCCAAAGCCCAAGAAGCTTTATACCAGGACCTGCTCTTCACACTACAAGCTGACATCGCCCAACATTATTTTCAGATCAACTCCCTCCAGTCTGAGATTGAGCTACTCGAGCGTGGCAAACAATCGCGCCAGGAATCACTCGAACTGATTCAACAACGTTTTCGTGCCGGCACGGTAAGCGAATTGGATGTAGCACAAACGACCTCTCTCCTGGCCAACGCGGAGTCCCGATTATTTGCAACCGTTCGCACACAAAACAGCCTTATTTATTCATTGGCTGCTCTTCTCGGTGAAACTCCCTCTACTTTTACTTTTCAACCGGAAAACTTAGCTGCGGCTCCACCCTCCGTCCCGAATGGATTACCAGGTCAATTGATTGAACGGCGACCTGACATTCGTAGGTCTGAACGACAGCTTGCCGCGGATAGCGAATTGATAGGCGCAGCTAAAGCCGCCTACTTTCCCAGTATCACTTTGAGGGGCACGGCGGGATTCGCCCCTCGCAACTGGGACGACCTATTCAGCTCAGATGCCGCCTTGGATAGTATCCGGCCTGGAATATCTGTCCCTATCTTCGAAGGAGAACGGTTGCGCGCCAATGAAGCAGTAGCTACTGCCAACTACAACGAAAGTCTGGAGCTATATAAACAGCAAGTGATCAACGCGGTGACAGAAGCAGAAGATTTTCTTCAATCCGTACGACTCCTTGAATCCCAACGCGAAGCACTTGAGCGCTCCGTGGTGGCCTCGAACCAGGCCCGGGAGATTTCGATGCTCCAATACCGGCGAGGAGTGTCTGACTTTATAACGGCCCTCGACGCTGAACGTACAGCTCTCAACGCCGAACAACAACTGGAACAAATCCGGCGCGCACAATTTATAAACACGATCAATCTTGTTCGTGCATTGGGAGGCTCCTGGTGATTAACTTTTCAAATGCTAAGATGTTTCTAAGAAACTTTCATAAACTTTCGGTTCTCACTCTGACGATTATTCTGATTGGCGCACCACTGCAGTTGAGCCAGGCACAGACACCCGTCTCGGTCACATCACCCATTATCTTGTCCAACCAGTCGCGCCTACGCTTTACAGGAACCATCACTTCGGATCGCGAGGCCGAGATCTCTCCTCGAGTTGCCGGCTTGGTCGCAACAGCGAATAAAGAGATGGGACACGCCGCTCAAGAGGGTGACTTATTAGTAAGCCTCGATGACACGCTTGCAAAAATGGACCTACAGGAAAAGGAACTCAACCT
>CALJGU010000072.1 GCA_938075565.1 uncultured Opitutales bacterium | reverse complement strand
ATCACCGGCCATCGAACCGGAGTGATCTACCACCAGGGCAATATTGAGTGGGCTTGGACTTTCCCCAAGATCGACATCACTGGAAATGTCAGACGCTTTGAGATAAGCCGTTTTCTCGCTTTGAGATAAATATTGGGCCCGATCCAGTTCCAGTTTGAGTTCAACACCAGCCGACTGGGCCAGCAAAAGGACGGGAAAACTAAGTAAACAAAAGATGGAAATCAGGTTTTGCATCATTCGCATTCTATATGATTTTCCCGACCAAGGTGTCATCTCAGCGTAAAAACTCGTCAGGAGTTGTCATGGAGAGCCCTATTTACTGGATAACGCCTCGCATCAGCGACCATGGCGCGAGCAGTGACCTGGCCCGACTGCATGCGTTTATTATAATGCGGGTGGGTTAATCTGTATCTATGCATTTTATGAGCTTCTTTAGAATCATTGCTCCATGAGAATTTTTTACGTCATCTTTTGGATCGGCTAGGTAGTTTGGAACTCGTTCCATGATAGATTTTCCATCATGCCAGATAGTTAAATCAAACCATCCATCTCTTAAGTTCAAAATCTCATATTGAAACTTGATTTTTCGACCTCTGTAAAAGATCTCCATCGTATCTAATCTAGCCTGGTTCATGCAGCACTATAACAAGGATTTATTAACACACCCTCTGTCAGCTTGAGCCACACTCGAAGCAAATTCCCTTAAATATACACGCGGTCCGCTATAAGAATTGAAGTCTCCTCCATGCTGACCACCCAAATCACCTTTCCAATCAATGGTGCCTTCAAGCAGATCAATGCGGATTGGATCACCATCCGTTACAAATGCAATGGGACCTCCCACCGCTGCTTCAGGTGCGCAATGCACACCGATCGCACCATGAGAAACACCTGACACACGAGTATCCGATACAAAGGCCACTTTGCCGTCCAACTCAGGTGTCGACAATGCGGAGGTCGCGACGAGTACTTCCGGCATGCCCATGGCAACCGGTCCCATACCACGAAGGACCACTACGTGTCCTGGTTGAACTTTACTATCAGTCACTGCCTGAACTAACGAAGGGACATCATTAAAACAAATCGCGGTGCCCTCGAAGACGGGATCGGCACGACTCGAAACTTTAAATACAATGCCATCAGGAGCCAGGCTTCCAAAACAGATCTGCATGTCGGCAAACGCCTTGTAGGGCTGCCCAGCCGGAGCAATCAAATCATTTCCTTCGGGAACAGCAGGTGCATCCTTCACTTGATCAGCCAAGGAGTCGGCAAACAAAGTCGGTACCGAGCCATCCAATACACCAATCTCAATGAAGTGCTTTATCAGCATGGGCGTACCACCCATTTTAAACAGATCGATCATGGTCCCGCGACCACGAGGAGCAAAATTGCAATAGACAGGAATATCACGAAGAATGGCTTGTACATCTCGGAGCCCGAAATCCACCCCTGCCTCAGCAGCCAAAGCCATCAGGTGAAGTATACCATTGGTCGAACCACCCGAGGCACCAATCATGGCGGTCGCATTTCGCAGAGCAGCTTTGGTCACGATATCTTTGGGACGTTTTCCTGAAAGCAAAATGGACTTCATCCATTCACCGGCTTGACGACATTCATCACGCTTTTCCTCTCCTTCAGCTGGATTCGAGGAACTGAACGGAGGCATCAGGCCAATCGCTTCCATAGCCAATCCCCAGGTATTAAACGAAGCCGCGATACCACAGCCACCTGCTCCTGGGCAGGCGTTCTTTACAACCGCTAACAATTTCTCAGGCGCAGAGCTACCGACTTCAACTTCTGCCTGTTCATCATAAACATGCTGAATCGTAAGATCTTCCCCATTCAAGCAACCTGGCTTGATAGTACCGCCACTAAGAATGAAACCAGGCAAGTTGGTACGCACGAGTGCTAAAGCGAAACCCGGGCCATTTTTATCGCAATGATGGAGTCCAATGAAGCCATCAAACCGATGCGAGGTCGTCACCATCTCAGTGCTCGTAGCAATAACATTGCGTGAAGGTAGCGAAGCATTTCCTCCGCCGTGTCCCTGCGTGATATTGTCACTGACTGAAGGAACTCCAAACCGGAAACCATGCATGTCGGAAGCTTCCAACCCTTCCTTGATCGACTCCCCGATTTCATGGCTATGCATATTGCATAAATTAATTTCATGCAAAGGGGTTCCGATGCCAATCTGAGGCTTCTGAAAATCGTCCTGTTCCCAGCCCAGCCCATAATAAAAGGCTTGGATACCGATATTACTATCACCTCCCGTTAACTCGCGACTCTTCCAATTCAAATTGTCGTTACTCATATTATTAAAATTTGCTAGTTATATAAATGCAGGAGCTGCTTTAGCTGCGACCCTATTAACTCAAAAAATCGCAGCTGAAGCAGCTCCTACAAAATGCTGAGCATTCAACCGCCAAACGGCAGAATCTTCGCGACGATAAATACTTCAATTAATCCAAATAAGCCTAACGATGCCAACATCACGCTCCAAGTTTGAAGCGTCTCGCTTTCAGTAAATCCACTTAACTTACATACTACCCAGAAGCCACTGTCGTTCATCCAGGATCCTACATTCGAGCCGAAGGCAATGATAGCGAACAGATAGACGGGGTGATAAGGCAGGTCCATCATATCCCCGGTTCCAACACCGATAATCGCCGCAATGATACTCGAAGTCGTGATCATCGAAACGGTTCCTGATCCTTGCGCTACTTTCATCACCATCGCGATGATCCAGGCCAGGAGTAGGAGAGAAATATTTGAGCCTTCCATGACCGACTTCACAGCATCCCCCACTCCAGCGTGACGGATCATGGCACCAAATGCACCTCCTGCCGATGTGATTAAAATAATGGTTCCCGCCACAGCAATAGGCGCATCCATCTCAGACCACAACTTCTGCATGTTGATTTTGCGCCTCGAAGCCATCAGCCAAATCGCAATCAGAGTTCCAATTGCCATCGCGAGGTTTTTATTACCCAAGACCTCAATCGTAGAATACAAAGCGGAATCACTCTCACCACCAAATGCTTTCACACTGGAAAAGAGAGCAATCAGAAAGACCGGCAAGACGACAGGAAGAATAGAAACAAAGAATGGAGGTAAATCGCTAGTGTCCTTATTAACGATCTCCTCAAGGTCAGCAATTTTGACCATGGGACTTTCGCGGAGACTCAGATTAAGCTTCTTGTCCATCCGGCCAGCCAACCACACACCAAACGCACCAGCCGGTAGCCCTAGGGCAATCCCCATCACCATGGCAAAACCAAGATCCAGCTGAAGGGTCTCGATCATGACCAATGGCCCCGGAGTCGGTGGCACCAATCCATGCGTCAGGGCCCCACCAGCCGATACACACATCACAAAATATACATATCGTTTCCCTAACCGGAATGCCAGGGCCTGAGCCAAGGGAATGATTAAGAAAAAGACGGTATCGAAAAATACGGGAATTGAGAGAAAGAAAGCGGCAACCATCATTGCCCAACCCGCCTGTTTCTCGCCCATGACTCCGATGAGACCACGCACGATCCGATCGGCAGCCCCACTCTCCATTAAGGATAGTCCAATAATCGCAGCCACACCGATCACCCAGGCAATCTTTCCAGCAGTGGCGCCAAATTCGGTCATCGACAGCTCGATCGCCTTTATAACGTGATTTCCTTCACCTGGCAGAGAGCTGGATAGCACACCAACCAGAATGGCAGCCAATATCAACGCAACGAACGCGTGGAAACGGAATACACCGATGGCCAGGACCACAAAAATAATACCGACAGCCAATACGAAAAATGGCCAAGAGGTAGATGCACCAAAAACAAGAAACGAATCAAGAAGCATAGATGGAGATGGAGTGAGTTTTACGGAGAGCGGATCTGAAGAATCGATCAGCGGGGTATAGGCCTAAAACCGTGAGTTTCCCACGACTTCGGCGCAATGAAAATCTGAATACTCAGACCATAGGGAGCACAAACATCAAAAAAATCCATTTATTTTCCATTCAGGTGAAACCTTAATCGAATACGAGGCGTTATTCCCACAGCTCGAACCTTCGGCTGTACCCTATGCCTAAACCAATTCTAATATCCTTTTGCATTCTATTATTGAGCATCTGCGCCCACGGACAAGAGGCCCAGATTGCCAATGCAGAGACTCGAACACTTGCACTCTCCGATGTCATCTTCCTGGCCTTGAACCAGAATTTGAGCCTCAAGAAATCCAAGCTTCAGATAGAATCAAGAGAAAACGACCTAGCCTTCGAGGAGGCGGATTCGAAACCCAACCTCACAGGGTCACTGGGTGGCACCGTCCGGTTTTTTGGTGAAGATGGTGAGCCCGTCTGGGAAGATGCCGATACCTCTCGCTCCCTGAATGGCAGCCTCAACTCCAATATGGTGCTCTATAACGGTGGTGCCCGACAAGCGGCCATAAACCAAGCCCAATCAGTCCTGGAAGCCAGTCTAAAAGACTTAGATCGATCTAAGCAGATAGTACTCTTCAATTCAATTTTCCGCTACATGGAAGCCATCCTGCGCTTTAAGGAAATTGAGATCCAGGCCGAGGAACTCGCTTCGAGACTTGAAAACCTCGAGTTAATCCAGGTCAGCTATGAAAACGAGATCCGGATTGAAGCAGACGTGCTTCGCCAACGAGCCTTGGTAGCCGATAGCGAACGTCGCCTCGCCCAGGCCCGTCAAGCACACCAAAGAAGCCTATACTTCTTAAAAGAGCTACTCTTACTTCCTCCCGAAACTATCATTCTCCTCGATATCGACAACAGCGGATGGGGAAACACCGACTACTTACCCGATCCCGACGTCCAATCATCCTGGAGTCGGATAATCAAACGTCCCGACCTCCTCGCTCAAGAATACCGCATCGAAGCGGCGAATCAGAATATTCGTATCGCAGAATCTGGAAAAAAGGTATCCGTGAGCGCCTCGGCCAATCTCCGCACCAGTTATGCCAGCCAGAACCGCAGTTCTGGATTTGGCAGTCAATTTTTCAAAAGAGAACCTGAAGTATCAGGAGGTCTAACGCTCTCCGTTCCGATTTTCGATCGCCGAAGAACCGAAACCACCGTGGCCCGAGCCAATATTCAGCTCCGCCAGGAAAAGTTCGACATGGTAGATCTCAAGCAGAATGCACGCACCGACCTCCTCCAGGCTCTGTTAGACTTCAATACCGCCAAGGCACAACTTTCCTTTTCCCAAGAACAATTGGCTTCAGCGGGTGCCGCCCTGGAAGCTGAACTGGCAAGATTCGATGCCGGTGCCGCTACCTTGCTGGATGTAAACTCTCTCCGGTCCAATCGCCTAGATGCGGCGGTCGCCGTTGAAGAATCCTGGTTCAACCTTTTTACCAACCGCCTGGATATTACACTCCAAGACGGAACACTCGAAAACTTCCTGATTAATCGCCTGAATACCCAAGTCCCCGAATTACAGTAATTCCCATGAAAAAGTTCATTATTATAATCATCCTGCTCGCTGGTATCGGCTACGGTGGATATCGCTTCTACTTTCAAGAAGAAGAAACGACCGAATCGACTGAGAATTACAATTACGCCAAAATTGAGCGAAAAAACATTCTCAACATGATAACTGCCACCGGTTCCCTCGAAGCACGGGAGCTCGTAGAAATCGGAAGCCAGGTCTCCGGAGTCATTGAAGGTGTCTATAAAGATTTTAACGACACTGTGGAAGCCGGCGACTTGATTGCGCTGATCGATCCGCGCACTTTAGATACTCAGGTCAAAAGCGCAGAAGCAGACCTGATGCGCCAAAAAGCCAGCCTCAAAAGAGCCACTATTCAATACGATCGCTTCAAGCCCGTTTATGACAAAGGGTTCCTTTCTGGAGATGATTTTCTAAGTTACGAAATCGGCAAGGAAACGGCAGAAGCTAACGTGGTGAGCTCCGAAGCATCCCTGGAACGTGCTAAACGAAATCGTGAATTCGCCGAGATTCGAGCCCCCATAAGCGGTGTGATCATCAACCGTGATGTTGAAGAAGGGCAAACGGTAGCTTCAAGTTTCAATACTCCTCGCCTCTTTATCATTGCAGAGGATTTGAACCTCATGGAAATCCTGGCCAATGTGGATGAAAGTGACATCGGCCAAATCAAGGAAGACCAGGAAGTTCGATTTACCGTAGCCAGTTATCCTGAGCGCAACTTTACAGGGACCGTAACAGAAATTCGACTACAGCCTACAGTTATCCAAAATGTAGTTAATTACACTGTGGTGGTCGAAACGGAAAACCCACGACGACTTCTCCTCCCAGGCATGACCGCGACTCTTGATTTCGTAGTCGATGAGGTTGAACAAGTCCTGAGCGTTCCCGCATCCGCTCTCAGTTTAAAAATGAGTGACGAGATGGTAGAGGTCCAAGCGAAATTCCGCGAAGAGATGATCGAGCGCTTTCGAGGAGGTGAAGGCGGAGAAAGTCGCCAGAGAGGGCAAAGAGGCCAAGGCGGAGAAGGTGGCCAAGCAAGACAGCGTGGTGAAGGAGGAGCTTCCAGAGTTGGCGGAGCTGCTGCATTAGCTGGCGCGTTCGGTGGAGGTGGTCAACGAGGTGGTGGCGGTGGCCGAAGAGGCGGCGATACTATATGGTACAAGGACGTGGCCGGTGAACTGAAGATGATGGCGGTAAGAACCGGAGTTTCTGACGGGATCAACACCGAAATCATGCCATTACGTGAAGAAGAAATTCCCGAAGGCAGAGAAATCATTTCCAAAGTGCTGACCCCTTCCACAAATCAAAACTCCAATCAAAATCTATTTGGGGGCCGAGGTGGTCCAGGTGGTGGCCGAGGCAGAGGAATATTTTAATATTTAGACTAAGCTCCATTATGGTAAATGTCATTGAGACAATAGATTTGAAAAAGACCTATGAACTGGCAGAGCCAGTTCATGCCCTGCGCGGGGTTAATCTCACCATTAAGGCGGGAGAATTTGTAAGCATCATGGGTGCTTCCGGATCGGGGAAATCAACCTTCATGAATATCATCGGTTGCCTCGATAAACCGACATCGGGTGGCTACCTTCTGGATGGAGTGCCAGTTGGAAAACTCTCGCGCAACGAGCTAGCAGACATTCGAAATGAAAAAATAGGATTCGTTTTTCAAGGCTTCAATTTGTTGTCCCGAACATCTGCTCTGGAGAACGCAGAATTGCCCCTCGTCTATCAACGAACCAAATCGAAGATCAGTCCTAAGAAAAAGGCTGCTCAATGCCTGGAACGGGTTGGACTGGGCGATCGCATGGATCACCAGACCCAGCAGCTCTCCGGGGGACAACAACAACGTGTAGCCGTAGCAAGAGCACTGGTAAACGACCCTGCTCTCATTCTGGCCGACGAACCAACAGGTAACCTGGATTCACGAACCTCCTTAGATTTAATGGGCTTATTTCAGGAACTAAACGATCAAGGGATCACTATCGTTTTAGTCACACATGAGCCAGATATAGCGATGTTTTCCAAACGCGTGGTAGAAATGCGGGACGGCTTGATTGTCCAAGATACTCAAATCACCGACCGTCATAATGCCAAAAAAGAGTTGGAGGAATTCTCCGGCGTAATCGGACTATAAGTATAGCAAATGAAATTTTTCAAACTCCTGGCCATTGCCCAAGGCAGTCTTCTCAAAAACAGAACAAGAAGTATCCTCACCATGCTGGGTATCATCATTGGTGTTGCTGCAGTTATAGTTATGCGTGCCATCGGTGATGGAG
>CALJGU010000071.1 GCA_938075565.1 uncultured Opitutales bacterium | reverse complement strand
TTCCTGAGGAAAAAATCTTCCCCGAATTGCGAAAAGGAAGCTTGAGCATATGGCAGGCTTGGAATTCCAAATCGAAAAATTGATGCAATCTTATTTATTGGATTCATGGGTGTCGTTTGATAAACATGTAAACCTATTTCGTGGCTATTTTGGATTGATTAAATATTTTGTAAACTTTGGGGAGTTGCGGAATAAAAGATTCAATGAAGAGGCTTAGGCTTAATGGGAGGTGGTTAGGCCGGACGGAGTGATTGGTTTTTGGTTTGCGGTGGAGAGGAGACTTTTGATTTTACTTGGTTGAAGATCTTCTCGCATTGATATCGCTCGAATATCGTTAGGGGAATCGGTTTCAAATGGACCGTTATAAAGGAAAGCCTGAGCGTTTGGTGTGCTTCCATCTGTCGTGAAATAAATTTTTGCATCCGTTGTTCCGCTGCGCATATAAATGAGATGGGTGTTGTTCGAAGGAGTTGCAATGATGTTGGGAGCAACTGCAACCCCTAGCTCGACGAAGTTATCCTCGAATCGAAGTCCGTCGTAGAGGGCCATAATCTCATCCCAATTTGATTCGGCCAATGGAGAGGTGTATGACGGTTTAAATTGCGATCGGTGGTATTCTACGAATCTGCCGACTCCGTTTTCAATCGCATAGCGAGCATCATTTATGTCTGGTCCCCATGAGTATCTATATTCGGAACAGCCCACGCCATCGCCGGGCAGTGACCAAATGTTGCAACCTGATTGATCTGTTTCAGGAACGGATGCGACCGGATCTGGGAAGGCCCAGACGCCTTGTCTGTGCACTCGATCGACGTGTTCGATGACGTCGTCAGAATTCACGATGGAACGAGCTTCTGGAAAAAGTACCATAATTGCAGCAAAGCTTCTTTGGTTGCCCGTTGCTATCACCATATAGTTTGAGCCGGGCTTGGCTGGGGGCCCGTCGATATAGCCATGTGGGTCTGCGGTTGTTTTTTTCCCTACATTCTGATTGCAGTCATTTGGTGCGCCTAGATAGCAGGAGCCCCATTTGAGATCGTTCCAATAGCGTCTCGTCAGCTCCGGGATGGGTTTGGTGGCGGTTGCCCGTGGATCATGGCCGTCTCCCCAGAGTAATACACCTGTGTTGCCCCTTAGGATTTGGCGAAGCTCCTGGGGGCCACGTTCATTTAAGTCGTCTTCCAAGTTCAAGGCAGCTGTTTTCTTAAGTTCGTTTGCTTTTGCGGCATCCTTAAGCAAGGCTGCAGCAAAGACGGCGGGCATGAATTGACCGCCCCATTGCCCTGCTCCACTGCTCCACGCTCCCGGATACCCCTCTCTGCCATATTTGAAATGCCAAATGTCGAGACCTTGGGCGATCAATGATGCGATTAAGGGTTTCTTCTCTTCGATTGTATTGTTTCCGCCTAGGATCGAGAGTATGGAATTGTTGATGCTCGCTGCTCTTCCTGCTGCGTAGTTATGGTGTAGAATGTGTGGGCGAAAGGCTCGTCCGCCTTCTGAGTACGAACGATAAGCTGCTCCATCCCATGTTCTCATGCTGAAAACCTCCGTCGAGTGGTTCCAGATCATACGTTGGGTATTTAGCGAATCTCCTGTACTTGCGGGTATGAAGGAGTGAGTAGGGAGGCGGCTGAGGTCGAAATCGTCCCAGGTTAGAAGCTCCTTTGTGTCACCCACTATGTTGGGCCTGATCATGTCCTTGCCTCCGTTTGCTGGTGCTTCAGACAGGAGTGTTAGAATGCAGTAGGCGTCCACCGCTCCCCCTCGAATACTTTTGGTTCCGCCGCTGGATGTTTCCGCTTCGTTTCGCTGCATGGCGGCGACGAGCGAAATCGCCGATCCGGAGGATAGTCTATAGATTAGCGGGAGTTTGGGCTTATCGTTTTCTTCAGGGTTGTGGCTCTCGTAGGTTTTCGTTCCTAGTCCTAATAGACCGTGCGAATGGGGTCGTGGGTTGCTATCGAGACTGATTAGGTCGGTTTGGTCCGGTTTGCCCGATCCGTTGAGTGACAGAATTCGAACTCCATTTTCCCCTGTTGCGGGTGCGGCCCAATAGCTGCCGCAGGCGAATTGGCCGATTTGCGCCTCGGTTCCGCTTTCCGACTCGAGCAGCCATTTAAATTGGGCGGGCCGGTTGTTTTGCGAGACCGTGCTAGAGGGAGTCACAATGATTTCGATGTTTGTGCTGGCGACGGCAGCCCTGGCAAAGGCAACAAGCATTACTCCTAGTAAGATGTAGTATTTCATAGAAAAATGGCTTTTGCCCTTCGTATGGGGATTTTAGATAAATCGCGAACACACTGATTCTGAGTTAATCGTGTGAAATTGGCAAAAGTTTAATTTGGAATAGGATAAGTTGTAATTGATCGAATGTTATGGGATGCATGCGGAGACTGCCAGCGACCTTCCTCGGGTTGCGACTGCAATTTTTGGTCGCTAAAGAAGTGTTAAATATCTATTATTAAGATAATAGGAAATTTTCTTAAAATTCGGTAAGAATCAGATCGGATAGGCCTACCGGCTCCTGGTTTATTTGATCTCGATGATATCGCGGTTCAGGATACCTTGGACTTGTCGGTTTCGAGTTTATGGTCGGCTTACGTGGAGTTGCTATTGGCTTCTGGCCACCCAGTAAGCACAGAGCTGCGCAATCTCGAATATTTGGTCTAAGTGTACGTATTTCTTGTTGAACAGGGCGATCTTTTTGTCCTTGAGCCGAGCACAGCGCTTGGCCCCTGCTTGCACTGTTTTGCTTCTCGGCGGAAATAGCGGGCTATCTGCCCTTTTTTCAGCTATCAAGATTCAAACCATCGGATGGGTGTATTCCTGATCATCTTGTTGTGTGTGAAGTCGTCATTCGGAGAGGGATTCGTTGAATCTGGGCGTGTGGGTTCTGGGAATCTCTATTATTCCTCGAAAGTATTTGATGATTTTGTATTCGAAAGAGGAGATGG
>CALJGU010000070.1 GCA_938075565.1 uncultured Opitutales bacterium | reverse complement strand
GAAAGGGGTTCAAGGAGGATTCAACAGATCAGCACCCTGTTACTGAAGTCAATTGGTACGATGTTGTTAAGTGGCTGAATGCGAGAAGTGAAATGGAAGGAGGATTGATTCCTTGCTACACAGTGGATGGATTAGTCTATCGCACAGGAGATGTTGAACCAGATTGTAATTTTTTGAATAACGGTTACCGGCTTCCGACTGAGGCCGAATGGGAGTACAGTTGCAGAGCTGGTACCATCTATGCGTTTTACACGGGTGAGATTCTATTCATCGATGCGGATCCTCCCGATCCAAACCTTGATAAGGCAGGCTGGTATGTTGCCAATAGCGATTGGCCTGGAGGAGGATGGAACACGAGACCCGTTGGTGATCCTCGTAAAGATGCAAACGCATGGGGATTAAGAGATACCCACGGCAATGTGATGGAGTGGTGCTGGGATTGGTGGCAAACGAACATTGTGAAAGCAACCGATCCTCTAGGGCCGTCCTCGGGTTCCTATCGTGCTGTGCGGGGAGGTCACTTTTATGCGGTTGCCAGAGACTGTCGTTCCAGCAATCGTGGATCGGCTATTCCGAGCGGCGATCCGCATTGGTCGGCCCACACAGGGTTTAGAATTGCACTCAGCAGATGAGGGTTATTGCTCTAGGATTTATCTAAAGTACGTGATAAGGCGGGGTAAGCTCTAAACATATGGCCATTAATCTGTCCCAAATAAAGAGAAGGCTAAATTGTCTAGCCTTTCCGCTGGCGATTTCGCTATCAATTACTTGGTTCACATAATTAGAGCTGAACCTTTAGCCGAATTTGTCTATTGTGCCTGGTTGCCGGTCAGGTGCCTATTCGTTAACTAGAAATATATTTGAAAATCATTATCCAAATTCCCTGCTTCAATGAAGCTGACTATATTACAGATGTAGTACAATCTTTACCCCGAGAAGTTGAGGGTTTTGATGCGGTTGAATGGCTTGTCGTTGACGATGGTAGCATTGATAAGACGGTCGAAGTCGCTCAGAAATGTGGCGTGGATCACATCGTGCGCCTTTCGCAAAATCAAGGGCTAGCGAAGGCATTTTCGGCGGGACTAGAAGCGAGTTTGAATTTGGGCGCAGACGTGATCGTAAATACCGATGGGGATAACCAATACAATGCGGATGACATCCCATTATTGGTACAACCCATTCTTCAGGGGCAGGCTGAAATGGTTGTAGGCGAGCGTCCTATTTCGAGCATCAAGCATTTTTCGCCTATCAAGAAGCTTTTGCAGAAGTGGGGCAGTGCCGTAGTGCGATCCATTAGTAGGACGGATGTTCGGGATGCACCGAGCGGATTCCGCGCCTATAGCAGAGAGGCTGCCATGAGGCTCAATGTCTTTAGTAATTACACCTATACGCTCGAGACGATCATTCAGGCGGGACAAATGGGGATGGCTGTCAAATCAGTCCCTATTCGGGTGAATGGCGAAACGCGACCATCTCGCTTGGTAAAAAGCATTCCTTCCTATGTGAAACGGTCCATCGTGACTATGTTCAGGGTCTTTGTTGTCTATCGTCCGATGCGCTTTTTTGGCTATTTAGCAGCATTGGCATTTGTGCCTGGGTTTGCTCTGGGTCTTCGTTTTTTATACTTCTACTTAAATGGTTTAGGGGATGGACACATCCAATCTGTGATATTGTCTGCCTTACTAATGGGATCGGGACTGTTACTTGGTATTGTAGCCGTAATAACGGATCTAATTTCAGTGAATCGACGGCTATTGCAAAAGATTCAATGGCAGGTTCGAAAACTTGAAAACGAGTTCTCTCGGGATGAGTCCTAGCCTGTGCTGAATTTACAGACAGGAATATCTAAGGGGAAGAGTTCAAATTCCGTGCTGCGTGCATTGGGATTCTCGGTGAGTCTCGTTTGCTGTCTTTATGTGTTTCGTGAACTGATTTATGATGATTCCAAATTAACCCATGGTTTGCCTAGTCAGTTTCTTTGGCCACTTGTTGGAGCTACGGGTTGTTGGGTTTTGGTGAACACGGCCCTTGGAGTTGGTTGGGCTCTGATGGTTCGCGCTTTGGGAAGCGATGTCGGATTCTTGGCTTCAATCACTTTATCATTTCGCACGCAGTTTGCTAAGTATTTACCTGGAAATGTGTTTCATCATGTTGGGCGGGTCGTCCTGGCAAAACAGCTCGGAATAAAAGCTGCAATTGCGGGAACTTCTACGGTTATGGAGTCCTTGGCTTTGGTGCTTGTAGCTGGACTCATCGGGCTCTCTTTTTTGTTCACTCAAGGCTACGGGTTTCCAGCTGTGACTGTTATGGCGACCGGAGTTATTGTTTTGGTGATCGTTCTTATAAATCCGCAGCTGAGGAGAAGATTGGGGATCACTGAATCTCTAAATGTTGAACATTTGCATTGGGGCTTATTAGGGGCTTTGGCCTATGTGTTCGTGTTTTTTCTACAAGCAGCTATGTTCATTCTTTTTGCAGGGTTGTTAGCAGAGCCGCTTCAGTTGCGTTTTGTTCGAATCCTGGAAATGGTTTCAGTGACTTGGGCTGCAGGGTTTTTAGTAATCGGAGCACCCGGAGGCGTAGGGGTCAGAGAGGCAGCCTATTCCTTGTTTTCTATTTCACCTGAGATGAATGTGAATCTGCTTTTTATCGCTTCCTGGATGCGCATCAGCTCAGTTTTGGGCGATCTATTTTGTTTTGGACTCAGTGTGATTTTTCTGAAACGTCCCAAAAAGACAAACTGAATGGACAATCACGATAAGCAATTAGAAGAAGGAATCTATATCGGGAATCAGGTTGATAAATCGAACTTGAGCAATCCGATCTCCAGAAAGCTGGTTACAGGATTCGATGAGAAGCTGTTCGATGCGTTGGATAAAATTCAGCCCACTTCTTTGCACGAAGTTGGTTGTGGGGAGGGTAGACTGACTCGGCTCATTCGTGATCGCTACAAGATCCCAGTAATGGCGAGTGACTTTTCAGAGGCTCTGATTGAGGAGAATCTAACCCGCGATTGCGATTCCATCGATTTTAAGCACTTGAGCATTTACGATTTGGATCCTGAAGCGCACCGACGATCGGTGGTTGTCTGTTGCGAGGTGTTGGAGCATCTCGAAGATCCTGAAGGCGGGCTTAGATCGCTGAGGAATCTCAATGCCGATCACTATGTCTTCTCCGTTCCTCGTGAACCCATTTGGCGTATCCTGAATATGGCTCGCTTCAAGTATCTTGGAGATTGGGGGAATACGCCTGGGCATCTTAACCATTGGAGCCCTAGCTCATTTGCTAAAGCTGTTACAGAAAGCGGATTTGAAATCGTTGAGGTCTTAAATCCATTTCCATGGATTATGATAAGATTAAGGGCTGTCTGATACCTCGGTTGATTCTATTTCTTCCTTCGCCGCTTTATAATCTCCTCTGCTAAAAGACTTTTCGAGCCACACATAAGCACAGATAAAGAAATAACGGCTACCCATTTCTTTTATCTTCAACTTAGCTTGTCCAGTGCGTCGATTGGTCCAGGTGATGGGCATGACGGTCCAAGAGAATCCCCGAACTATTGCTTTTAAAGGAATCTCCACTGTTAGGTTGAAATGCGGAGATAAGAAGGGCTGACAACCATCGATGACCGTTTTTCGGTAGGCTTTAAATGCGTTTGTTGTGTCGTTAAGTTTGATCTTAAAGAGAATGCGAATGAAAAAATTGGCCAATCGGTTAACTCGCAGTTTCAGCCATGGATAGTCGATTACGCCTCCACCTTTGGAAAAACGACTGCCAAAGACACAGTCCCAGCCTTCATTCAATAGCTCCCAGTATCTAACGACGTCTCGGACATCATCCGATTGATCTGCCATCATGATCACAACGGCATCCCCTTTCATTTTGTTGAGGCCCAAAATGATTGCGCGACCAAAACCGTTTTCTCCCTTATTCTTGATCGGTCTAAGAGTTGAAACCTTTTCTTTGGTCTCACTGAGGATTTTCCAGGTATTGTCGGTACTTCCATCATCTACCACCAGGATCTCGTGTGGGACTTTTTGAAGCTCTAACTCTAAGTGTAAATGCTCAACGGTTGCCGCGATGCAGCCTTCTTCATCCCTGGCGGGGACAACGATACTGAGCAGTGCCAGGTCGTTAGGCGCGTTGTCGGAGCTTTCCATGGAGATTGACCGTTACTTTAAATGAATCGCGAATCAATCCTGATTAACTGCCTCGCTTGATTTGAGATAGGTACCATTGGGTTGTTTTTTGTATCCCTGTTTCGAAGGTCTCTGCTGGAGTCCAGCCTAACTCACTCTCAATTTTTTGGCAATCAATTGCGTAGCGGCGATCGTGTCCTTTTCGATCAGTGACAAAGGTTTTCTGGCTCAAGTAACTGCTGTCGTTTGCCTTCGGCTGTTGGCTGTCGAGAATGGAGCAGACGGTGTCTACGATCTGAATGTTCGTTTTCTCACAGTTGCCTCCAATATTGTAGGTCTCTCCCAATCTGCCGTTCTCTAATACTTTGTGAATGCCAGTGCAGTGATCCGTCACATAGAGCCAATCTCGAACATTTAACCCATCTCCATATATAGGAAGACTTTTGCCATCCAGCGCATTGTGGATCATGAGTGGGATCAGCTTTTCCGGAAACTGTCGTGGCCCATAGTTGTTCGAGCAATTGGTAATGAGTGTCGGCAGCCCAAATGTGTGGTGATAGGCTCTAACCAGGTGATCACTTGCCGCTTTTGAAGCAGAGTAGGGGCTGTTCGGCAGGTATTGGTTTTCTTCTGTGAAGGCAGCCTCATCAAATGTAAGCGTGCCATACACTTCATCCGTTGATACGTGTAAGAATCGAAATCTATGTTTTTGCTCGGGATTAAGCTCTGAGTAATACGCGAGACTTGCTTTCAACAGCTCGTGAGTACCGACCACATTGGTTTGAATGAAAGCGTCTGGGCCTTCGATGGAGCGATCAACATGGGTTTCCGCTGCAAAGTTGACTACCCAGTCGATCTGATACTTATCCAGCAGCTCACCGACCAATCCTTGGTCTCCGATGTCGCCTTTGATAAAGCTGAATTTGGGGTTATCCTCATGGTGAGCAAAATTCTCTTCACGTCCTGCATAAGTGAGAAGGTCGAGACAGATGATCTCGTCTGTTGGACCGTTTGCGTCTGCGAGTAACAGATCTAAAAAATGAGAACCAATAAATCCGGCTCCTCCAGTGACTAGTACGTTCATCTTAGAATGTTTCTATTCAGTCCAGTTTTTGCAGGCCCTATCCACGGCTTCATGAACCTCTGTTAAGCGGATATCTAGGGAACTAAGTTTTTCTGAAGACATGATGCAATTGGAGCGAGGGGCTCGCACAACTTCTGACATAAAGGCTTCCTCGCTTTCGAAAAACTTGAGCTCTTTCTTCACCATGCCATGCGTTTTCATGATTTCTGTGATCTCCCTTGCTGAAATCGCTCCAGGATTGGTCACATTGTAAACGCCACTTGGTATTTCTTTCTCAAAACATGCGAGACAGGCATCGATAAATTCGAATCGCTGTGAGACTGAGTTCTCAGCATCCAAGAGCCATTCGTAGGTGAGTAGCTTCGTTAGGTAATTTCTTGGGTTATTTCTTTCATCAAAAGGAATTCGAAGTCGCCAGATGTAGCAGTTCTCGGCTCCCTTTAATACCTCTTCCCCTAGTGCCTTAGTTCCGCTGTAGAAACTGCAGTTATTGTGCCTGAAATCGAAATTGGGTGTGTCGTCTTCAAGGAAACCAGAACCATCCGAGCGACTTCCTGTATAAATGCAGCCCGAGGACACATGCCCCCAAGGAAGTTTGAGTGACTCGCAGACTTCGCGAATGATTCCTGGCAAAACGGCGTTCCCCAGCAAGCAGTTTGCTTTATCATCTTCGCAGGCATCCACATTTGGCTTCCCTGTATAGCCGGCCGCATTGATCAGGCAATCAGGCGCTTCCGCTTTTAAGGCTTCTTTGAGCTTGGCTGGATTATAGTAATTTAATTCTGTCCGGGAAAAATTCCGGAAAGAAATGTTTCGTTTGCTGAGGATCTCTTGGAACGTTTTGCCAACGTATCCGCTTCCCCCTAGTAGAACTACATGCTTCATTTTCAAAGTTGGTTATGAAGGCTGCAAAATTACTTTCTGACAAGAAGGAACCTTATCAATGAATTTTTGCTCGATATGTGTTAACAAGCTCCCATGCTCTGGCATTTAAACATCCACCACAACTGCTCATCCCAACTCGTGACTTCGCTTCGCTCTCATCCAAAGACGTTAAGCTTTCTGGTTTCAGCTATTCTGCTGATAGGTAATTTTTCGAATCTGTCGGCTCAAACAAACCCAACAGGTATTCTGCCAAATCCGCTTGACGAAATTAACCCGTCTCTTAGACCGCTCATACAATCCGCGGCGGCAAATTCCTGGAAAATGGATCTACAGGATATTTTACTCCGACGGGCAGAAGCAGTCTCCATGCGGTACTCTTCTATCAAAGATTTCAAAATCACGGCGTCTGTGGATGTTGGATTCCAGCGACAAGACACCGGGAGTGGTGATCCATCTGAAGGATGGAAATACCAGTTTGATATTTATGCGCGAAAGCCACTTTATACCTGGGGAGCTGCTGAGGCCGACCATGAGTATGGATTACTAGAAGTAAAGCGAGTGAAGCAGGATAGACAACTGGCTTTCCTCGCCATTTATCGAGATGTAGTCAGTCGCTTCATTGACTATGCGATTTTTCGACAGCGTGTTTATTACAGCAGTCTCAGTGAACAAATTTATCGTCAAGATATTGATCTTAGGCGTGGCCAGTTTGAGAGAGGCGAATTTCCTGAGACTCAATTCTCTACTATGGAATTAGGCTATAAGGAAAAGGTC